>NZ_FWZU01000003.1:327318-654636 GCF_900177375.1 Desulfovibrio gilichinskyi | reverse complement strand
CGACTGCAATCAACCAGTCTTGGTCCATGGATTTTATGCACGATCAGCTTCAATATGGTCGTAATTTTCGTCTTTTCAATGTGATTGATGACTTTAACCGTGAGGGACTCACAATTGATGTAGACTTTTCCTTGACATCTGAACGAGTTATTCGTGCGTTGGATCAGATCATTGAATGGCGAGGCAAGCCCGCGATACGTTGCGACAACGGGCCGGAGTCTATCAGCCATAAGCTGCAAGCCTGGGCTGAAAAGCACGCGATATGTTTGGATTACATTCAGCCTGGCAACCCTCAGCAAAATGCTTATGTCGAGAGATTCAACCGAACTGTGCGGTATGATTGGCTCGCACAATGTTTGTTCGAGAGCATCAATGAGGTCCAGGAGCACGCAACAAAATGGCTCTGGACATACAACAACGAACGGCCCAATATGGGCATTGGTGGCATTACCCCGATGCAAAAACTGAGAATGGCCGCATAGCCTCTACTTTTAAGAGCCATTAAAAATGGGATGATTACCACACGAGTTACAATTATACCATTTAATCTAATATCTAATGAGTTTAACCGTAGAAGCTTGGGAGGTTGCACAACTCCACCTCAATCTCTTTTATCGACCTTGCGGGACATTATTGGAGGCAATTCAGCGTCAGGCGTTGAATTACATAATTAATAATTTGGATTGGTGGGGAGGGATTATTCCTTCCCCATAAGACGGTGATGATATAAATGAGATATGAATTATATAAAAAATTTTGCTAAGCAGTTACGAATGATTGCCCATGAAATTAAGGAAGGTAAAATCTCTCCGGAACATGGGGCTATAAGATTGCAATCATTGGCTGCGCAAATTGAAGAAGCTGCAAAATATGAAATAAATCAGCAATATTCTACTAAGCTTATTGAAATTTCTGACATGGTTAGAGATGTTATGGTTAAGCTTGCGCCCGAGAAGAGGGTTGTGCAGTGATATTTATTTGAAACAGTAAGCTTTATGTCGAATACGCAAGTATCACCATTTTCCGCCGTTGCCGCGAAACAGAACTCGCAAAACATCCGATTTTAGTAGCAATTTTACGATCTGAATCAGAACCAAGCAATTCTTTCTACCATCTGTCTGATTGAGCGCTTTTTTGGGTTAGAAATCTAGTTACCTGTTTATCCATGAGCCACTTACAGCTTCACCTCAAAAGAGCTCAAGATTAAAGCTCATTTTCAATCACAACAACTAGACCTTATCTTCTTTTCTCTCACCATTAGGGGAACCTTGAAATGCCATTTTTATTTTAAACATCGACTTTTCATATAAATAGCTATATATTTTAAATCAAAATATGGAGGGAAAATGTTAACTAAAATAGCTTCTGCACTACTATTCTTAATTCTTACTTTATCTTTATTTGGATGCGCAAAAATTGGTGAAACGACAGGAAAAACCATTAAAGAAGTAAAAGAAATGCCACATGAATTCCATGAAGGGTATAAAAAAGGCCGAACATCAACTGAAGATGAAATTTAATCGCGAATGAAGCCCTTCTAAATTAAAAAAAATTAGCCACTATAAATTCGTAGGGAATGCCAATCTAAAAAGAAGAAATTTAATTTATTTGGCAAAAAAATCATAAAACATTTTGTCAAGATAATTGGCTTAAGATACTTTATTTTCAAATATTTTTAATTAGAATTATCGAGTATTCCCATAACGTTCCGAAGTTCTTTTACTTCTTTTTGAGCTACATTTTGAAAAATATATTCCCATGCATTCACAGTAAAAGAATCCCAAAATTCATCTGTATCACTGCCAAAAGAGTCCCAAATATACACTGAATCATACGAATTAATCACTTGGACAGGTTTATCACTTAATAAAATAACACTTTGTGTTGACAATTCAGTCGGAGCAAACCCTGGGAACACCCACCTTCCAAACGCATTTCCCGGCTTATATTCCTTTACTGTAACAGTAATAGAATATGGAGAAGAGCCAGTTTCATCGAATAAATTATTTTTTTTCAATTCTTCCATAAGAGCTACAGATGTATTTGAAGAAATATCTAAAAAATTAAGGCTCTTAAATAAATCAGCGGAATCAGTCCCTTTAACATAACGAAATCCTGATTCATCAATAGTGGGATTAATCCTAAATTTAGCTGCAGGATCGATATCTTGATAGTGAGAATTTTCATGAGGAGTTTTAGCTCCGCAAGCAGTAAGGGCTGCAATCATTATTAATAAAAAAATTGTTTTTTTCATATGAACTCCACAAGAAATAAGCATTAAAAAATCAGCTCGTAACCTAAACAACAACCTATAATAGTACCATTTAATACATATTTTAAAAAATATCGACAAAAAAAAGCTTCCCAACATGCATGATTTTAAAAAACATATTAATAACAAGCTTACCGATACAACTTTACTCAGTCAAGAGCATAGGATATATGCAATACCCTTACAATATTTTACTTTAATAAGGTGATTATTTTATGTCAAAAATCGCACTAATTACCGGAGCAAGTAAAGGTCTTGGAGCTGCCATTGCATTACAACTTGCTGATGACGGGTATGATATATGGTTAAATTTTCGCACCAGCGAAAAATCTGCTGAAGAAATTGCAACTACAATCCGTAATAAAGGACGAAAATGCACCTTACTACAATTTGATGTTGCTGATGAAAATTCAGTGAACGAAGTCCTTTCTCCAATGTTAGAAAAAGATGTCCCATACATACTCGTAAACAATGCAGGTATTGCACGAGATTCACTTATCATGCTTATGGACAAAGAAGATTGGAATAAAGTTCTACAAGTTCATCTTGACGGTTTTTTTAACGTAACTAAGCCAGTTGTAACTAAAATGCTTAGAAAAAGATGTGGACGTATAATTAATATTTCTTCAACTTCCGGTGAAACTGGAGTTGCTGGGCAGACCAATTATTCTGCAGCAAAAGCAGGACTGATTGGTGCCACAAGATCTCTTGCAATGGAAGTTGCCAAACGAAATATATTGGTAAATGCTGTCTCCCCTGGTTTCATTGAAACAGACATGCTTGCGGGCCTTCCGATTGATCAAATTACTTCACAGATCCCCCTTCGCAGAATAGGAAAACCAAATGAAGTTGCAGGAGTCGTTTCCTTTCTATGTTCAGAAAAAGCAACTTATATTACAGGCCAAACTATTTCTGTAAATGGTGGTATTTATACTTAATTTTTGTTTTTTATAGGAGCATAATTTTGTCATTACCATATAAAGTAGCTATTACCGGAATAGGAGCAATTTCTGTTCTCGGCATCACCCTTGATGAGATCTCAAATTCTCTTAAACAAGGAAAATCAGGCATAGCCATCGATCCAGAACGTACTGAACTTGGCTTTGAAAGTCCCCTAACAGGAATGATTAGAGGTTTTTCCTCCAAAGACTGGCTTAATAAAAAGCAACGTAGGAGCATGCCTGACTATACAATACAAGCTTATGCAGCATCAGTTCAGGCATTGTCTCAATCCGGCCTAAAAAGTGAAGACATACAAAATGATGAAAGTGGACTGATTTTCGGTTGTGATTCCAGCTGTATTGCGGCGCTTGAACAAGTCAACTTACTTACAACGAGAGGAGCAACATCTCTTATTGGTAGTGGTACTATTTTTAGATCTATGACCTCTAATATCACTATGAACTTAAATACTCTTTTCAAAACAAAGGGAGCTGCTTGGACTATTAGCTCTGCATGCTCAAGCGGAGGCCATGCCGTTGGACAAGCTTTTAACCTAATTGCTTCAGGTCAGCAGGAACGTATTATATGCGGAGGCGCTCAAGAAATAAACTGGCAATCTATGTGTAGTTTTGATGGACTAAGTGCATTTTCAACTAGAATTAGCAACCCTCAACAGGCAAGTCGCCCATTTGATTCAGAAAGAGACGGCCTGATCCCAAGCGGAGGAGCTGCAGCAATTATACTAGAGCGTTATGATCTTGCCGAAAAACGCGGAGCAAATATTTTAGGATTCATTACAGGTTATGGATTTTCATCAGACGGTGAACATCTCGCGGTACCAAGTGATACTGGTCTTGCTAGAGCCGGAGCAAAGGCCTTAAAACAAGCAGGGCTTTATCCTTCAGATATTGACTATATATGTGCCCATGCAACATCAACTATAGCTGGTGATGCAGCTGAAGCACAAAATATTAAATCTTTATTTAACGGATGTTCTCCAAGAATATCTTCTACTAAATCAATGACTGGGCACGAATTATGGATGTCTGGAGCAAGCCAGGTTGTTTATACAACTTTAATGCATCAAGGCGGATTTATTGCACCTAATATCAATTTAAAATCTATAGATAGCAATTCAGAAGGGCTCAATATCATAACTAAAACAGACAATTCTGGGCCACGCAATGCTTTGCTTAATTCTGCCGGATTCGGTGGAACAAATTCATGTCTAGTCCTCTCATTCTAATGAGTAATTATGATCATATAGTTGTCGGTGGTGGACTTTCAGGCATGACCGCAGCACTACTCCTTGCTAAGCAAGGAAAAAAAGTTGCACTTATTGAAGCCTTTCCATCGCTAGCCCCAACGATACGAGGCTTTAAACGCCATGGAGTAAATTTTGAGACTGGTATACATTTACTTGGAGGATATGGAACAAACCATCCTCTTGATGTATATTTAAGGCATTTAGAAATTTCAGATTCTCTTTCAAAAATTCCGTTCAACGAAAACGGTTTTGACACCATTAAATTTGAACATTCCAAAGAAGAAATCATTATTCCGTTTGGTTATGAGGCTCTCCAAAAAGAACTTATCATTCATTTTCCAGCAGAAGAAAAAGCTATCCATAAGTATCTTAAAACAATAAAAAAAATATTTAAATCATCACCTTACTTAAACTTTGAAAACGAGTTTTCACTAGATGCAGCTCTACACTCAGAAACATCTACTCTTCAAAATTTTTTGGATTCAATCACCAAAAATAAAAAACTTAAAGAGGTATTGAGCTACCATACAGTATTATACGGAACCAATCCCGAAGACGCCATGCTATCAACGCACGCCCTCATAGCAGGTTCCTACTTTCTTTCTGCCCATACTATCGAGGGTGGAGGGTCCGCAATTGTTAAGGCATATGAAAAACAATTAATCAACTCAGGAGTGACCCTTCTTTTAGGAAAAACTGTTTCCTGTATAAAAACTGATGACAATAACTCCTTTAGATCTGTCACTCTTAAAGACAAAACCGAAATCGCCGCTAACGCCTGTATTTGGACTGCACATCCTAAAGACCTGCTCCCCTGCATGCCTCCTCAAGCTTTCCGTCCTGTATTTAATCGCAGACTGAAAGCATTAAAGGATACAACCTCAGCACTCATGTTTTTTGGAATTGCCAATGTTCCTTTACCAGAACTTCTCCGCAAAAATATCTACCTCTGGCCGCAAGGAGATTACAAAGATCTCCTATCAGGCACAGCCCCGTTCTCAGAACGTGTTATATTTGTCTCAGCAACACAAACTTTAAAGCAAAACAGAACGCAAGCTGTAACAGCTATTATTCCGCATGATTTTAAGGATTTTTCAATGTGGACAGACTCAACTTACTCAAAAAGACCACTTGAATATATTGAATATAAAAATGAACTTACTCAAAAATTTAAAAATGAATTTTTTACACGTTGTCCTGAGTTCAAAAACAAAATAAATTTTGTTGAATCTGCAAGCCCACTAACTTTCAAGCATTACTGCAGCACTCCTAGTGGTAGCCTATATGGTATCGCACACACAGCATCACAATATAATCCACTACCACTAACTAAAGTAACAGGACTTTTATTTGCTGGTCAAAGTATAGTGGCGCCAGGAATGCTGGGAGCTATAGTTTCTGCTTATTTAACATGTGGGATACTTTTAGGTCATGAAAAAATTCATAAGGAACTTCGATGCATCTACAACGGGTAGTAATCACTGGTATGGGCGCGGTTTCTCCTTTCGGATACGGAGTCACTGCATTATGGAATGCGCTTGAAAATGGACAATCTGGCATATCCATACTTGATGATTTAGCTGAAATAAAAGGATTACGACCTCGTGTTGGCGGAAAAGTTCCAGCATGCGACATAAAAGTGATACATCGCAAGTTCCGTCGCACAATGTCTGCACTTTCCATATTTGGTTGCTTAGCAGGCCTCGAAGCACTTAAACAAGCAGGACTAACAGAAGAACAACTTACAGGAGGAAGAACCGGTTTATGCGTCGGTTCCACGATAGGAAGTGTCCAGGCTATGGAAAACTTTTTCTCTGGCTACCTCAATGCAAGAAGCATTGAATCAGTACATACAACTGAATTTTTTAAAATAATGAATCATAGTTGCGCCTCCAATATGGCTCATTTTTTTGGAATTTCTGGTAGAGTTCAGTCAACATCAGCGGCCTGCTCTACTGGATGTCAAAACATAGGACTGGCAGCAGAAATCATAGCATCAGGTAAACAGGATATGATGCTTTGCGGAGGCTCAGAAGAACTACACCCTTTAACTGTTGGTACATTTGATATTCTGGAAGCAGCCTCAACTTCTGGTATAGAGGACCCGACTACTACCCCTCGCCCCTTTGATATTACACGTGACGGAATTGTTTGTTCTGAAGGAGCAGGTATACTTTTACTTGAAAGCTACGAATCGGCCATAAAACGAAATGCAGTAATATTAGCTGAAGTCGTCGGATTCTCTAGCATCTGTGACAGTTCAAACATGGCCAACCCAAGCCCAGACGCGATTACAAAGTGCATAGAAATGGCCTTACAGGACAGCAATATTTCTCATGAATCTATTGATTATATCAACGCCCATGCGACAGGAACCCAGCAAGGAGATTCAGCAGAATGCATAGCAATATCCAAGGCATTACCATCAGCTCCTCCTATTAGTAGTTTAAAAGGGCATTTAGGGCACACTATGGCGGCAAGCGGAGCTCTTGAAACAATTGCTACAATCTGCATGATGAAAAATAACATAATAATCCCAACGCGAAATCTTTTTAACACATCTGATGACTGTAAATGTGCAAACCACAACTTGCGATTGCAACAAAGAAAGATTACGTATGCGCTGAAAAATAATTTCGCCCTCGGTGGTATTAATACTTCACTAGTTTTAAGGAGACCAGAATGATTGATAATGAAATTGTAACCCGTATAAACTCAGCTCTTGCTGAAGAATTTGAACTTGAAATTGAAGACATAGTTCCAGAAGCACGTTTTAAAGAAGAGCTTGGACTAGACAGTCTTGACGCTGTAGATATGGTAATCGTGCTTGAACAAGAATTAAATATAAAAATTAAAAAAGATGAAGCATTCAAGAAGATACGCTCTGTAGAAGACTTATATAATTTTATTCTCAGCAAAAAAACACAAGCTTAGATTTCATTCATCACCCCATATCCATGATGCACAAAAATAAGAATCCAGCTGAATCTGAAAGCCTGCTTATAAAAATTATTGCATCAATGAATCTAATATGGATTAATACAGGCATTTATCTATCCTTACTTACATGGACTCTTGCAAGTATTATATTTTCACCTGTCTGCTATTTAGTTCTTACAAAACTATTAGCTTGGAAAAAATCAGATACACTTCGAAAAATGATTTGGTTCTATGGGTGGATATGTTCACACTTAATGAAACTTTTTGTTGATATTAAGTGGCCAGAACAACCACAATTACCAAATCCATGTATCATTGTTTCAAATCATGAGTCTTTTTTTGACCCATACCTTGTTTCATTTCAGCCCAATAAAAATATTTGTATGGCCGTTCGTAACTGGCCATTTAAAATCCCATTTTATGGTTTTTTTATGAGTATGGCCGGATATATCAACGTAGAGGATTTAGAATTTAGCCAGATTGTTGACCAAGCGAGAACTGCACTTGAAGAAAAAGCATCTTTAATGTTCTTCCCAGAAGGCACAAGAAGTACAGATGGAAAGTTGCGCCGTTTTCATTCTGGTCCGTTTTACGTTTCAGTAAAAACGGGGATTCCGATCGTGGCCTTATGTCTTTCCGGAACTCATAATCTACTACCCAAAAATAAAATGTTAATTAGACCCTCTAAAATTCGTGGGAAAATACTAAAACCCATTTATCCACTAGAATATAAAGATCATGAAAGTGGACATATTGAATTGCGAAATAGAGTAAAAGAAAATATGATTACAGCTATCAAGCAGTTAAACTCAATGAAATAACAACTAACAGTTAAACTTCAGGAGCTTTGAAATGAAACCCTTCCGAATTACTCTTCTAATTACTATTATCTGTGCTATTGCTTTTCTCTCAGGTTGCAGGACTGCCACAATTCAGAACATCGAAATGGCTCCAATATTGACTGATAGTTCAAACACTAAGACTTTAGATCAAGTAAAAAACTCTATTATAAGAGCAGGATACAGCCTAAACTGGAAAATGTCAGACATTGCTCCAGGTCATCTTGTAGGAACTTTGAATCTCCGCAGTCACCAAGCAGTTGTTGATATTACTTACACAACTAAAGATTACAGCATTAACTATAAATCTAGCACCAATTTAAAACATAAAGGTGACAAAATTCATAGCAACTATAATGCATGGGTAAACAATTTGTCTAACGCTATAAACCGCGAATTAGAACCAACTATTCAATCAACCGGAAAATAACCTACCACCTCAACATCTCAGTTTACCATTAATAAATACATAGATTAGGGCAATGATGACACATTGCCCTAATCTTGGATAAGCTCTTAAGAGTTTGGATCAATAAAATTAAATAATTAAATTCATCTTTTGTATACAACTCATATCTTCTTGAAGAACTCCAATTTAGAGCTTTATTAAATCTATATGCGAGTTATAAACTTTAGTTTTAAATAATTGTTCTAATGGAGTTTATGCTTAACTTAAAATATAACCGTTAAAAACCTACGCAAGTGGCACTACCATATTAAAGGCTAATATAAAATCTATGAATTTTGCAACAACAATCACAGATTTCGTAGTATGTTTAACAAAACCTTATTGTCGCGTTAGCCTTCTCATACTGACAAAATCAAGTATACGGAACTAAATTATGACCTTCCCAATTGAAGCTAAAAAACTACTTCCACATCGCGGTAAGATGCTTTTAATCAACAGCGTAATCCATGCATCCGAAGGAGCAGGAACTGCAACAGCATTTCTTCCACCTGAAAGCATTACTCATTCAAATTCCGGCTCCATCCTGTCCCCCTTTTTTATAGAACTTGTTGCTCAAACGTATGCAGCTGTATGCGGATATTCTTATCTGCAGCAAAATGCTCCAATTCCTAATGGCTACCTTGTAGGAGTTCAGAAATTTAATTTTCATTATTCTGATTTTCCTTCAATAATTAATGATCTCAACATATCTGTTCAGACAACGGGTGAGTTCGATGGATTTGCAGTTGTTGAAGGTACAGTTTCACAAAACTACACTGTTCTTGCTGAAGGAAAAATTAAAGTCTGGGTTCCACAGGAACAAAACAATTAAGACCTTACAGCCTATTTAACACAGGAACAAAAATTCATAATATGCTTTTCTTCAAACACCCAAACATTAGAGAGTCAACGTTTAGATTCGTGCTAAACCTACTCTTATGCATCGCTTTTGTTCATATATTATGCATTCCAGCTCTCGCGCAGCAAAAATATAAACAGGATAAGATAACTCTAGCACTTGAAGCTAATTCAGAAAAAATCATAACAATTTCAAGTGAATTCACTCAACAAAGTTATATTTCACTTTTTGAGGATACTATTATATCTAAAGGCAAATTTGCATTTGCCAAACCTAATTATTTGCGATGGGAATACCTAAAACCATTCGCCTCCGGCTTTATAATTAAAGGAGAAAATGGATTAAGGTGGGATGAATCTGATAAAAATTCTACTACATTCAACATAAAAACATCACCAGAAATGGAGATCGTCTCTCAACAAATCTTAGCATGGACAACCATGAATATGGCATGGCTTAAATCTGTATATAATATTTCCATAACTTCCGACTCCCCAATAGTTATGGAACTTACACCTAAGTCCACCGCGACCAGAGAATTCCTTAATCAAATCATTGTCTTTTTTTCAAATGATAAAAGTCATCTTACAGCACTTGAGCTCCACGAACCTTGCGGTGACTATACAAGAATTGAATTTTCAAAGGTCCTAATCAATACAAATTTGCCTCCTAAAACATTTACAAGCCACTAGTCATGATTCTTTCAATATTTACATCTAAAAATTATTCAAAGAAACATACGCAAATACGCTACGTTCTATTTTTAATACTTTTCGTAATTCTTTGCGTGCTCCCCTTGCGGTCTGTTTCCTTTAGAGAAGATATCTCTGCAATGATTCCTGCAGGAACGGATGGACGAATCAAAGAAGACTTTACGTTACTTCAAAAAGCTCCTTTATCCGGTAGTGTGCTCATTACATTACAGAGTAAAAAAGTTACTCCAGAACAACTAATAAATGTAGCCAAAAGCCTTTCTAGTCGGTTTAAACCTCCTTATTTCATTCTGCAGGATTATTCAAAAACTACTCCTCAATCCATTATAGATTATTTGCTTACACAAGCTCCAAACTTAACGACAGAAGCAGATTTGAAAAATTTAGAAGAATTAACCTCTCCTAATACGGTTGCAGCAACATTAAAAATAAATAAACACCAACTAATTTCTCCTATTGGTATTGGTGTTAAAAAAATTATCGTATCTGATCCGCTCAACCTTCGTAGTCTCTATTTAAAAAAAATTGCTTCACTAAGATTTTTACCTCACTTCAATACAAAAGGTCAGCACATACTAAACAATGACCAAACAGCGTTATTGCTGATTGCTAAATCCCAAATCCCTATGACTGATTCTAATGGTGGTGAGAAACTTCTGTCCAACTTTAAACAAATAAGCCACTCTGCTCTTGCAGAAAATAATTTAAAATCTTCTGACATTTCAATCTCACTGCTAAGTGGCCATATTTATACTGTTGCCAATGCCTCTATCATCAAAAATGATTTAACTACAATTTCAATTGTATCGGCAGTAGCACTGATAATACTTTTCTTATTTTCATTCCGACATGTAGGGGCCTTAGCTATTTTTTTAGCTCCAGGTATAGCAATCATGGCAGGTCTAGGAAGTACCGCCATTTTTTTCCCCAATATGTCCACTATTGTCATTGGCTTCGGCTCAATATTAATGGGTGTTTCAATTGACTTTGCAATTCACACATACTTTGCACTTGCAGACCGACATGATGATCCTAAACAAGCTGTTAGGAATATCAAATTTCCAATTCTTTATGGGGCAGCCACGTCTTGTGTTGCATTTGGAGCATTGTATATTTCAGGCATACCTGGGATCAAACAACTCGCTGTTTTTTCCGTAGCAGGGATTATTGCAGCTTGCAGTTATGCGCTTTTGTTCATCCCTAATTTTTGTTGCTCATCCCCTTCAATATCCCAAAATACGCCCCCAAGATTAGAATCAAAAAAACGCGGATCAAAAAAAATTACATTAATTATTTCAGCTATTCTAATCATATCAGGTAGTATTATTGCATTATCTAATTGTTTTGACACTGAGCTTAAACACTTAGGTTATATTTCAGAAAATATCCATAATACAGAAAAGATATTCACTGATTCATGGGGAGATCTCCGTGGGCATTCTTTACTTTTTGCATCTGGATCAACACAGCAAGAAGCACTACAAAAGAACACTAAAGTATGGGCTGATATAACTAAAAATTTACAAAATGAAAAAGCTATCAATATATCTCAAGTTCTTCCTGACTATCAAGCACAACAAGAGAATTTTTCCCGATGGAGAAAATTTTGGAATAATAATAAAATTAATGAAACAAAAGCAATCCTTCAAAAAGAAGGAGCTAAGCTCCACTTTGCTCCGAAAATCTTTGATAGCAGTATAAAAAAACTAAGCAATCCTATTGTTCCAGAATCAATACAAAGCATGCGTTCCAGCTCTCTTGGATTTCTTGCTGAAATGCTCATTCCTAAAACATCATATCAGGAGCATGTAAACATTATAACATTGCTTCCTGATACTGAGCGAATAATAAAATATTATACACCTCAAAAAGAAAAACTTTTAGGAGTACGATTAGTTGCACAAAGCAAATTCAAACAAGCGCTCGAATTTGAAATGGAGAAAGATATTCTGAGATTTATTGGCCTATCAGGAGTTCTTGTAATAATTCTAATTTTACTCCTATTCAAAAACATACGCCGAGCTACACTTGCCATTTTTCCAGCTATATTTGGAGTTATATCTACATTTTCATTGCTTAGTATTCTAAATATTCCACTTAATATTTTTCATATTATAGCTTTACCTCTTGTCATAGGTTTAGGTGCGGATTATGGTATTTTCATGGTATTTCAAGAAGTAAAAGAGACTACTCCATCAACATTAAAAGCCGTTCGCATATCTGGATTAACAACTTTAGCAGGGTTCGGTGTGCTGGTTCTTGCAAAACACCCATCTTTGAACTCACTAGGAGCAACTGTTGCAATCGGCATCAGTTCAGCCCTATTATGTGCAATATTTATTCTACCAAGATTATTAAACTTGCATTACACATCAAATCAGAGCAAAGAAACTTGACATGCGTAAGGTATTGCAAAAGATTATACTCTTTCAACTGTTACTAGTGTCACTTGGCTTCCCTTTAGGGTGTTCAACACATGCTACTCCCCCAACAAACCAGAAAGAAGATAAAAACTATAGATTGTATCACTCAGGAGTGCTCGAAATCCAGAGTAAGCGTATCCCTCTTAGAGGAATTTTACTTTATTCTCCTGAATCTAGATATGCCAAGATCGTTATTTTAAACGAGATGGGACTTAAACTTTTTATAGCTGAGATAAAAGCTATTAAGCATAAAAAAGTAAATAGGTATCAAAAAGAATATACCTCTAAACCTCTCTACATTTCACCATTCATTAGAGCAATACCACATTTCTACGAAGAAGCAATGGATTGCATTTATGAGTTATATTTATCAAATCCACCTTTAGGAATTAATACGAATTCTTCAGATTTCCAGAAAGAACGTTCACCTTACGTCATCACAGGAAAAGGAGCTGTTCAAATCAAAAACTATATTTTCCCACAACAGACGGTCCTTATTAATAAAAATAAAAATTTTAGTCTTGAGCTATTGCTAAATACCAACCCTTAAACCGGAATACTTTTAATATGGATATCCATGCGCAAATCAAAGAAGCTGCCGGACCTCTAGAAATAATAGGTGAAGAAACATACTCGCGCACCTTCCTTTTTAAATCCTCATTTTCTGGATTCGACGGTCATTTTCCCAATAATCCTATTCTACCAGGAGTTCTACAAATTATACTAGGAGAAATCAGCAGTCTTGAAGCTCTTGAGAAAAAAAATTCAAGTCAAACTTTTGCCATAAAAAATGCTACAAGATGCAAATTCCTACGACCGATCACGCCTGGTGAAATAATTCTATTAAACTTTACAATTAAAAAGAACCAATCAGACTACACCTGCATGTGCTCTCTGAGCATAGGAACAAGTAAAGCCGCTTCATATCAACTAACATTTGCTCCAAGGGTATAAAATGTCTTCAAAAATATATTTTCCAACTCAAAATTGCGCACCTGCTCCGCTAAGGCTAACCATTTCTCGTAAAATTAGATTCGAGGAAGTAGATCTCATGAATATTGTCTGGCATGGACGATATCCTAGCTATTTTGAGGATGGCCGAATAGCTCTTGGGGATGTATACGGTATAGGCTACAAAGACCTATACATGTCTAATATTGCTGCACCTATCAAGAAAATGCATATAGATTACATCAAACCTCTCAATTTTGGTGAGACAATCACAATTGAAACGATACTGCATTGGACTGAAGCAGCGCGAATGAATTACGAATTCATAATCAGAAACTCATCTAACGAAATAACTACCACAGGTTATACTGTTCAGCTTTTTATAAAAGACAATGAGTTAATGATGTTTCAACCTGATTTATTTGCTGAATTATGTGAAAAATGGAAATCAGGCACGTTGTCTCCGCTACGACCTATAAATGATTTTTCAAGCGCAATTTAAAAATAATGGCATCTATTTTTTTATTATCTTCTAATACTGTAGTAGAACCTTACCCTGTATATCCTATTGGAATGTCAATTATTGCTGCAGCATTACAGAATGCTGGGCATAAAGTTGTACAGTATGACATGTTAGCTCACGGACAAGATTTAAAAGACCTTACCAATAAACTCAAAATTGATAATCCTGATTACGTAGGAATATCTATTCGAAATGTCGACAATGTTGATTCTTTTACTTCTCATAAAAACGGATACATTCAAAAAGTTAAAGAAATTGTTCATTCAATAAAAGCTCTAAATATTCAAGTTATTGTTGGAGGAGCAGGTTTTTCTTTACTTCCAGATGAGATATTATCTTTTATAGATGCTGATTATGGAATCATTGGTGAAGGCGAACATAAAATGGTCAAACTTATTCAACAACTCGAATCGAAAGAAAAACCTCAAGTCATATACGGACCTCAAAAGGGACTCAGTAGCTCCGAAATGCTTTCCCCTCACTGGTCGCCAGAACTAGTTAAATTTTATCTACAAGAAAGTGGTATAATTAATATTCAGACCAAACGAGGCTGCGAAAACCGATGTGCATACTGCACATATCCAGCACTAGAAGGTCATAAAATGCGATTTAGACCAACAGAGACCGTTGCAGCTGAAATCGAATTACTTTGCAGTTTAGGAGCAGAACATTTCTTTTTTACGGACTCGGTATTTAATGATCGCACTGGGCACTATCTCACAGTTGCTGAAGAAATCATCCGCCGAAATATTAATATTAAATGGTCTGCTTTTTTTCAACCGCATCGGATTGAAAAGGATGAATTACAGTTACTTAAACGTTCTGGGATGCAAGCCATTGAAGTAGGTACTGACGCAACTTCAGACACAACTTTACGCGCAATGAACAAGGGCTTTAGCCTTTCTGATGTAGTTGATTTCAATGAAAAATGTATAGCTCAGCGAATCCCTTGTGCCCATTTTGTCATATTCGGTGGCCCCGAAGAATCAATGCAAACAGTGCACGAAGGAATTAATAATATGAATTCTCTAAGAAAATGCGTTGTCTTCCCTTTTTCTGGCATAAGACTTCACAAAGAATCTCCACTTTTTGCACGAGCTTTAAAAGAAGGAATAGTTTACCAGGAACAACCTCTTCTAGATCCTCTATATTACTTTTCACCACTACTAGATAAAGATGAAATGAATGACACACTTATTGCTGGATTTAAAAAACGAAGAGATAGGTTATTCCCTCCGGACGAAGGACAGCAACGAATCAATATTATGAAAAAATTCGGTTTTAGAGGGATTATGTGGGATCAACTTATTAGATTTGACAATTAACAACCTAAAATACATGACAATAAAAAAAGAACTTTTAGAATTAATGGTAAACCCATTAGTAGTTATTCCTATTTATAATCACGGTAAAACCTTACGCAATATAGCAGAGCGATCCTTAGCAACAGGTTATGACGTATTAATAGTAGATGATGGGAGCACAGACGATGGAGTTAATACAGTACGAGATCTACCTGTATCAATAATTACACATAAGCAAAACAAAGGAAAAGGTCAGGCCATTCTAACTGCGGCAAATGAAGCTAAAATATTAGGCAAAACTCATATTATTACAATTGATTCAGACGGGCAGCACTTTCCTGAAGAAATTCCTCTTTTTGTTACGGCCATAAACAAAAGTCCACGTGCGATAATTATCGGTTGCCGTGATTTCAATGGAGAAAACATTCCAAATTCATCTAAATTCGGCCGTAATTTTTCAAACTTTTGGTTACGTGTACAAACAGGAATAAAGATTTCTGACGTTCAAAGTGGCTTTAGAGCATACCCTGTTGAAATTTTTCCAGTATTAAAAACAACTGAACGACGCTACGCTTTTGAAGTTGAAATACTTGTCAAGGCTGCTTGGGCCGGTTTTACACTCAAAGATCAGCCCATCAGAGTTCATTACCCTCACCCATCAGAAAGAATTTCACATTTTAAAGCTTTGAAGGACAATATTCAAATTTCTCTTCTTAACACTAGACTTACTGCACGCGCTTTTCTTCCTGTACCTCATCGTCAATATGACAAAGATGAAAACGGTAAAATATCCCCTATTCATCCCCTGCGCTCACTTAAATTACTACTTTCAAAAGACGAAACACCATTCACATTATCTATCTCTGGCGCAATAGGTATGCTACTTGGCACACTGCCTCTCATAGCCATGCATTCCATTGTTATAATTTTAGTGTGCGGATATTTTAGATTAAGTAAAATAACAGGGCTTGCTGTCAGCCAAATTTGCATACCTCCGATTATTCCAGCATTATGCATTGAAACTGGATACTATTTACAACATAAAGAATTCTTAACAGATATTTCTTTGCAAACAATTGGATACGAAGCTTTAGATAGGCTTTATGAATGGATTCTAGGATCTTTAGTACTTGGTCCTCTATTTGCTATTACAGTCGGCCTAGCCATCTATGTAATGGCCAGCATTATTAAACATTTTATAACAATTAAGAATACTAAAAAATAGTAAGGATTTAGCATGGCTGGCAAATCAGACAAACACTATGACAAAGAGCAAAATGACTCTGAGTGGGATAGTAGGAGCCTAGCTTCATCCTTTTTTCATAATATTTTCTATATAACTATCCGTCTGACCGGGCAGAATGTAGCATATGTTCTGCTTTTTTTCGTAGTAACTTTTTACACGCTGACACCTCGCATTAATAAGAGAGCCTCTTACTATATTATGCACCGTTTCGGAAAATGTTCTTTACTTCAACGAATGCGCCATACTTTTCTGTTATATTGGAATTTTGGACAGATGTTAGTTGATAGAGCAGTTTTAGGCATACTGAATACATTTGAAAGCAAATCAGCAACTCAAGATACAAATAAAATCACTGAGTTACATGCGGAAAACAATGGATTAATACTTATCACAGGACATGTTGGATGCTGGCAGCTAGGCATGTCAGCTCTAAGTTTTATTAATGCACCAAAGGCAGTAGTTATGTTCCGCGACAAAAAAGACATTGACAAACTCTCTTTTGAACACAAAAAAACAAACTCTCAGACGAATCGGAACAAAGACAATGATTTCACCATTATCAACCCTGCCTCTCCCATGGGTGGAGCAATTGAAATGGTTGATGCCTTAAAACGAAAATCTATTCTTTGTATTAATGCAGACAGAACATTTGGAAGCAATAAAAATACCGTACCAGCTAAATTTCTAGGAGGCACAATCCTTTTACCAATCAGTGCTTTTAAACTCGCTGCTGTGATGAAAACACCAATTGTCATAACATTCTCAGCTCGTACAGGAGCAAGTAAAAGTAAATTCTGGATAGCTGGCACAATTCGAGTTCCTCAGGATGTAGACAAAGGTGAAACTCGTGGAGCAAAGGCGTTCACTCCGTATGCTAATGAATTTGCAAAAGCTCTTGAAAATTACTGCGAGTCACATCCATACCAATTTTATAATTTTTTTAACATGTGGCAGCCACATGACAGATAACTTGAACTAAAAAGGAAATAGAATGTCGTTGCATGATAAATTAAAAACGCTCTTAATTACTGAACTTAATCTAGCAGACTTTTCAGCCAACGAAATTAAGAATACGGCCCCTCTTTTTGGTAATGAAGGACTCGGGCTAGACTCTCTAGATGCTGTTGAAATAGTTGTTCTTGTCCAAATACATTTTGGTGTAGAAATCAAAAATATGGATGAAGGTAAAATTGCTTTTCAATCTATTAACAGTCTTGCTTCATTTATCGAAGAGAGAAAAGGTTAAGAGATGGATCAGCCCGTTAGTATCTGCGCCGTTAGTTGTCTCTGCGCAGCTGGTAATTCAGCTGGAAAATGTTTTGAGACAATGCTGAACAGTAGTGTAACCCCAAACTTACCTTTATTTTTAGACCAAGCGGATTCTTCCCCTTCTCCCGTTTTTTCAGTGCCCAATAATTATAATCCTGAGCAGTCAACTTTACCTATAACTGAAACATTACATTTACTTTTTAATACGGCAGCTGAAGCCTACCATAAAACTAATCTTTCAAAACAAAACGCTAATAGCTTGAGAATTGGTTCCTGCATAGGAACATCTACAGGAGCTTCACTTAACTTCAAAAATTTCTATCAAGAATGGAGAAAAGGCAGTTGTCCAAGTATGACCTCCATCCACAGTTATCTACACGGTAACCCTGCTTTTGAGCTTGCTAAAAAATATTCCTTCAACGGCCCTATACAAACAGTAACGAATGCATGCTCTTCAGGAACAGATGCTATAGGCATAGGAGCATCATGGATTAGAAATGGTTTATGTGACTTAGTCTTTGCCGGAGGGGCAGATGCTTTAAGTGAAATTTCATATACAGGATTTTCACGACTGATGATCACAAGCCCAGATAGCCCTCGTCCATTCGATAAAATGAGAACAGGGCTTAATCTTGGTGAAGGAGCAGCAATTCTCGTACTCGCAGGGACTAAAGCTATGCATGAACTCGATCTGTTCCCGCTTGCAGAGATAATGGGTTATGGAACACATTGTGATGCCTACCACCTAACAGCTCCACATCCCGAAGCATCCGGGTTAATAAAAGCAATTAGTGAAGCGTTGAGACGTAGCAAATTAAACGCCTCTGATATCGGATTCATTAACATCCACGGCACAGGAACAATTAACAATGACAAAGTTGAAGGAGTAGCCATTAACAAACTTTTTCCAAGTACTCCTTTCGTAGGAATTAAAGGCTTCACAGGGCACACTTTAGGGGCAGCTGGAGCAATTGAAGCTGTCATGACAATCTTGTCGCTCAAACATGGTTTACTCATGCCTACAAGCGGGTTCTCAACACAAGACCCTGATATTGGAATTAGTCCTGTGCAACTAAAAACTGCAATTAATGCTGAATTTGCTTTATCTCAATCCCTAGCCTTCGGTGGAAATAATTCTGCTATAATATTTAAACGGAAATAAAGATGACACCCCTTGCAATCACAGGAATTGGTCTCGTTGCTCCTGGAATAAATTTTGAAATCATTAAAACAGCAGCACTTAAGAATCTAACTATCCCTGCTATAAATGAAACTGCTGACACTTCAGATCTTAACATTTTTTTTCAGCAGAGACAGCTACGGAGAGTTGATCACTATTCTAAAATGGCGTTACTTGCAGCCTGCCGTGCTTTACTAGACTCTAAGAAGGAAACAAATTTAGATAATGAAATTAATGTTCCAGAGAATATGGGGATAATTTTATGCTCAGGATATGGACCTTCACAAAAAACATTTGATTTTTTGGACTCAATCCTTGATTTTGGCACAAATTGCGCGTCACCACTTGCATTTTCACATTCTGTACATAACATTCCGACAGCTGTACTAAGTCAATTTTTAAACCTAAGCTGCCCATATACAACTATCTGTCAACTACACAGTCCAGTATATTCAGCGTTAACAACAGCAGCTTGTTGGATAGATGAAGGAAGAGTAGAAAAAGTTCTACTTGGAGCAGTTGATGAAATAACCCCTCTTCTTAAAGACAACACCAGCCGAATGATATCCGAAAAAGATCTCGGACCAAACCGTCCCCCAGTAACAGTCAGTGAAGGGGCAGCATTTTTTGTTTTAACGAAACCGTCAATTCAAAAGGTCCAATATGGAACCATTGACTTAAACATAGTTTCGCAAGAACAAATAATCACGCAAATTAAATCCCACAAAGTATTCGCACCTGCACGCACACTAAGTAAGCTCAACGAAATAGGCATTAAAGCAACCTCAGCATATGGTGGAGATATGCCCACATCTGCAGGGATAGAACTTATTGCTTCTGCTATATTTGCATCTCAAAAAGGACATGCAATTTGCATCGAAAAAGCGAACAACGGCTTTGGAATCATAAATATTAACCACATAAATTAACATATATGAGCACTAAATACAGCCTAACAGTACAAGATATTTTGGAAATTATTTCTTCAACATTACTCGCAGAAATGAATTTTCAGAAACGCATGGATAATCTGGTTAACGGTACATTAGCAAATTCTTTCATACCGGATGTGACATCAATTTCAAACCTTGAAGTTGTGCTTAAAAAGATAGCCCATATGTTTGATGTACCCCAAAAACAACTTTCTAAAATTAATATTTACTCTATGGCAGAAAATATTTTTGCCTTCACAAAAGGAAACCCTAAGAAAATCACTTTTTATACCTCAGGAAGCACGGGAACTCCAACTCCATCCTCACATTTCTTTTCTGACCTAACTCAAGAGATTTATTCGTTAGCGAAAGAATTTAAAAATCGTACTAGAATTGTCAATCTTGTGCCTAGGCATCATATATATGGATTTCTATTCTCCGTACTGTTACCCAAAGCACTAGAGATCCCCGCCTGCCACAAACACCCCATGCCAACGCCCGATCTTGTTAAAAACTTTAGAAAAGGAGATCTTATTATTTCATTTCCTCTTCTATGGAAGAAACTAAAAAATACTGAAGCAAAATTTGCATCAGATATCTATGGAGTAACATCCACAGCCCCTTGCCCCCCAGACGTAATATTAACCTTACGAGCAAATGGACTAAGCCGAATGACAGAAGTCTACGGCTCCTCTGAAACAAGTGGTGTAGGCTTTAGACATTCCCCGACAGTTAATTACACTTTATTTCCATACTGGAAAAAAGAAGAAGAAAATTCATTGCGTAGAATTAACTCAGCTGAACACGATGGAATTTCTTATCAATTACAAGACACATTAAAATGGAAGGATGAGTACAATTTTATTCCCCTACGACGTGTAGACAAAGCCATTCAAGTTGCAGGAATAAATGTATATCCTTCCAAAATAGAAGCTTTTTTTAAAACACTTCCACCTGTTTGCGACTGTTCAGTGCGCTTAATGCGACCAGAAGAAGGAGACAGGTTAAAGATTGTCATCATTCCTACTCCAAACGTATCACAAACCGATATAGATTCAGGAAAGACTGAACGCGAGATTAGCTCTCTCGCATCCTCGAATCTAACCATATACGAACGACCTAAAATTTATACATTTAGAACGGAATTACCAATTTCGGATGTAGGCAAACTTACTGATTGGTAACCCTCTGCTCTCAAAAAGCCTAACTTTAATACAACAATCTATATTTCATAACAACTGATATAAATTGAAGACTTAACAAGAAACGAATCAATGATACTATCACAACTATTTTTCATCTAACAGCTTGACCAAATTACACAAATTAGACTACACCAAATGACCTTATAAAGGAGGGGAGAGGATGAAGATTTTAAAATTGTTTTGCTTAGTCTCAATATTATCCATAATGACTGGATGTGGAAAATTTGATGTAATTAATCGACCTGCGCCAGATATCCTTCAGGCTCAACATGTTTGTATTATCGAAGATCCAGAAACGAGACCTGGCTTCTTAGTTGCCATGGAGGAATGGCTTAATAAAGAAAAAATTGCATACCAAGTGGTTCCACAAACTTCAAATAATGAAATTTGTGACTGGACATTGAGATACTATGGTAGATGGTCATGGGACTTGGCTCTTTTTCTTTCAGATGCTGAAATATCAGCTTACCATTTAGGAAAAGAAGCTGGAAAAGTAAATCTTCGCGTGGGCCAATGGGATTCTTATAAATTTGAAAAAGGCAGTACTAGAATTTCTAAAATGATGGATATGCTTTCTTCAAAAATTGATCATTACCCTTTACCAAACACAAAACCCTCAAAAAAAGACGCATCAAATTAATAGTTTGAAAATAAACCAATAAACTAGGATGTTATATTTTGTTAGCGTTACTCTTTGAGGATAATATATATTATTAATGAACGCCCTGAATTAATACATTTAAAACGAAATCACCTACTTCAGATGTTGGCAAACGTACTGACAGATAAAAATATATAAATAATGAGTACAGAGTGAAATGTGTTAATAAAATTGATTGGTCTAAATGGGATCATCTACTTGGTAAAGATACAGATCGTAGCCTTGCAAAAGATATAGGGTGTGCAGTTATAACTGTATCCCTCAGACGTAAGAAACTAGGGATTTCCGCCTTTATTAGACAATTTTTTTTGGACTGGGTAAAATACGAACATTTACTTGGCACTGATATAGATAGAAGAATTGCTAAAAAAATTGGCTGTGTTACAAATAGAGTCACTAGCAAACGAAAAGAGTTGGGGATACCTTCGTATACGGCTAAAAACCCCATTATTGACTGGGAAAAATTAGATCATTTTGCCGGAACTAAAACAGATCCTGAAGTAGCGAAGATAATAGGATGTTCAACACGAACTGTATATGATCGACGTATAGTTCTTAATATTGATGCAAAGCAAAAATGCAAAATTAATGATTGGGCCAAATGGGATCATCTACTTGGAACGGATACGGATTATAAGCTTGCAAAAAAGATAGGCTGCGCAAGTGCAACCGTATCCAAACGACGCAAGAAGTTAGGCATTCCAGATTTTGTTAAACCACAAAAAAAAATAGATTGGATTAAGTATGAACACTTACTCGGGACTAATACTGATAATAAAATTGCTGAAATAATTGGTTACAGCACTACCTGTATCAGGCGAAAACGAAACGCCTTAAACATTCCTCCCTTCTTACCTAAAAGTGAATTTATAAATTGGAAAAAATGGGATCATCTTCTTGGAACAAAGTCAGACCCAAAAATTGCTAAGATTATAAAATGCTCACCAAAATCTGTTTATAATAGACGCAAAAAACTTAATATTGCCCCCTACAGAGGGGGCCAACAAGGACCATCTTGCTGAACTTGTCTAGTGTGGAGCTTGCCAAAAAATTAAGTGTAGCAGTTGTTCTGTAGAATGCCGAAGAAGATTTCTTAAAGAAAGGAACGCTGATGGGAAAAAGAATTGACTGGAGCAGATGGGACCAATTACTTGGCACAAAAATCGATTATGAAATTGCAAAACAGATAGGGTGTGAGGCTCCGACAGTGGCTAAGCGCCGCTTGAAATTAAAAATCAAACCCTTTAACTCTACACCACCCAAGATTAACTGGAAAAAATATGATCACCGGCTAGGTTCAATGCCTGACCAGGAACTTGCGAAGAAAATAAAATGCTCTGTGACTTCAGTTTCGCGGAGACGAAGAAAATTGAATATCACGATTTACATGGCTGAAAATGAAATTTTAAATAATGTATATAGCTAAAAATTCCATCCGTATAAGCTAACCTACGTAAACCTTCATTTGTACAATTGTATAGTAGATCCACCAGACTTCGCAAACCAAATAGCGTTTCGGCTTTTATTTTCGCCGAATACTCCGAAGAGGTTTGGGAGCTACAACAAATAGATCATCAGCATTTATTCCCATCATCCTTGCGTTATACTCAATTGCAACCCACCGCTCTATATAGTTATCAAGGCGTGCTTTTAAATCAGCATTTTCTTTTTCAAGATCTTCAATTCTTTTTTCTAAAGGTTTCCTTTTAATCCCTACTTCAATATTCTGATTATAATTACTACGCTGCAGCTCTGCAAACTCATCAACTAATGGTTTAAATTTATTTGAATAAATAGATTGTCGTGAAACTTTAAGCCTATCAGCTAGACTGGAAATAGAAATTGGATCGGTTTTAGGTGACAAATTTGACATTCTTCCCAATTCAGCCAGAATTGCAGCCTTAAGTTTATCTCCTCTAAGCTGTCTTCTGCCACGCGCCATCTTTATCTCCCTCACCACTTTTATCCTTCTCACCTGCTTTTGGAAAAACACTAATTATGACTTTGTCAATGCTTGTGTCACTATCAGCATCGACATCTAAAGCAGCTTTAACCCCGTCCAACTGTCGTAATGAATGGTTCAAGAAGGGATTTTCAGATTCAACAAACTGCCCACTAGCATCACGATACTTTGCAATTTGTATTTCTAAAACCACTTGTAATTTTTTAAGCTCTTTCCTTTCTTGCTGATTCCCTTTAATTCGAAGATACTCTAGACAGCCATCAAGACACTTCAGATGATATTCACATGGTTCGATTGAATAGTCATGGAGGCAAAGACCATAAGGAGTGAAATGGGCAGTATTAACATGAGCCTCTAAAAAGAGTTCACGCTCCACAGGATCAAGTCCCTCATATACGTCAGCAATAGGCCCTGCCAATCCACCGTCTTTAATCAATTTCTTGGACATTTCCACCCGTTGTGCAACAGTGCCATGTTTGTACGCCTCATTATTCCTGACGTCCTTTCTGCCCATCCAACGTGCAAGCTGCAATTCATTTAACCCACCGTTATCTGCTAGTGTATTAAGCCAATGCCTGAAAGCATGGGTATTAACATGAAATGCACTGCCATCTGAGGCTTTCATTCCCCGACGACTAAAGGCTGACTTAACTGTTTTTCTTCCTCCCAATAAATCAGATATATGTTGTTCATTAATAGGCTGTGCAATCAACTTATTAGTACTGCTTGATTTAAACTGATAAAAATAACAAACACATAAAGATTCTGAGAGCACCTGTTTTTTCCCATTATCTCTTTCAAGAACAACTAATGGCCTGAGTCGTTCAAATAATGCTGTCTCAATCTCTCCGACACGATATAAATATCTCTTTCCTTTTTCAAAAGATTCAACTTTTGCAGGCTTAAGGCCAAGTTGCCTTACAAAATCCCCACCACATCGACAACCCACTATTTTCTGAACTTCGTTTGTTGTAATTAAATCCTTTGAACTTTTTTGCGCCGAGAATGGCACCCTATTAGTATTGCGCTCAAGAATCCGAGCTCGCCCTCTGGCTTTGCCACATTCTTTTATCAAGTCCTCAATAGCCCTTTTCGCCAGTGGGACAGCATGAGAAGGAATCCATTTAATCGACGGCTCATGACCTTTTTCTGGCCAATACCTTATTCCACAACTAACAATTTGATTTCCAGTATCCTCATCGATCAATGGCTTGCCTGAATCAGAGAACTGAGGCTTACTTACCCAACATTTAACTGGAAGCGAAAGGACTTCTCCAATTCGGAAACCTCCAACAACAAGCAAATCAACAATTCGAATCAAGATTAATTCATTCTTATCAATTGTGTTGTTAGAAATTTCAGCAAGAGCTTCAAAAATTTCTTCAGAGGGTATTTTTGACCAACCACGCTTTTGACCTTCTTTAGACCTTAAATCTCCAGACTTAGGCCTTTTTATCTGTGATTTATACCTAATCTTAACTCTAGTCAGCCGATGATGGTCAAGAAAATCCGAGACTTCTTCCAATGTCTTTGACATTCTGTAAGCTGTTGTCTGTTCGAAGTCCTTAATCAGGACCTCTTCTACCGCTTTAAAATTCTTTTTATTTAACAGGGTGGGATCACAATTAGCATCGTTTATGCTCAAAATATCGTGCAGAATCCCCATAGAATTCAATTTTACCTGATGCTGATTGAAAGTAATATTGCTTTTCATCTGCTTCATTTTGATCATGCACTTGCACCACTCTGCAAAATCACTTTTAAATGGAATTCTTTTATCTAAGGCAACACGAGAGCTATGTCTCTGTAAAAATTTTAAACGAAATGCGCGATTTTTATGGCCTTTTGTTTTTTCATACTGCGTTACATCCCAAACATGCTCATTCCAGTTAACATCAGGATATACGGGTAAAAATTTTGCATTCTCAATTAACAAAAGTAGACGTTCCCTTTCTGAACTCGGACTCATGACTCCTCCATACATTCAATCTTAGTTATCAATTGGGAAATAGCAACAATCACATCATCAACCTGATTTTTAATTCGCGCTACTGGATATCCTGACGAAGCTGCAACTCTCCGAGCAAGTTCCTTTAATTCAGCTAAAACTTCCTTATGAGGTCCATCTCTCCATGCCTGAAAACTTGGGCATAAATAACATGAAAGCGGAGGATAAAATTTACATAAAGACTTCGATCCACAGCCACCAATACCTCCGAGGCTCTTATATATCGAGATTTGCCCTGGAATTGTTGGAATCCCGCTTGTTTGATCTCGCTCTAAGACAATACCCTGAAATTTATTTATTATATCCTTATAGTGAGGATTTGAATCCAATGCCTTATCCAAATCTCCAACAATCTGCCCTCGTGCTTTGAAGTAGACACCTACATTCTGTAAATCAGTATGGTCGAGAGCTTCTGCCACTACAGAAGGAGAAGCCCCTTGTTCAACCAAACGAGTAGCGAAGGTATACCGTAATCTTCGCGGGGTAAGATGAAGTATATCCCCTGTTCTGGGAGATACAATTTTCGCTTTTTTGGCATAGTTGACAATGAGTTGTGTAAATTCAGATGTAACCATATGATGTTCAAATCTTTTCATAGAGCTCGAAGCAAAATAACGCTTATTACGACTATAGAGTACCGGACATTTATCCCCATAGTTACTGTCGTATTTTGAATTTGAGTGTATTAGTTCATCAATAAATTTTCCAAGCCGTTTTGATATCTTGCGAGACCGTACAACCCTACTGGCCAATCTCTTTTTAATCCGCGGGACGTTTAAGGAATAATAAATTTGGTCATCGTTAAATATGTTTTTCTTAAAATCTCGTTTCTCAATAAGAACCAAATTTTTCGGATTATAACCAAGCTCCATACACAACATAATGCAAACTCTTTCAAGAAGAGTCCCAACCTCTTTTTTGACCACGGAACGGAGTAAATCATATTCAATATTATCAAGTGGGCCTTCTTCGTCATCATCAATCAGAACGGCCACCCCTTTTTCATTACCTGCAACTTTAATATCTAGTAACTCTTCACTTATTTCTTGATAAAACCCTGGGATTTCAACATCAGCACACCAAGTGTACCATTTCCTTATCCAATGAAATTTATGTTCAGTCCTCTTTGAACGGAAAAAATCCAATATTCCTAACAAATCATCCATCTGCAATGGATATCTCCAATACTCGTAAGATTTATTTATCGATTCTAAAAAATAATAAAAGGTATTCCTTGCAGTTCTAGCGGCCTTTACTTCAATGCAATAGGCAATATAACACTTAAATGAATTCAAGAGAGAATCTTCAACACGAATCAAATTCCAATTAAGAACTTCCGTTAATGATGGATCTGTTAACTCCCAAGCATTACCGATCGTATCAACGGAATGTCCAAATCTATCATAAACAATTCTTGGATTCTCCCATTGATAAAAGACATTAGATTCTACAGTAGTAGATTTACTCCTTAATCTAACCATTATTATCATCCCAAATTTTATTCTGAAATTCGCCTACAATCTGTAAAGCCTCGGATTCCACAAATCTGCGAGTGTAAGCTTCGCCTTGAAAGCTTCCTTCAGCCCAGCCATTTAAATAATTCTGAACCTTCCCCCGTACATCATCATCCATTCCGATCTCTTTTGCCCGCTCCATTAAAAGATCATTAAATGTATGCCGTAATAAATGCGGATGAAAACTTTGCCTATAATCTTGAAAATACTTGTGTAAAACTGAAAAAATATTGCTTAACCCAGCCTTAGATAAAGGATAATTTTGTCTTGAAGAGGTAAATAAGTACTGATGCTCACATTTTCCCCTTGTAGATTGAACATACTTAGCTAATTTCACGGCCAAAGTTCTTGGAATAGGAATTTCACGAGAACGAGTTTTAACGCTCGGCTCATACTTGCGCGGATCTGCCAAATCATCTGGCTGCCGGACTATCGACAATGTCTGCTTAGGGCCTCGCGGTATATCTTGAACTCGCAACTTTAAAAGCTCTCCCGCCCGAACTCCTGTTGAAAGCATGGTTTCGAGGATCAATTGGTTCCTAAACTGATTTTGAATTCGAAATGGATTCTGTTTGCTTCTTGGACATATCAAATCGCGCAACAGATCTAACTCAACACGAGTCAAACCATAGCGTTTGGCTTGTTCAACTGATCCTATGGCTTTATACGATTTAAAAATTCGATTGATTCGCCTTTTGGCAGCTTGAATATTCTTATCAATTTCAGTGTCAAGGTTAGCTTTTGGAACAAACTCATACGTAGCCCACACTAAAAAAGATTCAATTATAGCTAGATAGGAGTTAAAAGTTTGTGGCTGAAGAATTGGCCCCTTGTAGTCTATCTGATCATCAAGTTTTCCAATGGACCCAATTAATTTCTTATGCCGCCCAGACCGTAGCCATCTTGCCACACCTTGAATCTCTTTAGAAACAAATCCATTTCCAGAACGCAGTCTTTGTTCAAGATCAATTCCTACAAAAGAGCACCATTCATAAAACCAGCAAAGAACTCTCACATCTCTATCAAGAGTAGAGGACTGCCGTGTTTCACGTCTCTCGTCTATAATATACCGTGTTGCCAGCATCACAGGCTGAGACGTTTTCCTGTTCAAGACGACAGGAAACCTCTCGCCAGTAGAAAACACTGCCTTATGTACAAAAAATCTATTGCTCTCGGGTTTGAAGCTCATACTAGCGCTCTCTTTTAGTCTCACCCTTTATGAGGTGTGGCTGTCCCGGTGGAAGGAAGCCCGTATGGTGACTGGAACCGGGACAGCCACACCTCATAATCATAATTACAGTATGTAATCGAAAAATCAGTACAACTCAAGACACACAACAAATCTCACTGATTAGTCAAAAAAAAGGAGTGGTTAAAACCACTCCATAAAATCTTATACGGCCTACCAGTTCAAGGATTAAAAGCAATCCTCCCGTCGGTAACTGGACACTCTCTACACACGACGAATCAGAATGGAACTTCGTCCATTCCGCTTGCTTCAGAAGGAAATGCAGGTCCAAGATCTTCATCCTGCGGTCCGCCGTTCTGCTGCTGCGGAGCATTGTTGTTGTAAGTATTCTGCTGAGGATGCTGGTTATACTGGTTCTGCTGGCTTTGCTGTGGCTGCTGATTGTATTGGCCTTGCTGAGCCTGAGGGCTGTACTGATCCTGTTGGCCTTGATATCCACCGTCACCCTGACGGCTGTCCAGACCTTGAACATTGGTAGCCTGAATCTTAGTTGTATAGCGGTCTTGCCCGTTTTTATCCTGCCATTTATCAGTCTGCAACTTACCTTCAACCATAACCAAACGGCCCTTGCTAAGATACTTGCTTACAAATTCTGCAGTACCACGCCATGCTACAATATTGTGCCATTCAGTTTTTTCAACTTTCTGCCCTGAATTACGATCTTTATACCCTTCATCAGTGGCAACTGAAAAACTAGCCACAGCCTGACCGGAGGTTGTGTATGAAATTTTAGGATCTTGTCCAATACGCCCAATCAGAATAACTTTGTTCATGCTTCCAGCCATTTGCGACTCCTTTATATTTAATATCCGTATTCTTATTATTTAATTTTAACAGCTTGCTTCTCTAAATCATCCAGTAAATCTTCCAGAGCAAAACTTACTGTGTTGGCTTCAGTTGCTTTCCAGTCTCCAAGCGCATCTTCAATCTGCAACTTGAACTTAAAAGCCTTCTTTATAGATTCCCCAAGCTCTTGCTCTTCTGCCTTAGGCAGCATACCAAGCTCAAATTTATCCTTAAGATCTTCAACCAGCTCAATCACTCCATGCGGCCGTCCTTCGGAACGTGGCTCTGCCCATGTCAATGCCACTAAACACGGCCATGATTTCTCAACCTGAGATTCATCGTAAGTTTTAGCCATGACTCTTATCTGAAGTACATTTCCCATACGAATATCCTCTCAGGTTTAAAAATGTAATGATCAGTCTCTTTCTTCCCATTCACTTTGGACACGGTTTACAACTTCCTGGATATGCTTGAGTTGGTCAGCGGGACAAACTCCGATAAGGGGCTGACCGGCATCAACATTGTCTCCATTATGAAAATAAACTGCATAAATAAGACCTTCAGGTCCAGCATAGTTCAAAGGAGTTTCTCTTTTCATGCGCGAAACAATAAAAAGTTCAAGCCCGTCACGAACTTTTACAGAGCGTTCACCGGACCCTTTAATCTTTGTATCAATTTCAGGCGTAAAATAATATTTCGCCTTTTCAGGAGAATTAAAAAGAAAAAGAGCCTTCTTCAAAATAAGGTGTATCACTTCTTCTTTAGATAGAAAATGGCGAATCTTGATAAGAACTTCACCTGCTTCAACAAACTGACCTTCAAGGTCCTGTCTGATCGAAACAATTTCGCCTTTTTCAGGAGCATAAATATTTTTGGTATTTCTTTCTCTGGTCAACTTGGCAAGCACGGTTCCGGGTTTTTCTTTCCATTCCCCGATAGGTCCGCTTACTTTGTCACCGGCTTTAAGATTACAAAACTCAATTTTTCCAGTATGCGGAACGGAAATTTCAACTTCTTCGTATGGAGAAGCTTTAATTTCTTCAAGCAGCTCTTTAATATTCAACATTATATGAACCTCTGAATTATTTTCTGTTGGTTGCCATCAAAAGTCTGTAACGGCAATAGTATTTCAAATGTTTAAAATAACAAACAATTTGAATACGTATTTGACAAAATGGACGAAGAACTTCTCTTCTTTAACTCACCAAATGATTTTGGACAATCCGTAGATATGCCGAAAAAAACACCCGTTAACGGTAGTAGAGGTTTCTACCCCCCATGGTCAAGAGGGATTGATACACATTTTTACCCATTTCCCTGCGGTCCCATATTCCCTGAATATGTCCTCTGGCAAGTGCATTCCAAGCAATATGATAATTAGGATGAACGTTTATGCCCGTTGTTTCGCTGATTACGCGCGGTCCGGCAAAACCGATCCGTGAAGATCTTATCCCGAACTGATACGGAGAACATCCAAGAAAACTGGCTACCGATCCACCGTAAGAATTAGTATCGTAAACAACAAGGTAGAGTCCACCAGCGTCCATATATCTGCGTACTGCCATTGTACAGCGCGGCATCTGCATAACGCCGTGCGTTCCTTCCTGTATCCGTATTCCGGCAGTCCCGTGAACATAGGTTATAAGCGGTAACTGCTTGCGCTGAGCCCGCTCAGCTGCGCGGATAATTTTTTCACCTTCCGCCGCTCCGATGGACCCGCCTCTGAACGACGCAGCAATACAGATTACAATGGCATTTATATCATTCATGCGAGTTTCGAAAGTTATGCACGAAGAACGAAGCCCTGTTTTTTTACGGACTTCATTAAGCTTAAGATCAAATCCTTCGTAATCAAGGGGATTAGCAGATTCTATTCCTGAATTAAATTCAAACCCTTCAGCATAATTAAAAACATTATAAAGATACCACTGATACTCCATAGGAAAATGATGACCGCAATTACTGCATACCCCGCCGAAATCACCGAAGAGATCCGGTCCCCATTGGTCAAGGCAGCCTTCTTCTTTAGAGTTAGGACAGGTTAATGTCCTGTCTGCGGCCGCCTGCGGGCTTCTGTATTTCCATTGCCCCTCTTCCAGACACGGTCCACCGCTCGGACCTGATAGACACAAAAGTTTATCTCTCATTTCCGGTGAAATTTTATTTTCAGTAGAGTTTTCACTATTCCCGTTTTTAAGCAGGTGGGAAGTGCGGTTTTTAATCAGATGGGCCTCGGCCTGAATACCTTCAACTCCCTGCTTAGCGAAACGGATTCCACGCCCTACAAGATTATACAAAACCCATGATCTGGTAGACCACGCAATTCCCTGCAAGGCAGAGCCAACTTTCAGGAAAATCGAGCGATTATCCATATACGCAGAAGTCGAAAGGTTTCTGAATTTATTATGGCGCAGTTCAATGAGTCTGGCTCTGGCTCCACCGCTTAACTCCCAGCGCATGAATGGATCTTGTCCGTTTTCGCTGTTCTTATAGCTAAGCCATTTCGGTCTAATTGAAGCGGCCCATCCGGCGGACGCGCAGACGTCATTAGTCGCGCGAATGAGCTCAGATCTTAAATTTCTAAAAAAATCATAATGATAAGGTTTTGCACCAAGAACAGGTTCCTGAATAATTTTATCCACATACCCCAGTCCGAAGTTATCTTCAGCCGTAATGCATAGTTTACGCGCGCAGTTTGCAATTAACTCTTCACTGACCCGCTCACCGCCGCTCAGATTAGCTTCAATTGCAGCAGCTCCTTCAGGAGAAATTACGGAATAATATCCATGCGAAAGCATCAGCCTACGGTCGGCAAGACCTATAGCTTCTGCTCCTCCCGATCCTCCCTCGGAAATTACGGCAACTATCGGTACATTTACCCGGCTCATTCCATAAATATTTTTTGCTATCTGCTGCGCGGCGCCGGGATAATCTTCGACAGGATACGAACCGGGAGTGAAAATATAGGTATGAATTGGAATTCCTTCCGCTTCAGCGACTTTCATGTAATGCAAAGCCTTAGCGTTCCCCCAAGGCTTGACTGATCCGCCGTTGCGAAATTCCTGCCCGTGTCCCTTTTCCTGCCCGATAACCATAACCGGCTGATTCACTATTTTATTACCGACCCTTCTGGCTATGCACGCCTGCGCAATAACCATTGACGGGTCAATACTGAACTCACCAAGCCCGCCGAGCTCAGTGTAATTATCATAAACATTCTCTAAAATATCTGTCAGACAAATCCGCTGAGGATGCCTTACAATGCGGACTCTGTCCATGGGGGTCAGCTCTTTCTCAAGCTTGGCTTCAAGAAAACTGAACAGATTCTCAATCCTGACAAGCTGACGTTCTGAATCCTGATGAGAAATTTTTAAACGCGACTCGTTACATTCACTAAGCTCAGAACTGAGCATAGCAACATTTGCATTTTCCTGATTTTTGAAAACATCTTTAATGTAATCCAGTCGTTTATTCAGCGCATCAATGCGCTTATCAGTTTTCATTTACGCCCTGATTCAGTTAAACATTTATAAAATTATTTAAAACTCTAATATTCTGGAGGTTTTATCTTTTAAATACGAGATATTAGATTGCAGCTCATTTCCGAAGCGATCTGCCCCCTGCAATTTCAATCCTTCTAGAAAAGAGACTCCTCTATCACGGAGCTGTTGCAATGAATCTCCACGGACAATCGCAAGTGCTAAGTTTGGGTCAAATTCCGTCGGGATTTCATAATCACAATCAGTTGGAACCTGTGTATAAACTTTAAGCCAGTCCTGTTCTTTCCAGCCGAATTTAGAAATAGTCCCTACCCACGGAGAAAAATTGTCATCAGGATTTTCAGCCAGAATACGGTATTCAAGTGCAAGCCCTTTAAGTGCAATATCCCTTTGGGAGTATTCTAACTCCTCACCAAGGCCCAGCCGCAACTGTTCGCGAACTATATCAACCTCATTCCCGTTGATACTTGCAATGGCAGCAGAAACGCCGTTTTCTACCTGAATTCTGGTATTAACTTCCATAAGAAAAGGATCACCTTTAGGCGTTACAATCCACTCCCATGTCCCCACATTGTCATATCCGACTTCTTTTGCCATTGAAAGCGAATGGTCTGTAATGCGCTCAAGCACATCCGCAGCATTAAAAATGTAATCAATGCCTTCAGGTGCAAATCCCGGTGCTACTTCAATCCGTTTTTGATTACCGCTGCTCTGAATAGAGCAGTTACGAGTCCCGAAATGAACATGTTTTTTACCGGACCGTTCAGAAACGATCTGAACTTCAAGATGATTAAATCCGTAAATGCGCTGTTCGATCAGCACACCTTCATCATTAAACTGCCTTTTGGCATAATTACGGATCCGTCTGAAAGCAGAACGAAATTCATCCTGATCAGTGACTTCTTCAATTCCCATTCCCCCGCCGCCGGCAGAGGCTTTAACCATAATCGCAGTAGCTTTGAAACCCTGTTCTTTTTGGAATGAAAAAAGACTGTCGGCAAATTCAATCGCTTCAATTTCATTATAAATAGGCTTATCAGAGCCGGGAATAGTCGGAACTTTAAGACGTCTGGCAAGATGTTTTGTATTGATTTTGTCGCCAAGTTCACGGATTACCCACCATGAAGGACCTATGAAAATCAGCGGATTCTCTCTTTTGGCAACGCGGCGGGCAAAGCGGAAATCTTCGGCAAAGAAGCCGTAACCGGGATGAATTGCCGTAGCATCACAGTTATCTGCAACGCTGAAAATCTCATTGTCATCACGGTATGAGCTGATACGGTAAAGCGATTTCTCGCCTCCGCTTTCACGGGCAAAACGAACATGACCGCTGTCTCGGTCTGCTTCGGTATAAACGCATATAAAACGATGTTTAAGCTCAATACAGGCTTTAGCAATTCGAATCGCTATTTCACCTCTGTTAGCTATAAGTACCCGATGTTCTCCACTGTACACAGTCTAAAATTACCGCCTGATAATAAAATTGAAGACGTCTTTGATCAGGATGCGCCTTTTTTCTTGCGAAGCTGAATCATCCGTTTTTGAATTTCAAGAACCAGCTTATCAAGCCTTTCTTCCTGATACTTATCAAGATCTATAAAGACACAGCCCATCAATCCATCTCCAATGTGCCTGACAACCTCACAGGTCATTCCAAGAAGAATCTCTTTTTGACCTAAAAGCAAATCTACGTGAAGCTGCTTTCCAACCTCAAAAAAATCTTTTCCGGCAACAAAAGCAAGCCCGTTTACACTGAAATCTTTAACACTATAAGAAGCAAGATATCCCTTGATTCTTATAGCAAGCCCCGGAACACTTGCCCGAAAGGCTCCCCTCGCCTTATTTGCACTATCGTAAGATAAATCCATCTCACTACCATCCTTGTTCAACTGATTACTACCGTTGACTTATGCGTTCATCCATTAAGGCCCGGTTAATATTTTATCCAGTACAAATACAACACGCCTGTTACGCTGCCGGTTGCGAGGAGAATTATTCGGAACAAGCGGGTCCATTTCTCCAAGTCCGGTTGCAGTAAGCCTGTTCGGCTTAATTCCTAGTTTCATCAAATATCTAAGAACATTAACGGCACGCAACGAAGAAATTTCCCAGTTATCTTTAAGACGACTGCCTGCGGAAGGCTGAATATCATCAGTATACCCTTTGATATTTATATACTGATCAGCGTGCTTAACAAAAAAATCTCTAAGCGATGCAACGGCCTGCATCCCTTGTGGGCTCAAAGTAACTTCGCCGAGATTGAACAATACATCAGACGGAAGATTTATAATAATATTCCCGTCCTCAAAGTTTGCACTCATAATCCCCTCAACCCCTTTGGTTGTCTGGAGATACTTAACATCTTCAAAAACTTTCTTCTGCGCTTTAATAATTTCTCTGCGCGTCACAACCTGATTTAAAATTTCTCCGGCTTCTTCACGCGCAGATTTACTTGTAGCTATTTTATCTAGCTTCCCGGTAATAGCCTTAGTAACAGACTGAAATGTCATATCAAATTTCTTAGCATCAACTTCAGACATAGAATAAAGCAAAATAAAAAAGACCAGCAAAAGCATAGATAAATCGGCAAAAGTAGTTATCCACTCATTGGAATCATCATCATCGTCTTCAATATCATCCGGCAAAATAGAAGATTTAAGTTCTTCACTACTCATGGCTTACTGTCCGTTCTATCTTTAGGAGCGAGGAAAGATGACAATTTTTCGTAAACAAGTCTCGGGTTATTATTTTCAAGGATACATTTAGCTCCTTCGAAAATAATTTCCAGATGCAATTGTTCTTGAAGAGTTCGGGCTCTAAGCTTAGCCCCGATAGGTATAAAGAGGACAGTTGCCAAAACTGAACCATAAAAAGTGGTTAAAATAGCGACAGCCATTGCAGGACCGATAGATTTCGGGTCTTCAAGATTTGAAAGCATCTGCACAAGCCCGATGAGAGTTCCGAGCATACCGAAAGCAGGAGCAAGTCCCGCAAGACGTTTATAAACATCATGCGCAATCTTGTGCCGTCTTTTCATGGCGGATATTTCTATTTGAAGAGTAGTGCGGATAAGTTCAGGATCAGCATTGTCAGCAATAAGCTGGCAGGATTTTCTTAAAACAACATTTTCTGTTTGCACATTTTCAAGAGCAATGAGCCCTTCACGTCTGCTTATTTCAGCAACCTTAACCATAATATTGACAACTTCATTCACCTTAACTTTTCGTGAAGCAAAGGCTTTGAAACCGGCAATAATGGCTTGCACTACTTCTTCGAAAGGAAAAGCAACACAGATAGAAGCAAGAGTGCCGCCTATAACAATCATCATACCGGGAAGATTGACAAAAATATCAACAGCCCCGCCCATAAAGATTGCACCGACAACAAGAGAAAGCCCGACAAGCATTCCGATTAGTGTGGAAAAATCCATAGAATCCCATTCTCTTTTAAGTTAGTAGTAAACTGAATGATGCAGCAAACATGCCCGGCATGTCCACAATAAATCAACCCATAAACTACGAGTTTGAAACTATGACCTCCCCCGATCTAACAAGTTCTATTACCAGTCATATACTAGAAAAGATAGATAATTTTCAAGTTGGAACCACAGGAATTATTTTAGGTTCAGGACTTGGAGAGGCAATCACAAAATTAGATAACGCAATTGAAATTCCCTATTCAGAAATCCCCGGACTTCCGCAGTCAACAGTCAAAGGGCACAGCGGCCGCTTAATATATGGTTTTATGAATAAAAAACCCGTTCTGGTTTTCAGCGGCAGATTCCACCTTTATGAAGGTTATTCTGCAGCAGAAGCCTGCACAAGCATTCGCATAATGGGAACGCTCGGAATCAAAAAAGTTTTTTTAACCAATGCTGCCGGAGCTATCAACCCGCAATTTGATGCAGGCGACCTGATGCTTATAACTGATCATATTAACTTTACAGGACAGTCGCCTCTGACCGGACACAACTATGAAGAATGGGGATTAAGATTCCCTGATATGAGCAAAGTTTATTGCGAAGAACTCATAAAAACGGCGCTTGAAGCGGCAAAGGCTGTATCTGTCCGGCTTGAACGCGGTGTTTACATCCAGCTTTCAGGCCCTAACCTTGAAACTCCGGCTGAAACCAGAATGTTCAGACTTCTGGGCGGTGACGCAGTCGGCATGTCCACAGCAATAGAAGCTGTTGCGGCCGTTCATATGGGAATGAAAGTAATGGGCATAGCCTGCCTGACAAATAAAAATCTGCCGGACTGCATGGCTGAAACAACTCACGAAGATGTAATCGAGCAGGCATCAAAATCATCTGCTGCCATGTCTGCGCTTATTCGTGAGATTATCTCCCGTATGGATTAAAAGCGATACAAAGCGAGTCATTATCCTGACTATCTAACGCATCTTATGCCGGCTGAGAAAATAAATATTAATTTAATCAGCTGGCATAACGTGTTTTTTAGTGCGTGGCATCACCGTTGCATTAGATTTAGTGGCAGAATACTCACGCAATTTTATTTGTAAACGGAGAGCTTTTCATGAAAGGCAAAAAATTTATCATAGTTTTGACCGCCGTCATACTGATGTCCGCTTCAGCATGTGCAAAACAGCAGCAGGATACTATCAATTATATAGGAGAAAGACCCACCACAGGTCCATTTTTCGCAGAAGATGAAACTCCTTTAATTGAGATCAACTATCATGCCGGAGACAAAATAGCTTCCCAGCTTGATGAAGTTCTCCCACTGGGGTCACCGATTACAGTTACGGTCTTTCGTCTGCGCGGTTCCACCTTAAAAACAGATTTTGCGCAAATTGCAACAGAGCAGGTGGCATCACGGCTAGCGCAAAAAGGATATGCCATAGTTGCCGACAATTCCCGTTTTTCAATGAAAGCTGCGTCTGAGGGCGTCGAGCCGCCCGAAAAATGTGTTCTTGCCGGATCATACACGGTAGGCCCTGAACTTATTTATATGACAGCGGCAATTTCAACCATTGATGACGGTGAAATTCTCGGATCTTGGGACTGGACCGTGCCGTTAAACGGTCAAACAAAGTCACTTCTGCCCAATGCGGAGGATATAGATATAACTCCTATGGTCAACACTTCCGGCCCCCTGAGTAATCAGGATAAAGACATGAACAGTTTTCAACCAAGCTATAGTCAGCAGCCAGACCGCATTCTTCCCGGATTCGAACAAAATATTCTTAACTAAAAATTTAGACCAACATAAAACAGCCCTGCATTGATATTATCTCAGTACAAGGCTGTTTTTTTTATTATTATCAAGCTGTAAGTTCAACTACTACCTGATTACGTCCGTTATTTTTAGCTTTGTATAAGGCGATATCAGCTGCTTCTAATAGCTGATCAAGTTGCTCATTTCCGGAATATTCGGTGACCCCGATACTGGCAGTCACAGTTTCCCCATGGGCAAATGGATTTGCAGAAATTGCTTCTCTAACTTCATTCAGAAACAATTTTGCGGCTTCAATTGAAGTCTCAGGCATAACCATAACAAACTCCTCACCTCCAATCCTGGCGAAAAGATCAGCTTTGCGAATCCTACTTCGAATCAAGCGGGCAAACTCTTTTAAAACGTCGTCACCAACCCCGTGTCCGAAGGTATCATTGACAATTTTAAAATGATCTAAATCAAAAATGGCGATAGACAAAGGACGTTTATACCGTTTGCTCAAGTGCATAATTTTTTCAATATCTGCGTAGAAACCATGTCTATTAGGAAGGCCGGTAAGCTCATCAGTTACCGCCATTTCTTTCATTAAATTAAAATTAGCATTAAGTTTACTGCGCATGTCATCCAAAGTATTGCCAAGCATGGCCAACTCATCCTTACCCTGCCACTCGCACGCAATTCCCAGCTCTCCCTTAGACAAAATTTCTGCCTGCTTTGTAAGTCGCGTAAGAGGCTTTAATATTTTATAATAGATTACAGGTATTACCAGTAGCAAAGTACTTAAAAACATAGATGAAAATAAAATTATAATATGATTCAGATAAGTTTTAATTCGTGGAATAACCCACCCCTTATCAATTTTAACTTGGACATAACCCAAAATTTCACCATCTTTAACAATCTCTTCTCGCAGAGACGCAGAGTCAAATTGATGATCTGGTGTTTCTTTGGATACCCGCAAAAGGTAAACGTCAAAAAGTTTAGAAAAAACTTCAATACTGACTATGCGCTCATCTTTCAGAAGCGAACTTGCAATATTACGAACCTCTTCCGGAGAAAATGATAACATTGCATCTTGAGTGTCTATCGCAAGTGTTTTAATAGTTCCGCGGTGAAACTCAGACAACTTTTTTTCCAGCCTTATCCGCTCCTGCTCAAGGGTTATGATCATACCGGTAACAAGCGGAAGGAACAATCCAAGCAGCAAAACCATGATTAAGTACAGGGCTACACTATGAAATTTTGTTTCTTTATTTATTAACACAAGCAGAGCACTTCATATCCTCAGTGTAATCATGAACACGAATTGAACCAAGCTCAATTTCATTTTTTATATTCTCAATACGCGCGCGCATTTCAAAACTGACCAATGATTTGTTGTTTTCATCAAAAACGACCCCGACAGCATCCTGCTCAAGTCCGAGCCTTTTATAATTATCGCGCCAAACACCTCTTTTAGCTAGCATCAAAGCGGCAAAAACAGCTTTATCAGTACGCTTGATCATTGAAGTAAGAACACTGCCGGGATATAAACCATTCTGATTTATATCCACACCGATTCCAAGTTTTCCACGCTCCGCAGCAGCCTTAAGCACAGCTGGACCTGCCCCACCTGCCACCTGATAAATGACATCCGCCCCTTTATCTATCATATTGTTTGCCAGTGCTGCTGTAGCATTACCGTCAAACCACGCCCCCGGATAATTACCGGTAAAACCTTTAAGAACTTTTATGTGAGGATCAATATATTTTGCGCCCTGAACATACCCGCAACAAAAGCGGCGCAGAAAAGGAATATCTTGAATTGAAACAAAACCGATAACCTTGCTTTTCGAAGCCATAGCCGCCAAAGCTCCTGCTAAAAAGGAACCTTCATGTTCAGACATAATAAAAGAGAATATATTCGGCTCATCATAAACAGTACCAAGTACAATAAATCTGCTAGCCGGATATTTGCGTACAAAATTTACCAACTGAACAAAGTGATTTCCATAAGGTATAAATATTGGGGAATAACCTTCGTCTGCATATTTTTTAACTGTTTTAAGGTAATCATTCATTTTAAAGCCTACAACAGCTTCGGTGCAATTCGCTCCAGTTTTTTCAGAAAAACGTTGAACACCCTCGTGAATGGCCAGATTAAATGAATTTTTATCAATACTACCCTGATAAACCACCACAGGTTTAAAATTATCAGCATAAGCACTGACAAAGCTTACAAAAAATGCCAAAAGCAACACATTTAAAATATAAAAATTACGCATAACCACCATTTTATTTAGAACCATTAAAAAATATCTCCAACAGTTAACACCTAGCTATTGATTTAACTTACTGCAATCTTAATATGTGCACCATCTAAAAAACAATAGTACTTTACAATTTAGATCATAAATGCATACGCATATTAGTTACAAAATAAAAAATCCCTTCACATAATTTATGTGAAGGGATTTTCAGTTTAAATTCAGTTAAAAGAACTAAGCAAAAACAGGCTGAGTAAGACCGCCTTTAAAAATTATTTCACCTGTGCGAGCGACGATAATCTTCTCAGCAGGGATATCAACACCGGATTTTTTAAGAGCCTGCTCAGTAATTTTACTCATATTTGAGCAGCACGGAACTTCCATTTCAAGGAGAGTGATCGACTTAAGTCCACATGTTGCGAAGATGGCTGTAAGTCTTTCAATGTAAAGTTCAACATCATCAAACTTAGGGCAACCCATCAGCACTTTGCGTCCGGGAAGAAATCTTTCATGATATCCGGGCATGGAGACGGCAACACAATCTGCGGTGAGTAAAAGATCCGCCCCTTTAAGAAACGGTGCTTCGGGCTGAACAAGACGAATCTGAATAGGCCAATGTGTAAGATGTGAAGGCCCTGCTTCGATTGCCATATCAGTCGGCACGTTAGCCTTTTGGCATGGAGTAAACTCCATAACTTTTGAACTTCCACAGCCGGATTTAGGGGCGGATTTCGCAGCAGCTTTATCAAGCCTCAAACTTTCAGGGGAAGGCATATGGTCCGGCACTTCTCTGCCCTGCTTTGTAAGTAAATCCCGTACAGCTTCAGGATCAAAATCTTCGGTTTCCACATCCTTAACAGTAAGAGCTCCTGTAGGACACTCGCCCAAACACGCTCCCAGACCATCACAAAATTTTTCAGCAACCAGACGGGCCTTACCGTCAATAATTTGTAATGCACCTTCTGCACAGCCCGGAACACACTCTCCGCAACCGTTACAGAGTTCTTCGTCAATATGAATGAGTTTTCTCGTAACCTTCATTTTTTCTCCTGAAACCTTAAACCGATAAATTTTATTTACATGCGGAGGGACGTTTGTTCCCCCCGCATATTTATGTTCAATAATTAAGCAATTTACAGCGTTATGATTAACCTAAGATAGCCTTGAGATCTTCATCAGGAGTGCTGATAGGCATAATGTTGAAATTCTCAACAAGGAAGTTCAGCACGTTCGGGGTGATGAAAGCCGGAAGACTAGGTCCAAGGCGAATATCCTTGATTCCGAGGTGCAGCAAAGTCAAAAGAATTGAAACAGCCTTCTGCTCGTACCATGAAAGTATCATGGATAATGGAAGCTCGTTCACACCGCATTCAAAAGCTCCGGCAAGGGCAACTGCAATCTGGATAGCGGAATATGCATCGTTGCACTGTCCGATATCAAGCAGACGGGGAATTCCACCGATATCACCGAGTTTTTTGTCGAAGAAACGGAACTTGCCGCAGGCAAGGGTAAGAATAACACAATCACTTGGAACTTTTTCAACAAACTCAGTGTAGTAGTTACGACCGGGCTTAGCACCGTCACAACCGCCGACGAGGAAGAAATGACGGATTGCTCCGGATTTCACACCTTCGATAACCTTATCAGCTACACCGAGGACTGCGTTTCTTGCGAATCCGCAAAGAACAGTACCTTTATCTGTATCAGCAGGAAAACCGGGGAGCTCTTTGGCTTTAGCAATGACTTCGCTGAAATCATTGTTAGGAACATGTGTTACTCCGGGCCATCCGACTAATCCGGTTGTGTAAATATCACCTTTATATGTTTCAGCCGGCTTCTGAATACAGTTGGTGGTCATAAGAATAGCACCGGGGAATTCAGCAAATTCCTTTACCTGATTCTGCCATGCAGTTCCGTAGTGACCATAGAAGTGACTGAACTTTTTGAGTTCAGGATATCCATGACAAGGAAGCATTTCACCATGTGTATAAATATTAATTCCGGTACCTTCAGTCTGCTCAAGCAAACCGCGAAGATCTTTAAGATCATGACCTGAAACGAGGATTGCTTTACCTGCTTTAGCTCCGAGAGGCACTTCAGTAGGCACAGGATGACCGTATGTTCCGGTGTTACCTGCGTCCAGAAGTTCCATTGCTCTAAGGTTCACTTCACCACATTTCATGCAGAGAGCGACCAGCTCATCCATACTCAAAGGCTTGAGTGATGCAGCAAGTGCTTCATGGATAAATGCGAATACCGCTGGATCTTCCTGTCCGAGAATTGCAGCATGGTCAACGTAAGCGGCAACGCCCTTAAGTCCGTATATAAGAATCTGCTTAAGTGAACGCAGATCTGGATTTTCATCAAACGAAGCTGTCGAAAAGGCTTCGCCCTGCTTGCTGAGCTCAGCAGCAGTTGCGCCGACTTTAGTAGCACCGCCGCAAGAGCATCCGCCCTTTAATTTTCCTAAGAGTTCATCTCTTGCTGCTGCAACATTTTTAACGATAGGGATAAACCTTTCGTCATCAAAATTTACATTAGTAAGAGTTGAAAAAACAGCTTCGGCAGTAAGGCGATTCACAGCTGAAGGAATTTCAAGACCTTCACCGCGGGCTTTAACCGCAACGGTTCCAAGCTCTGCAAGAACGCGGATCAAAAGATCCTGAATTGCCGAAGTTTCATCAGTCTTTCCGCACACACCTTTTACGGTGCATCCTTGCCCTTTTGCTGTCTGTTCACATTGATTGCAAAACATAATTTTCTCCTTTTCAGGTAAGTTGTTTTCCCCATTCGTTGATTGCAGAATAAGGAAGGACTCAAAGGAAGTATTTGACCCAAGTCAAAAGAGCGTTTTTTTTATTAATCTTCCCACAATATACAGTTAACAGGGCACGTATCCATGGCCTCTTCAATTTTATCTTCAGAAGCTCCGTCAGGATTATAGACCTGAGCAAGATCGCCCGGCCCCATGGAAAAGACTTCAGGACATGTTTCCACGCAAGCTTCGCATCCTATACAGACATCAATATCAACAGTTACAAGACGACTCATATTATCTCCTTATAATTTTAATTTTAAACTGCATAATTCAAATAATTTCTTATCACATATATGAAACAGATAATACTCTTTTTTAAAATTACAGTGCCGTTAAAACATTTAAAGAAACCGCTGACAGCGGCCCTAAAAGGCTTACATCCTAGCTACGCCTAAAAATAAAGCATGAAACGAGATCGTCAGAACAAGAAAAATTTTGCGTGATTTATCAAAAGATAAAAAAGGTAATTTATAACCGATGCACCCGTGAGTGCATGGAGAAATGCAATCTCCGCAAAGAGTGCAGGATAGTCCCGGATGACCTGATTTCAAATCTTCCTTACGCAAAGCACCATACCTGCAAACTCTGCTGCAACGCCCGCACATGGTGCAACCTGAGGTAATTTTAATTCTCCACGGTGAAACTTTACCAAGAATATTCGCAACAATCCCCATGGGGCAAAATGATGAACAATGTACCATCATTCCCATCTTGCGCGAAAAAAGAAGCATCACAAAAAGTCCTATCAGACCGAAAAAAACGGCCCATAAAACAGCTACTGTGCCTGAAACGCCTGCAACTCTGAAACCCCATGCAACTGTCACCACTAAAATTAAAAGGATCAAGCGCATCCATATAAGAGCATGTGGAAATTTTGCAGACGGACGTTTACCGCTGATGCGGCTGAATTGATCATCCCATGCGCCGATATAACAGAGGTGACTGCACCAAGCGGAACCGACCATAAACACGGACACGGCAAAAAGAATCGGCATAAAAAATCCGCTTCCTCTAAAAACAGGGCCGCCGACAATGAGAGCCGGAACAGGAAGATGCAGATGTCCTGTCATCAGAAACAGATCCAATCCTGTTAAGCCGAGCATCAATTGAAAAAAGAATACAACTGAAAAGAAAGCCCATATTCGTGGCCGGATCATTTTTGCACCATCCGGCAAAAACATCTTTCCACCGATCCAAGCAGCATAAGCAGACAAAATAAATATCTCAGCCCTGCCCCAGTCGGGGAAAAATCTGTCTAACAGTAATACGGGAAAAGGAGCCTTGCTGCGAACTATTTCCAGCAGCAAGGCCGTTAGTAGGAAAATAGCAGATTTAAACCACATTTTATCAGGATCACGATGAAACCATTTTATTCCTGCCGGCAGCAAGGGCAAAATTGCAGAGAAAAACGTAACACCGAAAAGTGCTCCCATAATAATTCCCAATCTGAGCCAATCCTCACCGAACCCTATCCGCAGACTTATAAGCTGTGCACCTTTGATGATCCAGAGGAGCGCGCCGCCTCCAAGAACCGCCGTGGTAACAACTGCAACCCAGCGTTCTTTGATAAAAATCAGCCCCCCGCAACCCAAAAAACACACAGCAAGTCCCATATCTCCGAGACGAATACTATGAGCGGCAAGCAATAAATAAGATATCGTGATTATAAAAACTGGCAATATAAATCCTTATTTTTTATTAAGATCTTAGTCCTGCAACAATTTCTCGTGGCCGATTTTATCCATAATCTGCCCGAATCGTTTGCCGTCTTCATAGTTCTCTACCCAAAGTTTAATACTCTTAGAAATCAAAAAGAAAACTTCGTTGCTGCTGTATACTCCGGGAAGCTCTGCTCCTAAACGAGGATGCCTGCCGAGACGTCCTCCGACAAGAACTCGCCACCCGTTTCTGGAACATGAAATAACTTCAACAGGGCAAGTGCGTGTACATAACCCGCAAACAAGGCATTTTTCACGTGTGATAACAACCTTGCCGTCAACTATTGCCATTGCATCGTCCGGACAGCTCCTCACACATTCACCGCATGTGATACATTCTTCGTGATTAATCAGCGGCACACATGCACGGATAAGTCCTATGTCAGAAATATGCGGACGTGAGCAACCGTTGGGACACGCAGCTCCGTTAACACTGAAAGCCTTATGACGCGAAATATTATCACCAAACTTCTTTTTAAGAAATTCAGGCCACCCGGAATCTATCACGGTCTGCTCAATTCTATCGGCAAAACTCTCTTCAACAAAAAGAGCAAAGCGACATTCTCCGCCTTCAATCCCACGGCAAATATTTATGATTGCTGATTTCTCCATAGTCAAACCTCTCCTGCTCATGATATTAAGCGATTGAATTTATTTATAACGATAAACGAAAAAGTATAGTCTGACTTAAATCAAAAAGTAAGACTGTATAATCGAAAAAGTGAGTTGTAATGAAAAAGACACATAATCTTGGCCAAATAAACTTATTTGCAGGACTTTCGGAAAGCCAGCTGGAAAAACTGGAGAGTATAGCCGTCCCCAGAAAAGTTATTCGCGGTGAACAACTCTTTTCCATGGGGCAGGATGCCAGCGGCTTTTACAGTGTCGAAGATGGCAGGGTCAAGATTTACAGGGAATCACTTTCCGGTAAAGAGCAGATCATACATATTTTCGGGTGCGGAGAAATTTTCGGGGAAGTACCTGTTTTTCAAGGCACAAGTTATCCCGCAAGCGCAGTGGCTCTCGAAGACTCAACGCTGCTCTATTTTTCACGCGACAGATTTGAAAGAATAATTAAAGAAGACTCGAGTCTCGCCATGAGTATGCTGGCTCTGCTGTCAGGAAGGCTCAGACAGATGGTCAATAAAGTAGCCGCCCTCAGCCTTGAAGAAGTACCCGGAAGGCTGGCAAGCTATCTGTTGCTGCTGAAAACAACTCAGAACTCAAATGTTCTGGAACTTGACCTGCAAAAAGGACAGATAGCCGCATACCTAGGCACAATACAAGAAACACTCTCACGCATTTTTAAGAAAATGAGCGAACAGGGATTGATAAAAGTCGACAAAAACACTGTCGAAATTATTGATGAGGCATCTCTGGAACTTATTGCGAGCGGGGAAGAACAACTTTAGATAAAGGTTCTGCCACCCATCCGCTAGCTAGCGGTGAGCCTCCATCATTGTATTTGCGTCTTCCCATGCCTGTGCAACCAAAGACGCAATCTGAGGTTTAGAATATTGTCTATCCGCTCCTACAGAAGCTCCTTTGTGCAATAATTCCTCAGTAATAAGTGATGAAAACAGAAATACGGTCAATTCTTTCAAAATCGGGTCAGCCTTGATTCTGCGTGTCACGGCATGACCGTCCATACCCGGCATCTCAATATCGGAAACAACAAGCTGGAGATAATCCGTAATAGGCTTTCCTTCACGTTCGGACTTATCTTTAAATGTCAAAAGGGCATCCCAAAGGTCTTTACCGTTAACAAAGGCTTCCACGGAAAAACCGCCTTTCTCCAAAGCCTGTTTTACCAGATTACGCATAGAACGAGAGTCGTCCGCACATAGAGCTTTAAAAAAGACTTCATCAACCTGAGCAACATCAAGCAGGACGGCGTCACCTTTAGCAGGGCTTAAATCATCCAACGCCTGTTCAAGATCGAGCACCTGAAGAATACGATTAGGATCAGTCAATTTTACTGTTCCGATAATTGTTCCTTCAGCATACTTAGCCATATCACCTTGCAATGATTCAAGTTCTTCCCAGCTTATGCGATGAATTCTGTTAACGCCGGAAACTAGAAATGCACTGGTCACATTATTAAATTCAGTGATTAGCACCATCCGGTTTTCACCGCGCACTTTATCCATTCTCAGCCAGCCGCTAAGATCGATAAGCGGAATGACAGATCCCATAAATTCGAACATCCCCAGAACAAGGATATTATGTGTATCTATTTTGCCTGAACCGACTTTATTACTTGTTCCGTCTTTACGGCCTGAGAAATTCTTTAAGTCATCTTCTTTAATTATTTTTTTAACTTTGGCTACATTAAGCCCGAAGGACCAACGCTTCTTTTTGTCGCCGGTACCTTCGTCAAGATATAGTTCAAGAATTTCAACTTCATTAGTTCCGGCTTTCAAAAGGATCTTGCTCGACATTTATAATGACCCCGCTCGTTATAGACTCATAGCAAATATGATTTAAAAAAATATTATGAATATTAGTTATTACAGCTAAGCTGTTACGTCTAGTACTGTTTTAGACTCTACGCCAATTACGATAACGTTATGCACGTACTTTTTTGATCAAAACCGCCAGCATATTTTTAAAAACCTGTTCCCAATCTCCAGGACATTCCTGCCTGAATAATGTCATCGACGGATACCACGGAGAATCTGTACGTTCACGCATCCACCTCCAATCAGAATTGTAAGGGATCGCAACCCATACCGGAATTCCAAGAGCTCCAGCCAGATGAGCTACGGATGTATCAACTGTGATGACAAGATCAAGTTGACTTAATACCTTAGCCGTATCTCCGAAATCATCACACCCTGACGCAAGCTCGCGAAGCAGAAATCCACATGCAGACTTTTCCCTTTGAACCGCCTGCTCACCCTTTTGCAAAGAATAAAGCATTACCCCCGGAACTCGTGAAAAAATAAAAAAATTCTCTATTTCAACTGAACGGTTATGATCATTTTTATGCGTCGCACGACCAGCCCAGACAATCCCTACTTTAAGATTGGTTCCCGGCGGCACATGCACTGAAAAGCCGGATTCGGAAGGCGGCGTCAGGTATGGGCACTTTGATGGAAGACTCCCTAAATCATGTTTCATAATCCGGGGAAGGCTGAGCAAAGGAGCCTGAACATCAAATTCAGGAAGTTCCTTCCCAGCACTTACTATTACCGCAAGCCCTTCAAGCCCGCTCAGCAAGGAAACCAGTTCCTTCTGACATTCCAGAATGACCTTTCCGCCGGCATTGGCAACTTCTGCAACATATCTGCAAAATTGCAGAGTATCACCAAGACCCTGCTCACTGTACAATAAAATTCTGCGGCCGTTTAGGGGCGAACCATCCCACAAAGGCTGTTTAAAATCACGCCGTATCGAGTCATTACGATACCAACGATATTCATACGCTTCAAAACCTTGAAGCAAGTCACCTTTCGAGAGCAATGCCAGCGATCTGTCCCAACTGATTCTGACATCACCCGGTTTTGCCTTCAAACAGAAATCATACACCTTGATTGCTTCATCAAGCTTACCTAAATCTTGTAACGTAAGCCCGAAATTGTAGTAAGCATCAATAAAATTTTTATCTAATTTAAAAGCCTTACGATGACAGTACGCAGCATCTTTAAGCTTCCCCAGCCTGCGCAGCACGTTCCCGAGATTTGTCCAGCAGCCTGGGGAATCAGGATCAATTGCCAAGGCTCTGCGATAACATTCTTCGGCGGCTCTGATCTTACCCTGAGCCCGGAGGAGAACTCCCATGTTTGTCAAAATCACAGGATCGTCAGGTGAATATAAAAGAGCCATCGCATAAAAATTATGGGCTTCTTCGTAACGGGAGGCTGAATACATTTTAACAGCTTCCTCAAAAGCTTTACGCCCATTTTCAGGTAAAGAGTTCAACCAATCTTCTCGATTAGATTTCTTTACAGTTACATCCTGCTCAGTTTTGCTCATCTCTCCCTCATGGCGTAACTCATCGATCCCATGAACGGTTCTAAAATATATTCCATGACGGTGCGCGTTCCGATATGAATTCCTGCAATAACCTGAATCCCCGGAAAGAGTCGGTAATAATTGCCGTCGTGCTCAAAACTGTCTTTATCCGTTTCAATACGGACCCTGTAATACATGGCCCCGCGCTGCGTGGTATCAGCGTCAGGACTGATATTAACAACTTTTCCATCAAGATGCCCAAACCTCGAAGCATCCCGTGAGGCAAGCTTAACCACGGCCTTCTGCCCGTCTTTTACATACCCTATATCGCCAATGGGAAGACGTGCTTCAATCACAAGTTTATCCCCGGCAGGCACTATATCCATAATAGTAGACCCCGGCCTTACAACTTCCCCCGCGCTCATAACATATAAAGTTTTTATTACTCCGTTTACCGGAGATCGTATCACAGTACGTTTTAAATTGTCTTGAAATTTTCTGATCCGCTGTGAAAACTCTTCAAGCTCACGGCGATCATCCTGTAATTCTTCTCTGACCGCGGCATAATATGAATTAGTAATTTCATTAATATCCGCTTGCGCCTGCATTAATGCAGAACGAGCTTTCGCAAGCTTTGCTACATCTTCATCAATTGAACTTTTTAAAGATGATTCCTCTTTGAGAAACCCTAAATGCTTATAACGAGAGGTTAATCCTTCATCGAGAAGCCCTTTGCTGATGGCTATCTGTTCACGTAAAAGTCGTAAGCTTGTCACGGAATTTCGCTGGCGGGAAGTAATCTGCTTAATATCCTGCTCGCGCTGAATTATTTTTTCTTTTTCAGATTGCAGGTCATTTATAAGACGCTCTTTCCGGACTTGAAAAAGGTTAAGAGAACGTTCTATTATTTTAGGATAATTCTCTACAATATCTGCTGGGTAATCAGGTTTATCAAGCCCTTTATCCTCTGCTTCGAGCCTTGCGATATTTACCCGCAATCCCTTCACGCGCACATCAAGCTCTTCCACGCTGGAATCACTGGCGGTGTCTTCAAGCTCCATCAACTCCTGCCCTTTTGAAACAGATTGACCTTCCCGGGCATTGATTTTTAATACGATACCGCCCTCAAGGTGCTGCACAAGCTTAAGCCTTGAACTGGGGATAACTTCTCCCTCTGCCTGGCTCACAATATCAAGTTTGAACAGACAGGCCCAGCCGAAAAAAGCTACACACATGATAACGCATAAAAAAAGGAAAAAATGGTTAGCAGCTGTAACTTCTCCGGAAATTTCAGATCTGTTATTACTGATCATTTTTTTCTCCACCAGCTGCGGTACTGCGTCCCTGACTTTGCCTTTCTTTAGATGGATATAAAATTGTCGGTAAAGGCTTGCTGCTGAGATCTATCAAAACATCAGAACGTTCAGCTAAGCGTACATCCTGCGTTACTATAATCAAAGTTTTTTTGGCATTTACAAGAGATTTAATCACCATATCCATAATCCGTAACCCTTCCGGATCGAACCCTTCTGTCGGTTCATCCAGAACACATACCGCGCCATGAACAGCCAGAGCACGAGCAAGAGCGAGTCTGCGCCGGATGCCCACGGCAAGCTCCTGCCCTCCGTTAACAACCTGTGCTTCAAGACCTTGCACACTGGTGTTGAGGTATCTTTTCAGCCCCGCAGCGTCTACGATTCTTCCAATTCGCTCATCATCAATATCAGGACAATTCATGCAGATATTTTCTTTAATTGTTGCGTTTAAGAACCGCGGTTCCTGCGGAAGATACATCACCTGACTTCTCCACCACGGCGCGGCAAGCTGACGAAGGTCAACGCCTCCGGCAAGGATCTGCCCTCTGCCCGGGTCAATAAGTCCGAGTAGCAGACGGACCAGAGTAGTTTTACCGGAACCGTTATGTCCGGTAATAACAACAATATCTCCAGCTTTAATATCAACAGAAAGTCTTTCAAAAAGCGGCCCTGTGGAACCGGGATAAGCAAAACCCAGATCCTTTAATTCAATGCTTCCGGAATAATTATTCAGAACTGTTCCGGTTGAAGATTCAAGCGGCTGGTTCATAAACTCCCGCAAAGAAACCATCATTTCCGCAGCCTGATCAATCATATTGCGTGATTTAATAAAAGAGGCTGAAACCGAAAGAGCTTTGCCGGACAGAATAGAAACGCCGATGAGCCCTCCCATGCTGAGCGAGCCTGCAACAACTTCACGCGCGCCGACGGCGTAAACAAAAACACGCAGCAACATGCTTAGAGTTTGCAACACAGCCTGCGCCCGTGTTCCGCTCTGAACCATGTTGCGCTTGATATTTTGAATTTTTTCAACCTGACTATCCAGAACGGTTGAAAGAAGTCCGATTCCTCCGAAAGCTCTGACCGTATCCGCCCCGGAGATAGCATTGGAAAGATGACCACGGTGGGCGATTGATTCATTACGCATATCTTCCATCAAAACCTTACCGCGCCGCATACTTAGCAGCCCTGAAACATATGAACACAAAACAATAAAGATAGTGATGATTGCAATAGCTGGACTGAGAAAAAAGACTGCGCCGACAAACATGAGAAAAAACGGCATATCCAGAACAGAGCAGATAACTGAAGCATCATAGCCGGATTGAACAACCTGAAAGCCGTTCATAAGCTCATGGATGCGGGCGGGTGGAATGCGGCCGAGAGTATTCATTTTCGCACGGGCAAGGCAGGTTAAGACAGCCTCGGCAAGAGCTCTGTCAGGACCGACATTAACAGCCGAAGCCATACGGCCCCGCACGAGGGTGAAGCCGTGATTTAAAAATCCGGCGATCAAAACTCCGCAAGTAAGGGTGATCAAAGTCCCGTCAAAACCGTAGCCTACATAGCGGTTGAGAACCTGTATGACAAAAATAGGTGAAGCAAGAGAAAGAATATTAATAAACAACGAGGCTAGAGAAATCTCAAATGCAATAAAAGGAACGAGTGACAGCCTGCGTAGTAACTCACGCATCTTAACTTACTCAAATACTTCTAGGTTAATCATCCCCATCTGATAGAGAAGTCTGTAGGCAAAAATTATATTATCAATGTCAGACGTTACACTTGCGCTTGTAGCAGTACTGTAGTCTCGCTCACCAACCAAAATATCCAGAAGTTCGACCTGTTCTCCGGTCGCTCTCTTTTTCTTGATCAAATCAAGAAACTCGGCAGTAATATTGGCCTGAGTTCTGTAAAGTTCAGCATTCTTACGAAGTGTCATCAGTTCAAGCCATGCATTTCTGACATTTTCTTCAACCGTGCGTCTCACATCAAGAGTCTGCTTGCGTATTTCTCGCAGATTGGCTTTTGCAGCCTGAGCACCCTGATACTCAGCTATACCGGAAAAACCGGAATAACTTACTTGCAAAGTAGCTTTATTTTCCATTCTTACGCCGTCTGCGCCCTGATCCTGCTCTCTTCTTTTTCCTTCCACAGCAAACTCAAACTTCGGAAATAAAGTTGCTTCCTGAATATCAACATCACTTGCATATGCGTCTTTTGAATATTTAAGCTGGATAAGCTGAGGATTCTTTTCGTAAGCCTGCGCAATGGCGTCATCAATGGAGGCCGGCATGTAAGTAGCCGGCATATGTACAGGGACCATCTTATCTATTTCTTCAGTGGTGACGGTATAGCCGAATACTGATTTAAAACGGTTGCGGGCAATCTGCACCTGCCTTTCAACTGTCACTCTGTACGACATAGCTCCTGCGAGCTGCGCCTTAATCTGCAATTCTTTATATGAAAGACCCGCCCCGCGTTTAACAAGAGTTTCTTCCATACCGGAAAGACGCTTCATACTGTTTTCAGACTCAAGTGCGTATTTAAGCATTTCTCTTGAACGTATAAGCCCGAGATATGCATCAACTCCCTGAATAATCAATTCCTGTTTCGTCTGATCAAGTGCTGCTTCATATTCTTTAAGAACAGCTTCTGCCCGGGTAATTCCTCCGGTTGCGCCGCCGAAATCATAAAGCAACTGGGTAGCTTTAATTTTTTCTTCGTTTCTGCCTTTATTTGTTCCGCCGCCGGGTTTATCAATCTCTTCACGGCCGCCTTCAACAGAGGCATCAATACTTGGAGTCCAGCCGGACCAGCTTTGTGAAACAAGATGTTCAGCTGATTCCACGCGAGCTTCGGCAGCTTTAATCCTGTCATGCGTAGATAGAAGATTTTTTAAAATTCTGACAAGGTAAGGTTTGCCGTCAATCTGATTCGGATTCATTGTAGTCATTCCAGCAGTCATTCCTTTCGCCATCTCGGTCTGGGCGGCAACTTCCCCAACCGATGCAAAAAAAAGAAAAAAAACCGTAAATAGAGCAGGATAACGAACAAGGATCATAAAAGCTCCTTCCCCAAAAGAATAAATAAATCGATGTACTACGCAAAAACAATCAAATTATTACTATCTATAATATAGAAATAAGATTGAAAAATCCAGAGGATTAGGTTTATCTAACTTTGTCTATTAATAACTTTTCTCGCGAAAAATCAACCTTTTTCAATTTTTAATATGCTAAAAACAGCTAAAAGACTTTATAAAATATTTTCCAGTTCTGATACATTATTCTTGTTCATAACCGGAATGGTGACGACACTTATTGTAGCGGTCCTCTATATTTTCCGGCCGCCTATGCTGCAATTTGTTGATTACAAAATATATGACGAATTCATGCGCAGATCTTCTGTAGGAGAAAAAACAAATGTTCCGGCAATTGTTGATATAGATGAAGAAAGCCTTGCGGCGCTTGGACAATGGCCGTGGCCGCGATACAGAATGGCTTTGCTATTAGCAAAGATTCAGCAGGCCGGAGCTCTTTCAACAGGACTTGATATGCTCCTTGCCGAACCGGACAGAACTTCTCCGCAGACAATCCAGGAAAGTCTTCAAAATGAGCTTGGAGTTACTGTCAACTTTAAAGGACTGCCTAAAGGTCTGATGGACAACGATCAGGTGCTTGCCGATGTGCTTGCCCAAGGCAGATTTGTGCTTGGTTTCTATTTTGATTTTAACGAAAAAGACAGTGAACATCACGAACACTCCTCTGAATGTGCCTTAGAACCTTTTTCTATCTCACAGATAAGAACCAAGGATTCACCATCACTTGATAAACTTACCCGCACTGCGATAAGTGCAATCTGCCCCCTGCCAACACTTGCAAGGGCTTCACCATTATGCGGATTTTATAATTCCATTACTGATTTTGACGGAGTTGTAAGGCGAGTTCCGCTGATCATATCATGGAACGGAAAACAATATCCAAGTCTGGCTCTTGCGACGCTTATGAAAGCGATGAACAAAAAAAGTGTTATCGCAAAAACAACAAAATATGGATTTGAATCAATCAGAGTGGGCAAAACAGTCATTCCCGTTGACGCAAGAGGGCAGATGCTTGTCCGTTACCGTGGCGGCGTCAGTGAGTTTCCATATTACAGTGCACGCGACATTTTAAGCGGGAAAATCGGCGAGAAAGAACTCAAAGGTAAAATTGTTTTAATGGGCACATCTGCCGCAGGTTTGCGCGATCTACGAGTCACGCCATACACCCCCAATTACCCCGGAGTTGAGGTTCACGCTACGGTCATCGACAACATCCTCACAAAAGACTTTCTGCTCCGCCCGGACTGGATTCCCGGACTGGGACTTATAATACTGCTTGCCGCCGGAATTTTAACGACCATCCTGCTTACATGGACCCGCTCTCTTTTAATTGTTTTACCTATCGCTGTAATGGGCATTGCTACCGTTGCCGGAGCCTTATTTGTTTTCAGAACATATCACGCTTACCTTACTCCTACCTACGCTCTGATTACATTGGGGCTGAATTTCACCACGCTCACGTTAATCAAATTCTGGCGTGAAGAAGGACAGAAAAAATTCTTACGTGCGACATTTTCATCATATCTGGCGCCGGAACTTATCGACGAGATGTTTTCAAAAAGAGAAATGCCGGAACTTGGCGGCGAAGCAAAAACAATCACAGCATATTTTACAGATATCCAAAGCTTCTCCACTTTCTCCGAAAAGCTGACCGCAACACAGCTTGTTGAGCTTCTTAACGAGTACCTCTCGGTAATGACGGATATTCTTATTGATAACAAAGGAACCCTCGATAAATACGAAGGTGATGCCATCATAGCTTTCTTCGGTGCGCCGATGGATGTTCCGGATAATGCTCTACGCGCCTGCCGGGTCGCGGTTGCCATGCAACAGGCCAATAACGAACTGCGTGATAAATGGAGCAAGGAAAAGAAATTACCGGATGATCCCACCAGAAACACCAAAGGATTCCCTGAGGCTGAGTGGGCAACAGATGAAAAATGGCCGAAAGTAGTCCACAAGATGCGCACCAGAATCGGCATCAACACCGGAGAAATAGTAGTAGGTAACATGGGTAGTGCCATGCGTATGAACTACACCATGATGGGTGACTCTGTTAACCTTGCCGCCCGCTTAGAAGAAGGCGCAAAGCAATTCGGCATATTCACAGCGGTCAGCCATTTTACACTTGAAATGGATGCGACAGATGAGAGCGGAAAACCATGCAAAGTAATGGACTTGGTAGAAGCAAGGCTGATCGATAACATTCAGGTTGTCGGCAAAAGCGAGCCGGTCAGAATCTACGAACTGGTCGCCATGAAAGGCGACCTCACCGAAAACGAAAAGATTCTGTTTGAACTGTTCAGCAAGGCACGTGAGCATTACGTCAAGACTGAATGGGATAAGGCCATTGAATTATACAAAGAGGCTGAAAAATATGAACGGTTCACAGACACCAAAGTAACGCCGTCCGCAGTGTTTCGCAAAAGAGCGGAAGAATACAAAATTAATCCGCCTGTGCCAGCCGGAGAGGTTTGGGATGGGGTTTATCGGATGACTAAGAAGTAGCAAAAAAATGGAGACCAATATCTCAATACGAAATGGTCTCCATTTTAATACACAATCTTACCTAACCTTAAAAACCCGCGCTCCGTCCGAACTATCTTCCACGTTGAATCCAGCTTCAAGCAACTTATCTCGTAATGCGTCAGCTGTGGCAAAATCCTTTTTGCCCCGTGCTAGCTCTCTGTCTTCCAGAATCAGCTTAACTTCTTCGGGCAACTTTGCGAATGGAACAGGCATAGCATCATGGTCGAGAATGCCTAAAATATCATCTACTTCGAGCAATTGATTCAAACAAAACTGAGCTTCTGCGCCGCAAAGCTTAGCTGATCCAAGTAATGAATTTATAGTCTTGCAGAATCCGAACAGAATGGGCCAAAATCTGTGCAGTTTCAAGTTATCATCAAGGGCCTGTGAAAGCCCGCTTTTGAGTGTGAACACTTCCTGATCGATATCTTCGGAAATTTCACCGGAATTATTAGCAAGCATGCTGAGTCCTGCGGCAAGATCCTGCAACTTCTGCTGATTCTTAACCCACATGGAAATAGCCTGCTCACTGCACACTAACGGCTTTTTGTATGATGATGAAAGCATCCACATACGCACCGCAATGGGCTGTCCCGCCTGTTCTATTAATTCATCTACGCACGGCAGAACTGCGCAACCGGGCAAAACGGGCTGCGCAACCATCCATACTTGCGGAGCAACTCCTGCTCCCGCCCATATTGCGCGTAAATTTTCCAAATGCGGAAACCTGTGGATTTCTCCGGCTAAAAGCAGACTCACTCCCGGCAGACCTTCCAGAGCAGTTACGGCCTGCTGTAAAAACCAGCTTGGACGCACATTTCCCCAATCAGTTTCAAGCACATCTCCAAGTTTTAAATCCTGCAAAGTTGCACGTTTAAGAAGCGTGAAATCACGTGGATTCTCTTTAACGTAATCATCCATATCAACAGTTTTGCCGAGACTGACCATGTCGATATCCATGTTGGTCATATGTCCGTACCCCTTGTCGCGGGACACATCAAAATATACTGAGCGAAGTTTTTCGTAAGCAAGACCGTGAGCCAGCATAGTGCGGCAGATGGCTATAGTTCTGTCGACGCAGGCAGAAGCTCTTCCGAAACGAACGGACTTTCGGACACCTAACAACTTCGCGGCTGCTTCCATTGCGGAGGTTATTTCTTTAGCAAAAGCTTCACGGGAAACGCCCCTGTCACGCGAAACTGCAAGTGTCTGATCTTCAAGATCGGCAAGCCCGACCAACGCGGAAACTTTGCTTCCCTCACGTTCAAGATGACGCGCAAGCACGTCCAGCATCACGATACGCCGAAATGCTTCGGGGTCATAAGGATTGTCAAAAGACGGCCCCATGGTGAACATTCCGGTCCCGCCGTCAACGCCTGATAAAATTTTATCTTCACCTGTGGACTGGTCAAAAATTTTCGGTCCCTTAAAAACCTGCGGACGGAAAAGAGGAGTTGAAAGATAACGCTCGCCGCCGTCAGGAAAAATAGTGACGATTAAACCTTCATCAAGCTCGTTAGCAATGGCGGCAGCTCCGGACATGGCAGCTCCGGAACTCATTCCGACAAAAACGCCCTCTTCTTTCGCAAGTCTGCGGCAACTGTCAAAAGCGTCACTGTCTTCAACACGTATTATGCGGTCCAGCTTCTGCTTATCATATATCCCGGGAGGATAAGATTCCTGCATATTCTTAAGACCCTGAATCTTATGACCGGGCTTAGGTTCAACAGCAATAATCTGTATAGCGGGGTTAAGCTCTTTTAGGCGTTTGGTTATCCCCATTATGGTTCCGCTTGTTCCCAGACAGGCGACAACGTGAGTAACCTTTCCGTCAGTCTGATCCCATATTTCCTGAGCAGTTCCATCATAATGTGCTGAAATTGAAGCACTGTTATTGTATTGATCAGTCAATAGATACTTTTCAGGTTCCTCGCGATAAAAGCGGTAAGCCTGCTCAATTGCGCCGTCAGTCGCCAAATGCCCCGGAGTAAGCAGAATATCCGCCCCGTAAGCACGCATAATCATCTTACGCTCTTCAGACGCAGTTTCAGGCATAATCAGCATAAGCTTATAACCTTTTACCGCGCACACCATCGCCAGCCCTATTCCGGTGTTGCCGGAAGTAGCCTCGATTATTATTTTACCGGGGGTAAGTTCGCCGGATTCCTCTGCCCGCTTAATCATAGCCGAAGCCACGCGGTCTTTAATAGAACCGCCCGGATTCATTGATTCAAGCTTGGCCAGAATTTTGACATTTTTACTTGGATTAAGATGACGCATCTCTACAAGAGGTGTTCCGCCGACCAGTTCAAGAATATCATTTGCAAACATTTTATTTAATCCTTTCAGCATCATGCGATAAATTTATTCAAAAACATTGCAAGCAAACTTCTACCGTTTTTATTCTGGCAAATTTTTTGCACTTATAAAGCAGAACATCGTCATTCTGAATATGGACACATAATTCAGACAAAAACTGAAGATTACAATTAAACTATTTCAACAGACTGCCAAGGACGGAATCAATGTCAGCTTACCCATTCCTTAAAGAAAACATCGAAGCTCTTGAGAAACACAACCCGCCCCTTTACAATTGGCTCAGCAGTCAGAATATTGACCAAGAACAACTTGCCAATTCACTTTTCAAAAACAGATGGGAAATTCTCGACTGGAAAATGGAAAACGGACACGGGTTGTTCGAAGCGACTACTCCAAATGTTATATATAACGATTGGAAAGTCCTAGAAAAAGCCGAAACCAGTGCAACCATTATTGTCGGGTGTAACCTTGGATACGGGCTTAATCACGTACTGATGAATACACCTGACACCCACAAAGTCATCCTTACAGAGCCAAAACCGGAAATGCTGCTGGCCTGTCTGGGACAGACCGATTACCGACCTTTCATAGAATGCGGTAAACTCCATTTTTGCCCAGTCGATGAAGACAGAATGATGACTATCATTAAAGAGCTCGACCTTCAATTCGTATACGGTAAAATTTATTTACGACTTGATATGGCCAGCCAGCAGATGGGTCCAGAATATGCCAGATGGGCCGCAACAATTCGCGACAAACTGGAATCATTCAGTGTTGAAATGTCTACTTTGCGTCAAAAACAGGACATCATGGTCGGCAACGAATTAGACAACTTTTCCAGAACTATTCAGGACGGAACTATATCTACGCTGAAAAATGCGGGAAAAGGACTTAGCGCGGTAATCCTCGGCGCAGGGCCTTCCCTTGCGGAGTTCGGGCCGCAGCTTGCGAAAAATCCAGGTCAGGCCATTTATGTAACCGCCCTTCAAACATTACCGGCGGTTCAAAAAACAGGACTGAAACCTCATTTCTGCATAGGACTTGATTACAACAAATCAATGCTCAGGGTCTATCAGCAGCTTGATAAAGAATGGGCAAAAGATATCCCGCTTATTTATTCCACCAAGCTTGACCACGAAGTTCTTGAAGCATACCCCGGCCCGACCATCCCGATGTGGACCATGGGAGGTCTCGGAACATTTGCACTTAGCAAGCATGAAGATATTTTTGATGCAGGTAGTAACGTCAGTATTACTTTGAACAGATTTCTCGACTGGTGCGGATTTAATCAAATTCTCTTAGTCGGTCAGGACTTTGCGTGGAAAGGTAAAATTTCTCATGCGGCGGGTCATCAGAATGCCGGAGCGACTTTCCCGGCAGCCGCACTTGTCAGCCTGAAAAACGCTGACGGAGAAAATTTAACATCCTCCATCCAGTACATGACTTCCAAACGTGAAATGGAAGAAGATATTACAAAGCTCAAAACTCCCGTTTTCAACCTTTACGGCGGCGGGGCTTTAATAAACGGAACACAAAATGTGGATATGCAAAAAGTAAACATGAACGGGCTTTTGGCCTCAGCTCCCGGAAGCATGGAACATTTTTTAACATCTATGAATCTGGCCCGTACCCCGCGTCCGGCTCCAGTATTTGAATCACGCAGTCAAAAATGGACTATATCTATCAGAAATGCGACTAAAAAGCTGGAAAAGCTCTTTCGCAAGCTTGGTAAAAATCAGATGGAAATCAACAAAACCTTTCACGATCTGTATTTCTTCCTGAGACAGGACCCACTCTATCTTCCATATCTATACAACGAGATTATGGATATGGCGGGACTGGCAAGAGCAAGAACAAGTTACGCTCCTAAGGATCTTCCGTATTTTAAAAAGATCGCCAAAAAAACGATTCAAAAAGTTAAACACATGGATCGTTGCTTACACGTTGATGAGCATAAAGAAGCCGCCTGAAAGGCAGAACCGACCGATAAAATCCAATAATTTCCATATTCATCATTTTGGAAAATCCTCTGACTCACCTGCCCGGGTCAGAGGATTTTTCATTTTGTAATCTTTAAAATAATACAGGATTCACTTGAATCCCCAGCCATGCCCGTGTAAACCGTCCCCATGAGCGATAATAAAGATGACAAACCGTATTTTCTGAAAGACGGAACACTGGTAATTCCATTCTCCTGCCCGGATCACAGTTATAAATATTGGAAGAAAGAAGGTAAAAAACTTTCTGAGATCCTAACTGAAATGGATACGGATAAAGAAACGTGGAAAAAATTTACAACAGACCATCATCCCGATGAAGCCAAAGAGACAGCTGAATCAGGCGAAAGCAAAGGTTAGGGTTTTATAGATTGACCAGTTTCATCCATAAATATTCCAGCCTATGCCATTTTATTCTGGCATCACTGCCTTTGCTGATTATTCTTGCCGCAATCTTTTGTATTTTCGGTAATGAAGATGCGGCCACAGCTTGGTTCACAGCTCACGCAGCAGCAAATCCAAATTGTAAATCCATTGCGAAAATGTTTACAAACTGGGGAAATATTGTTTTTTACCCTGTCTACTTGTGGTTTTTAATCACTGGAATAAGACAGAGAAAAAAATCAAGAGTCAGGTTCGCGCTGGTCTATCTGGCTGTACAAATTATTGTCAGTGTCATTACTGTCAGATTTTTAAAAATAGCAATCGGCAGACCGCGCCCCGGAGAAGGAACTTTTTTTGAACCTTATTCAAGCCACGGCGCATACCACTCGCTTCCGTCAGGGCACACCTGTGAAATTTACGGCGCAACCCTGCCGCTTGTGCTTAGATACAAAGCACTTTTACTGACTTTATTATTGGGATTATTCGCCGCAACAGTTGCTTTCAGCCGAATATATTTAGCATGGCACCACCCGAGTGATGTCCTCTGCGGCTGGATGCTCGGATCAGTTGCCGGTTTTGCAATTCACCTTTTTTCAACCGAGAATTAATATGAATAAAAATTCTTCTCCCGTATGGGATTTTATGGAAAAGCACCCATGGGTCAGCGTACTTATGATCCTTGCCTTGCAGTCGATTTTCACAATGGACTATCGCTCACTCTGGTTTTCCGATGAAGTACGCTACGCCGATGTATACCATCAAATGAAAGATGCCGGACACTGGCTGGTGATGTACCTCAACGGAGTAGCGTACCCTGATAAGCCTCCGGTATACTTCTGGTTCTTATCACTTATAGACACATTTACTCCTGCAAACGGAATAAGCGTATTCTTCCTTGGGGCAGCAGTTTCGGCAGGAGCTTTCCTGCTCTCAACCGTTGCTCTTGCACGCACACTGGGCTGCGGGCGCAAGACAACTCTTGCAACCGGACTGGTTCTGCTAACAAATATTTTCTTCCTTGGGATTGCACACTATTCCCGTATGGACCTCCTTTTCGGCAGTTTCATCATCTGGGCTAACATATGTCTCTTCAAAGCTTTCCACTCTGAGGACAATACCAAGTGGATGCTCTCCGCCTTTGTTCTGATGGGAATTGCCACATTGACAAAAGGACCGCTTGGAATAGTTTTCCCCATACTGACCGCATTCTGCTACCTGATATGGAAAAAGAAACTGTCGCTGTTCCGCAATAAAGCTGTTCTTAAAGGTGTAGCTATCCTTGCACTGATCCTGCTGGCATGGATAATCGGAGCGATACTTGTAGACGGAACTTCGTTCATTCATAATATTTTCTACAAGCAGATTTATGAAAGAGCTGTAAGCTCCTTCCATCACGAAGAACCGTTTCAGTATTACCTGATAGCCTTCCCGCTTGCATGGCTTCCGTGGACAATGGCTATTTTTGCTCTTCCGCTGAAAAAACTGATCAGTATATCTCATTGGAAAAATGTTATTGCTCAGAGAAAAGATTCTGCAAATGACGGAAGAGACTGGGCATGGATAATGTTCATAAGCGGATTTATCATGCTGACCTGCCTCAGTATCAAAGTGCTCATATACATACTTCCCCTCTTTGCGCCGCTTGCAATTCTAACGGCAAGAGGACTACTTGGAGAGGATGACAACCCTCCGGTGATTAATTCCAAAAAACTTTGGATAGGGGTTGCCTGTGTTTATATCCTGCTCGCAGTTGCCGCGCCTTTTGCTGAATCATTTTTCCCGTTTGATTTCGCGCTGAAAGGAATATCCTTCACAGTTTTGATACTGGGACTTGGCGGATTCGCTCTTCTGGCAACCAGAACTTCCGACGGAAAAACGGGGCTGCTCATAATGGCAGTAACCATGACAATCTGGATCCAGCCGCTGGCACTGAAAACACTTCCTTCACTCGACCCGCTCATGAGCCCGCGCCAGACAGGTGAAATTATGAAGCATTACGTGGAACAGGGAAGTTACCCTTTAGCACACAAAATATATTCCGGTATTTTCTCGTACTACGCCGGAACAGACATCCATGAAACAAGTGATTTTAATGAAATAGACAGATTACTTAAGGAACACGATAAAGTTATTCTTGTGATGCAGAAAAAATACTATGATCACTGGGAAAATCGTCCTGAAGATGTAACAATCATTAATGAACAGTTCATTTCCGACAGACCTTACATTCTCCTGCGCAAGTAACCAGTATTAAAAATATAAGAAAAGGGTTGCTTTGATTAAGTTCAAAGCAACCCTTTTTTCATGTTCTGCCATTTCAACATCCTTTTTCAGTTTTCAATGATCAGACACCATGATACATATAACGTAATCTTTTTTCATGATTTCAGCTTACACCGATAAATTGCAAAAAAGCATTCAGAGGGAAATATGACGAAATCCAAGAGCATCATCCTATTCGTCGATGAAGAAAAAGGACAAATTGAAACCCTTAAAAAAATGCTTAAGCCGATGGAGGATCAACTTGAGTTACACTTTGCAAACTCGGCAAAAGAAGCTCTTGAACTGATTGAAATTCAACCATTCAATATTGTTGTTACAGATTTTTATACCGAAGGACTTCCTGACGGCGAGCTGATGAATGAAGTAAAAAGACAGCAGCCGGGGGCCATCCGTTTTATTTTTTCAAAAGACCATGACACAAATAAATCCATGCACTCTGCACTCTGTGCGCACCAATTTATCAGCAAGCCTTGTACGGCAAAAGAGATGAACGGAACAATTGAAAGAAGCCTCAAGCTGAAAAACATTTTCCTAAATGAACGTGTTTCTAAAGCTATTGCCTCTATTGATGAACTTCCAATCATGCCGTCTCTTTACATCAAGCTGGAAAAAGAACTGCAAAAAGATGATATTTCAATCAGAGATATCGGCAAAATAATCGGTGAAGATTTAGCCGTTACAACAGGAATTCTTAAACTTGTTAACTCCTCTTTCTTCGGCCTGTATTCGAAAGTTTCAACGCCGGAAAAAGCCGCAACGATGTTAGGACTAAGTACAATTAAAGGACTCGTACTTGGTATGCATATTTTCAACACCAGCAAAATCAAAAATCTGGATTTTTCTATCGAAGATCTTGGAGAACACAGTCAGTACACAGCTCTGTTAGCACGGGCTATAATTCAGGCAGAGGGAGCAGATAACGAGACCGCTGAAAAAGCATTTCTTGCCGGATTTCTCCACGACATCGGCAAACTTATTCTTTCCACATCTTTTCAGCCAGAATATGCAGAGATATTAAAATCAGTAAAAAAAGAAGGTATTCCCATGAGTGAAGCCGAGAAAGAAATTTTCGGTTTCACACATGCGGAAGTAGGTGCTTATCTTTTAGCTCTTTGGGGATTTGATGAAGCGGTTGTAGAAGCAGTACACAGTCACCATGAACTGACAGAATCAGGATCAGGTATGCTTAGTCCTGCGGCAGCAGTTCATGTTGCCGATACTTTTGAACATGAACTGCGTACATTGCACCCTGAATATTCACCGCATCTTTTAGATGCAGAGTGGCTTGAGCAAAACGGATTTTCCAATAAATTAGTAGGCTGGCTTGAAATCTGCGCCACTAAAATGAACAATGATCTCTCAAATTAAAACAACGCCGGAGAACAATAAAAAAGCTCAAAATCAAAAAGGCTGTGAAGCGAACTTCACAGCCTGAATATAGTAACCCAAAACCGTCAACTTATTTTAGGACGGGACAAATAAAAACTTAACATTAACCGGTAAAGCGGCAGGCAATAGGCATTCGCCAGCCGGTTCCGAATGCTCTGGAGGTAATTTTGAGCCCCGGAGCGGCTTGTTTACGCTTAAATTCTGAAATCTTAATCAGCCTGAGAACACCCTTCACCATCTCAGGATCAAAGCCTGTTTCTTCTAAAATTTCAACTTCAGACTGATGGTGTTCAACTCGAAGTTCAATAATACGGTCCAGCACATCATAAGGAGGCAGAGAATCTTCATCTTTCTGGTCCGGACGCAATTCTGCAGACGGCGGCTTTTCAATAGTCGCAACAGGAATAACCTCACCCATCCCCTGCTCATTGAGCCAGCGGCACACCTTAAAAACAAGAGTTTTGTACAAATCTGAAATAACGGCCAGCCCGCCGGCCATATCCCCGTATATGGTACAATACCCTACAGCCAGTTCACTTTTATTTCCGGTTGTTACCAGTAATGCTCCTATTTTATTTGAAATGGCCATTACAAGATTTCCGCGTATACGCGACTGGATATTTTCTTCAGCCACATTCTCAGGAAATCCGGCAAACGCCGGAGCAAGTGATTTTTCAAAATTAAACATGAGATCATCAATCGGGATAGTGATGGAATTAATACCGAGATTTTCAACAAGTGTTATGGAATCATCAATGCTTCCTTTACTGGAATAAGGCGACGGCATCAGGACCCCAAGTACATTTTTGGGCCCTAAAGCCTCGGCTGCAACCGCAGCAGTCAGCGCAGAATCAATCCCGCCTGAAAGACCCAGAACAACTTTTTTAAAGCCTGTTTTAGCAGTATAGTCGCGCAATCCGGTAACCATGGCATTCCATGCTTCCGACTCCTCGCTAAAATCAGCTTCCTCAATTTTCCCAGTGCCGTTTGTCACATCAATAAGAACGATATCATCTTCAAAGCTTTTACCGCGGGCGATTAAAGTACCGCGTGCATCAAATGCACAACTTCTTCCGTCAAAGACCAAGTCATCATTCCCGCCGACCTGGTTTGCATAAACAACAGGTACCTTATACTTGGAAGCAATAGCCGAAAGCATTTTCTCCCGCACGAGCTGCTTTCCTATATTAAACGGAGATGCCGATAAATTGATCAGGACTTCAGGTTTATGTTCCATAATCGCAGGCAGAGGATTGCGTCCATAACGATTATTTACACAGTCATCGCGATCGTTCCACACATCTTCGCAGATTGTCACACCTATTCGGATGCCGTCAAAAACAAAAAAATTATCTTCTTCAGAAGGTTCGAAATATCGCTGCTCGTCAAAAACATCATATGTCGGGAGCAGCCATTTATAAAAAACCCTTGGTACACTCCCGCGCTCAACAAGCCATGCTGCATTGCGCAAAGGATTTCCACAACCGTCATGATTAAGATCAACCCCTCCGACAATTAAGGCCACATCATCCGGAATCTTGCGGGCGAGAACGGCAACGGCCTTTCTGCACCTTGATACAAAATCAGAATTAAGCAGCAAATCCCGCGGAGGATATCCGGTGATGGCAAGTTCAGAGGTAACACAAATCTTTGCACCACGCTCAGCGGCTTTTTCAACACCATCCAGAATGAGCTTGCTGTTTCCTTCAATGTCACCAACCGTCAAATTAAGCTGCAACAGGGCTATCTTCATTATTTACTGACCGTCCTTTTCTTTATGAATGCGGTCTTTTGTTACCGTTTGATTAAAGAGTTGTCCATAATTCGATTTCTCAAAACTCGACATGACATTTCATTCAGTTTATCTTGCACTGATTATACTGTAAGGCTAAATAAGGACATTAAATAATATATCTCTATTTTTCATATTCAACATTATTAAGCAGGCAATAGACTTAAATTGTTCAAAATAGACAAAATACAAACTCAAATGGGAATAATGATAGTCCTTATATCATTATTCGCTTTTATTATTTCAGGTGCATACGAATATAATTCCATGAAAAAAGATATGCTGAAAGATCTGAATCAGAAAGCGGACGGTCTTGCTGAAAGACTTTCAGAATCGTTAATACCTCCCCTTTGGAATGTAGATCAGCCTGCGATAAACAGAATTATTTTATCTGAGATGAACGATAAGAGAATTAAAGCTATAATTGTTACCGAGGATAATGATAAAACAGTATTTACGGGAAAAGTACGAGACTCTGACTGGAATATAACTGATTTTAAAACACGCCCTATCGGCGAATTAGTTAAACGGGAAGCCGAAATATCTGTACTTAACCAGCCGATCGGCGCGGTTGAAATTTATATGTCTCCCAAATTCATCCAGGATGAATTATTCAATTCTCTTTTAAACTCTCTCGTTAGAACCATGCTTTTAGTTGTTTTACTGATGATGACCATCTTCGCAACCATGCGCAAAATTCTGATCTCGCCGATTATTAAACTGTCTAAAACCGCCCGCCAGATTTCTGTCGATAAAAACTATGGAGCCAGAGTAGACTTCAAGTGTCAGGGGGAAATGAATATTCTCGTCGACAACTTTAATTACATGCTCCAGCAAATTGAAGAGCAGGATCTTAAATTAAAAGATTACAGCGGACAGCTTCAGCAAAAGATTCAGCAAAGCAATAAAAATTTAGCAAGCAGCTACAAGGAACTTAAAGAAATTAATAAACAGCTCGAAATTGCTAAAGATGAAGCCGAGACAGCTTCACGCTTAAAAAGTCAATTTATGGCTAATGTCAGCCATGAGATAAGAACCCCCATGAACGCAATTATAGGTATGGCCGACCTGACACTTGCAACAAAATTATCCGCCAAGCAATCTGAATTTATAAAAATAATCATCAATTCAGGGCAAGTACTGCTAAGACTTATTAATGACATTCTTGATTTTTCAAAAATTGACGCAGGTAAGCTGGAACTTGAAGAAGTAAATTTTGATCTTCATCAATTAATTGATGATATCTCAGACCTTTTTGTTGAACAGATGGTTGCCTCACAGACAGAACTGGTAATTGAAATACTCCCCGGCGTACCGCGAAGGATCAAAACAGACCCGCTGAGACTCAGACAGGTCCTTGCCAATCTGACCGCAAATGCATTCAAATTCACTAATAAAGGTGAAATAACAATTACTATAAAAGCTGAACGTATAAGATCTGAAAAAGTAGATCTACTTTTTTCGGTAAAAGATACCGGCATAGGAATACCCAAGCAAGTGCAGCCTGAACTGTTCACAGCCTTTAAACAGGCGGATGGGTCCACCACTCGCAAATATGGTGGAACAGGGCTCGGGCTTAGCATATCCAAACGGATAATTGATTTCATGGGCGGAAAAATCTGGGTTGAAAGCGAACTTGGAAAAGGCAGCACTTTCTTCTTTAAAATTTCCCCGAAACGAGTGCCGAATATACGCCCGTCTGAATACATGCTGCCAAAGAATCTCCAAAACAGTCCTGTTCTCATAGTAGATGATAACCCTGCCGTAGGATCAGTGCTTTCCAGATATCTACAGCACTTCGGATTCAATCCTGAGACGTGTACTTCTGCAGAAGAAGCTTTGGACAGAATCGCACAGAAAACTGATAATCCTTACAAATTCATACTCATGGATTTAATTCTTCCGGGGATAAAAGGAGACGAAGCATCCAAAATAATCAGAAAGACTCATTCTGCTGAAGACCTTCCTATTCTGCTGATTACCACAATGGATTTAAATAATGCTCTGATAAAAGCCGACGCCGCAGGAATATCTAAAGTGCTGCCTAAACCGCTTAAACAATCTACACTGTTTGATGCGATAATGGAGACATTCGGGTGTAGCAACTATGCACGGAAAAGAATCGAGCCGCAGAATGTACCTGAAAAATTATTCAAAGGGTTCAAAGCGTTGCTGGTAGAAGACAATCTTATCAACCAGCAGGTTGCCCAGCATATTCTTATAGAAACCGGTCTTACAATCGAAACAGCTGATAATGGACTTGAAGCTGTTACAAAAGTTGAAAAAAACAATTACGACTTAATTCTTATGGATATTCAAATGCCGGAAATGGACGGATATGAAGCAACTAGGGTTATCCGCGACAGGCTTAAAAAAACAGATCTTCCAATAATCGCAATGACCGCCCATGCCATGAGGGGAGACAAGGAAAAATGCCTGCAAGCCGGCATGAATGATTATATTCCAAAGCCAATTGATAAAAACCAGATGATGAGCATCATCAAAACATACTTGCTGGAAAATAAAACACAACACAGTAGAATTACAATTAAAGAGAACATTCAAAAAACATCGCAGCCAGATACCGATTTTCAAAAATTTCAACAGTTGAACATAGAGGAAGCATTAGATCGCATAGGTGGAGATTTAAATATCCTGATTAATATTTTGAAAAACTTCGATGCGTACAACATTGACTTTACAAAAAAAATTGACTCCATGCTGGCGAAGGATGAGCTTAAAGAGGCCGGAGACATGGCTCATACGTTGAAAGGAGCTGCGGCAAACCTATCGGCAGTAAACTTAGCAAAGACCGCCCAAGCACTTGAAAATGCCTGCAAAGCAGAGCAGAAGGAAGATGCCGTCATGGCCCTGTACGAAACAAACAAAAAACTGGAACTTCTCAGGATAGAAATTTCCATGCTGACCGAAGAGCTTGCCTGATCAATATCAGCAAAGCGCAGCGCGCTTTTTTCATACTATAAAACTGTCTGTTGATATTAGCTTGAAATTGAGGCAGAAATCTATTCATCATTAAGATTTAAAAAGGATTTAAATATGGCCCTTATGTTTGGACGTCCTGACAAAAAAGGACGTGGATCTCTGGAAGATGCAAAAAAAGAGCAGCGGCTTGATATGGCGCGCAATCTTTACCTTGGCGGCAAGTTAAAAATTGTTACAACTGAAGAAATACCGAACCGTGAGGTTATGGGAACATTCGGACTTGTTGTATGCCGAAGCTATAACTTTGACAGTGCTTTCTACGGGCTCGTAGCTCAGGCAATCGATGCAAACGCAGATGCAATTCTCGCATACCGTGAATCAGTTTCGTTTCATCCTGAGGGAGATAGATTTTATTCCTGCTTTGGAACGGCAGTGAGACTCAAAAAAGTAAAATAGATTAAAAACACAGGGGGCATAAACCATCCTTTTGCTCCCTGTGAAAATCACTTCATTCTGCGCTGCAAGAGCAGGTAATCCGCAACGGTCAGCATTGCCATAGCCTTAAGCACTGGAACAATGCGCGGAATTGCACAGATATCGTGCCTGCCGCCTATTTTAATCTCAGTTGACTTTCCTTCGCTATCAACAGTCTGCTGTTCTTTGCTGATCGATGGAATAGGCTTAACATAAGCCCTTACAACTATATCCTGCCCGCTTGAAATACCGCCGAGGATTCCACCGGCATTGTTGGAAAGAAATCCTTTTTCGCTGATAAAATCATTATTCTCACTGCCAAGCGCGTCCGCAGAAGAACAGCCTGAACCTATTTCGACCCCCTTAACTGCGCCGACGGACATCAGAGCATATGCAAGCCTTGCATCAAGCTTATCGAACACAGGTTCACCGAGCCCTGCCGGTACGCCCTTGATACAGACTTCAACAACTCCGCCCAAAGTGTCTCCGTCAGACCGCACTTCCTTTATACGTTTTTCCCACTTTTCAAGAACATCTTCGTCAGGACTGAAAAAAAGTCTTTCATATGCATTTTCAGGGTCTTTAATATCAGCATCAATGCCTCCGATCCGAACGGTATATGCATTGCAGGTTATACCTTCAAGACGCAGTAACTCCTGTGCAACAGCTCCGGCGGCTACCCGTGAAACAGTTTCTCTGCCCGAAGACCTGCCTCCGCCGCGATAATCTCTGACGCCATACTTCGCATCATAAGTCAGGTCGGCATGCCCCGGCCTGTATACATTCATTATCTTTGAATAATCTCTGGAACGCTGGTCTGTATTCTCAATGTGAAAACCGATTGATGTTCCAGTGGTTCTGCCTTCAAAAACACCGGATAAAATTTTAACTTTATCAGCTTCCTTACGGGCCGTTCCGGCAATACCGGAACCGGGTTTGCGGCGATCCAGTTCTAATTGAATAATACCCTCGTTAAGTTCAATCCCAGCGGGGCATCCGTCAATAACTCCGCCAAGACCGATACCGTGCGACTCGCCATATGTGACAACTTTAAAAAGATTGCCGAATGTGTTTCCACTCATTATTTATTGTCTCCATTTTCAATGCTTTTAAATGCACCGGCAATTTCTTCACAGATATCCTGAAGCTTTCCTTCTCCGCTCACAATTACTGTCGCACAGCCTGAATACAACTCTTCGCGAGTTTCCAGAATTTCACGGACTTCTTCCGTCAAAGATTTTCCTGTTAAAGAAGGTCTCTGTCCATGTGCAGGATTTGCGGATAGACGCTTAACCAATGTTTCAACATCTGTTTTTAAATAAACCGTGAACCCTTCTTTCAAAATTTTATAATTTTCGTTGCGGACGACAATCCCGCCTCCGCAGGAAACAACAGATCTTTCAGTTTCTGACAATTCTTTTAAAATATCCACTTCAAGGTCACGAAATGCGTCCCATCCGTTCGCTTTTACAAACTTTGAAATTTCACATCCGGCCTTCTGGGCGATAAGTGCATCACTATCAAAAAAATTAAGCTGCAACTTATTTGCTACTATCCTGCCCACAGTAGTTTTACCGCATGCTCGTGGCCCGACAAGAAAAATATTATTCACGAAAACTCCCGCTTATTGTATACTAAAATACAATACTTTCTCTATGATTCACAAACACCTAGACTTTTTCATTAACATAGAATTACGCTGAATACAGACATAGAGCACTTATATTTAGGTTTAGAAGGATGAAGAGCCGTTCTTACCAAAGAAAAGCATGTCGGGATTATTTAATTTAAAATAGGATGTCGGATATAAAACAAAGTGAATATTATCTTAAAATCACTTCAAATCTTACAAATTAAAAAAATCAGCGGATTAACATTCTTAAACGTAAACATGCCGGACTTGTCAAGCTCCGGAGACCATAATGACTACATACAAAAAAAATACAATTACTCTCGTTCTTATTGTCATATCGCTTTTATATGTATCTTTAATAAACGAAGTACACGCTGAATCAACAAAACAAACATGGACTTACATGCTTGAAGGTATTGAGCATGATATTAATGAACAAAACACCGCCGTTCAAAATTTGCAAAAGAAACTTCCTGAAATGCTCGAGATTTTTGATCATCGCATTTTTAAAGCAAAAGACAGACTTGATCAGTTAAAACTTCTCAGGGGACTGGCAAAGCAAACCCCGTGGTCATACAGAACGATACTGCTGCAACTTGAAGATCTAAAAGATTATGTATTATATGCTAAAAAAGATCTCCTTGTTGAAAAAAACCGCCTAAAAAAGATCAAAAAAGATATTGATCTTCTATCAGAACTTAATATTGAAAACAGCCTTGAACTTAATGTAAAAAAAGAACTTCTGACCAAAACAATAGACAGCTTTAAGCAAATACGTAATCTCTCCAGCGTCATAAAAAAAGAACTGGATGTAGCCCTTACCCACGCAGATGAAACCATTAATGAAATTTCTCAGAACAAAAAAATAACTACGAAATATTATGCAGGTTCTATGGAAAGTTTTTACTTCCAAGAAGGACCATCGCTGTTGGATTCCACCAACTGGCAAGATATTTCCTACGCATTCGAAGAGTGGCAGCAAGGCCATTCAAAATTTTACTATCCTCTATTTGTATGGGTCAACTGGACAAATTTCATGACCTATATGGCAATAATCGCATTTGCCTGCTGGATATTTCTCCGTCAGGCAGTGAAAATCCTGCTGAAACGATCAATATTCGCTAACCACTCAATGTCTGCGTACAATTTCGGCCTGATCATGTTGTCGCTAGGAGCAGGAATTTTCATAGCACGGCAGGTCACTCTTTTTACCTCAAACCAGATCACAGGACTGGTCTGGTCTGAGCTCATAACTTTGGGCATCATTATTTGCGCGCGTAATTTTTTATGGGCCAATGAAAAAACCAAGCCGGCTAAGTTGATGCACTCTCCTATGTTTACTCTCTGGTGTCTTATGACAGCAGGCGACATATTGCATATGCTTACTATCCCCGTCGAGTGTATAGGAACAATATGGATTTTCTTCAGCCTCATTGCCTTAGTCGTGATCCGTGAGAACCGTAAAAAGCAATCCCTTAAAATAACAAAAACTACATCAAAAATAACGATGTATATTTTGGCCTTATGTTCTGTGCTTACCTTATTCGGATTAGGTACGCAGGCTATGATGTCTACACAACTCTGGTTCCTGTTTCTCGTAACGCTCCAGATATGTAATGCGCTTAAAACAATCATGGTCACATCCGAACCGTCTGTAGTCCAAACGGAACAGATACGAATAGAAAATGAATCTGAAAGCAAATATGAACCAGGACCGGAAACAGGAAGAGTACCTCCGATTAATGAAGATTCAGCTATAAACAACAGTCAGCATAATCATATGATCCAGCTGATGTATCCACTGTCAATTTCAGTTATAATATTTTTCTTTATTGCATGGGCAACGGCTTATATGGGCGGAATTCCGTTCGCAAAATTTGTATTCAGACATATGGATATTAAAATTGCAGGCGCAGCCATTTCCATTAAGAGCCTGTTTTATATACTGATACTTTTTTTCACTTCCAGACTTATCCTTTTCTGGTTGAAAACCGTGGTTTCAACAACGTCTATTGCCGGACGCAAAATGGAATCAGCCTTGGCTCATACATTTTCTACAATCGGATCATATCTGGTATGGGTATTCTTCATTCTATCTTCACTGTATCTACTCGGGATACCTATGGCGACCCTTACATGGATTGCAAGCGGACTTTCCATCGGTATCGGCTTCGGACTTAAAGACATAGTCAGCAACTTTGTAAGCGGACTTATCATTCTCTTCGGCGGGTCGATTAAGAAGGGAGACATTCTGCAACGCAATAAAATAATCGGCCGGGTTGAAGACGTTTCTATAAGAAACACCACCATGCGCGCGCTTGATAACAGTATGGTAATAATTCCGAACTCAAGTTTTTTAAAGGGTGAAATTGTAAACCTTAATTTCCGTGATTCCCGCATCAGAGTCGCCATACCTATAACTCTTGTTCCCGGATCAAAAATTGAAAAAGCTAAAAAAATAATGCTTAAGACGGTAAGAGATCACCCTAAAGTTATGAGTGAACCTGAACCAAGCATTCTTTTCAAAAGATTCGGCAACTTTGGACTTGAATTTGAAATTTATTTTTGGGTGCGAAACTTTGAAGACCAATATCCAACGGAATCAGAAATTGTTGATAATCTGGATCAGGCTCTGCAGGATAAGAAAATTACTATAGCTTTCCGCGGCATTAAAGTTAAATACAAACCCAAAGGAGATGAAGCAGCGCAAATAAACGCGCAGCGTGAAGCTTTGAAAGAAAAAAGAAGAGACAGTAGCAGATACTTTAAAGCGGCGGCTCTGCGCAGACATAGAAACCTGCTGAAGCTGGAAAGAGAGAAACCGCAATAAGACAATAAAAAAGGTCCTCTCATCGAACTGACTACCGATAAGAGGACTTTTTGTTTAGGCTTACAATCTATTACAATGGATGTTCCAATAAAAATCTTGAACCCTGAAAAACATAAAATCACTATTTAAAACGACGAAATGCATTCTTCCTTTGTATTAAAAATAGGCAAAAATGATACAAAGCCGGACAGATCAAAAACTTCACGGATATAATCTTTAAGCGAGCAAAGTAAAAGCTTGCCATCTCCGCCCTTAAGCTCTCTTGCAGCCTTTAGAAGCACACGAAGACCGGCACTTGAAATATACTCAAGATTTTCAAAATCTAAAATAATCTTTGTCTCTCCGCCCTGTATGGAACACAGAAGACGTTCTTCAAAATCATTAGAGGTGTTGGAGTCAAGCCTTCCTTTCAGCGCAAAAATAATCACACCACCGTTTTTGTTTTCACCAACTTCCAAGCCCATCTTATCCTCCGATTTATGATAATTATATCCGCCCAGCAGACGACAAAATTTCTTTTTTACAATAAAACTAATGAATTATTTTGGTCAACTTTAATCTATTCTTTCCGTCATCCAGACGATACTCAATACCATCCATCATTTTACGCATAAAATGGATACCTAATCCACCGATTTTTCTTTCATCACAATCGCAGTGAATTTCAGGTTCAGGCGTATCAAGTGGATTAAAAGGTTTCCCGTCATCCATTATCTCAATAAACATAACCCCGTCTTTTAAACGAAGCATTATCTCAAAAAAATGCGAATCAGAGAAACATCCATAACTTACAAGGTTTGTAAATAGTTCATCCAGAACTAAATTAACCTCAAAAAGATTCTTCTCCGGTATCCTATTTTCTTCACCGAAGTTCTCAATTTTTTCCGCAAGGACTTTTAGCTCAGCAAGGTCAGCTTTTAACGTAAAAGAATATTTTTTTTCATCGCTAGTCAGCGACTGCAGATTAGTAACCAAATCCTTATCCTCTGTTTTTCTCCAAAATAGATAAAAAAACAATTTGACTGGAATTAGGTTAGAAAACCCTTGTTCCCACGTCAACAAAAAGGTATAAATTATCCCCATGTAACGTTTACTTATTAAGTTATATTCAAGGAAACAAAATATATTTATTTTTAAATATTACGTAATCATTTAACGCTTTTTTCATCAACATATTTTAGCATTTAATCTTACATGAACTTGTTTGATTTTCTCGTTGTGTATCTTCGTTTTTTACTTAGGAGTTTACTACATTGAGACCAAAGGAGCCCCTTTTGATGATCACGAAACGCCCCCTTATGTATTGGGTAAAGACGAGCAATCTAAAATTGCAACTCATATTACTGGCTATAATTTTAGTCACAGTTGCAACGCGAGTAGTTCCGCTGGAAATGCAAAAGTTAATTATCAACCAAGCCATCAGCATGCGGAAAGTAGATTTACTTATCCGATACTGCAGCTTTTACATAATAGCTGTTGTGGGTGCCAGCCTGTTAAAGTATGCAATTACGTACCTGCAGACTTACATAGGCCAGGAAACTCTGGCTAAAATGCGAAAAGAGCTCTACGCCCATATTCTGACATTACCCCTTGGATATTTCAGAAAGGCAAATCCCGGTATGGTCGTTTCCTCGCTGGTTACAGAACTTGCTCCGGCCGGTGAATATGTAGGACAGTCAATCGCAGTTCCAGTTACGAATATCCTGACACTGGTAACATTTGCAACGTACCTGTTTTATCTTAATGCGACCATGGCTGCCATTTCAATCGCACTATATCCGGTTGTCATATATTTAGTCCCTAAGCTGCAAAAAAAATCAAACACTGCCAATAAACAAAGGGTCGACACCACCCGTAATCTCAGCAGCCATATTAACGAAACAATTTCGGGAATACATGAAATTCACGGAAACGGTTCATACCGCATCGAAAACCGTAAATACAGTGCTTTTGTTGACCGCCTTTTCAGAATCAGGATTACATGGATTCTTTACAGACAAGGAATCAAAGTTCTCAACAGCTTTTTTCAGAATCTTGGACCATTTTTACTTTTCCTTGTCGGTGGTTATCTTGCAATTCAAGGTAAATTCGACCTTGGTGCTCTCGTTGCCTTCCTTTCAGCTTATGAAAAAATTTATGATCCTTGGAAAGAACTTATGGAATTCTATCAGGTTCATAATGACGCAACAGTCCGTTATGAGCGCGTCATGGAATATTTTGACTGTGAACCTGAATTCAAGCTTGAACCGGAAGGCAGAGCTCCAGTCAAATTAACCGGCAGCATTGATGTTCAAAACCTCGGATTTACTGTTTCAGGGGGCATTAAACTGCTCAAACAGATCAACTTGAAGCTTAAACCCGGTGAACAGCTTGCCCTTGTCGGTTTTTCCGGCAGCGGGAAAAGTACTCTGGCACAATGTATCTCGCAGCTATATAAATATACCGGAGGGTCGGTAAAAATCGACGGATATGAAGTTGATGATCTGACTAAAGCGGATATGGTCCATAATATGGGAATTGTTGCGCAGGAACCATTCATTTTTTCAGGATCGATAAAGGATAACCTGCTCTATTCATGTGCCGCAGTACTGGAAGGAGATCCTGACGCTGAAAAGAAAACACCTAGCCGTGACAATATGATTGAAAGCATTCAACAGGCAGGTATTTTTGTTGATGTTCTAAGATTCGGACTGAATACGCTCGTAGATTCTGAACAGGAAAAAGAATTGTCCGAGCAACTGCTGTCAGTTCGTAAAAACTTCCATTCAGATTTCGGTGAAAAATTTGCTGATCACGTCGAATTTTATCAGGAAGGTAAATATCTCGACTACTCATCAGTTGCAGGCAATATTATATTCGGTTCTGCAAACAGTAAATTTTTTGCCGGCAAAAATCTTGCCACAAACGAATACTTTACCAACTTTTTAAAAGAAGCCAACCTTGAAATTCCTCTCCTGAGCCTTGGGCGGGAAACAGTTAAACAAACTGTCGATATTTTGGGTAACGTACCTCAAGAAGAAATCTTCTTTGAGCAAAGCCCTATTCCGACTGAAGAGTTTGACGGCTACAAACAACTTGCAAGCAGACTCGATGACAAGACATTACAGGAAATCAAGGGTACTGATAAAGAGATGCTGCTCCAGCTTGCTCTTAACTTTATACCCGGAAAGCATAAAATTGTTGCCCTGCCTACAGTGTTGAAAGGACTCATCCTTGATGGAAGGCAGCAGTTCTTTAACAAAGCGTCAGTTGAGAAACCTGAATCCTTCAACTTCTTTAAAATAGCCGAATACATCACGTCACAAACAATTTTGGATAATATTCTTTTTGGAAAATCTAAAACTGATCATCCGCAAATTCAGGACGCTATCAACCAAAGTATGATTCAGCTTCTTATTGAAGCAGATCTGCTTGAAACAGTTGTTGAACTGGGAATGAATTTCGAGGTCGGCACTAAGGGTGATAAGCTCTCAGGCGGACAGAAACAGAAGCTGGCAATAGCACGGACATTCCTCAAGAATCCACCTATTATGATCATGGATGAAGCAACTTCCGCTCTTGACAACCGTTCACAGAACAGAATCCAAAACCTTTTAGAAACAAAATGGAAAGGTAAATCGACGCTCATTTCGGTAATACATAGACTTGATACTATTAAGAACTATGACAAAGTCGCCGTTATGAAAGCCGGTAAGCTTATGGAAATTGGACCTTACGAAGAATTAATCGCGAAGAAAGGTCTTCTCTACGAACTAATACATGGAGCAAAGTAGCTATGAGCGCTGAAACAAGTGAGTATCAGGAAAATCTGGAGATAGTGAGAGAGGTTGCATATTTTTCAGGGCTTGAACTGGAAGCTCAGAAGTTGCTGGCTTACCTTTGTGTGCGCGAAAATTTCGCTCAGGGTACGACCGTATTTAATACCGGAGATATTGATAAATCAGCATACTTCATTATTAAAGGTCGAATGGAAGCTTTCTTAGATAATGTTGAAAAGCCGGTACAAATATTTAAGGAAAATGATTTTGTCGGAGCATTGACTTTGATCGGTGAGTCCAAAAGACTTTTTACCCTTAAAGCGGTTACTGACACTGTCTGTATTCGCCTCACTCAAGATAAATTTGAAAAAGCTAGAGGGCAATTCCCTGAAATTAATAATAAATTTCTCAAAGCTGCAGTTGACAAAATAAGTGGCAGAGAAGAAAGATTTCTTAGTAAGTATGATATAAACTGCGAAGGATGCAAATCTGCTATAGGCTTAACACTTATTTAAAACAGAACCAGCGCACTTGATTCTGCTACCGGAGGACTAATTATAATATGAAAAAAATACTTTTGCTGAGCATTGCGTTACTTATTTTTATGGCAAACTCCAGTTTTGCCGCAAATGCACCGAATTCAATTGCCGGAATTACTTTAGGCCAAAATTTATCTTCAATAAGATCTATTCTGGATTTGGACTCTGCCAGATCACCTTGGCAGGAAGAATATATTAAGCGCATTGAAGTTAAAGACCTTGAAGGATACAACGGAGGATACATTGTTGTCGGAGACTGCAATCGTAAGGACATAATTTTAAGATTTAAATTAAAATATGCTGACGGAAGCAGTGACTTTTTCGATAAAATTTATTCAATGCTTGAAAAAAGATTCGGAAAACCAAACGACTGGAGAGGCAACCCCTTTGGAACTTTGAAAGTCTGGAAATGGTCACTCAATGACGATCTAGGCAATATAAGCCTTATTTTGCAGCATTTCAGCGGTGATGATGACAGCATCAACACAGGCAACTCAATACGCCTTTCCCGCCCAGAGTGGATAGAGCAGGAACAGGACTGTTGGGAAAAGGCAAATCCCGTAGCAAAGACAAACCCTATTCCTGCTAAAATGAAAGGAATGAGTTGGTTCATACCTTACTAAGTCTTATTTAAGCTAGATATAGATACGAAGTGGCCAGCCTTTTTCTAAGGTCTGGCCATTTTTTTATATTTTTAAAAATTATAATTCGGACTGGGTAACACATAACATGGAGCTGATATGTTTTTGGATAAAGTAGCTGAGACAGAGTACAAGGATTGTCTCAACATTTGGGAATTATCAGTACGGGCAACACACAATTTTCTTTCTGAAGAAGACATTAACTACTTTAAACCGTTAATACTAAATGAATTTCTACCAGCAGTTCAACTCTATTGTATCAAAAATAAAAATTCAAAAATTATCGGTTTTATGGGAGTTGCGGATCGAAAAGTGGAAATGCTGTTTGTTCTGCCAGATTATTTCCGGCAAGGAATCGGAACAAAACTTATGCAGTATGCTTTAGATGAACTCGATATTAATTCCGTTGATGTTAATGAACAAAACGATTCCGCATTCATATTTTATAGAAAACTAGGGTTCAAAGTTATTGAACGCTCTGAAGTAGACGATATGGGCAAACCTTATCCAATTTTACATCTAAAAGTTTCAACTTTTTAAATATCAATAAGCTTCATCCGAAATATCCACCAAAAAATAAAAGGCCCGATTCATATGAATCGGGCCTTCAAAAACAAACGTATCTGCTTAAAATTACTTGTTCAGCTTAACTTCCTGAGGGAAGACAGGCAGGTACCTGTAACAAAGACTGAGTACAAGTATACCATAAGCGACGATCATTCCGGAAGTAGCCCATTCTGCCCAGTTAGGAGCATATGTCTGCCAACTGTCAAAAGGTAAAACCGGAATTGCGATGGTCTGAACAGTGAACACGTAACGGTTAATGCTGATACCGATACAATCGAGGATTGCAGCAGTATAAAGCAAAGCGGGATTGTTTCTGATAGAAGGAGTGATCAGCATAATCGCAGGGACTACGCCGCACAAACCAAGTTCAGTCCACATCAACCATTTACCGTAAATAGTTCCGTAAAACATTTCATCAAAAGTAAGGCCTACAGAAGGAAGATAACCGGTTGCCCATGCCCATGTGTCAATGATCTTGAAGAACATGTACAGACAGAGCATTGAACCGGCGATTTTACCCATAAGAGCTTTTACTTTGTATTCCACAAGCTTTTTGCCTGTCATCTTTTCAATGATGGTACATACCAGAACTGTGAAAACAGGACCGGAACCAACAGCTGAAAGAACAAAAAGGAAGAAAGTCCATGGCCAGATGAAGAAACCTTCACGGAAGGCATATGGACGGCCAAACATAACGCCGTACATACCACCCAGTGAACCCTGATGGAATGTTGAAAGGAAAGTTCCGATACCGGCAAACAAAGCCATATTCACATGTAAGTGATGGGCAAAGTGATGCAGGAAAGGAATTTTATTAAGCTGCTTCTGCTCAAGGACCAACGGAATAAACTCAATGATCAAGACTGTGCAGTAGCAGGTAATACAGAAGATAACTTCTGTCAGCATGGAGTGCACATTAGGATGCCAGTAACCGAACCATGCACGAATCGGCTGCCCGATATCCATAGTCAGGATAAGCATTGCGCCCGAGTAGCACAAGAATCCAAGTATAACAGCTAAGTTAACAATATTTTTAAGTTGATCGATCTTGAGGATGTACTTGAGAAATCCGGTAAAGAATGCGCCGGCTCCAAGTGCGATAACCGCAAGGTCAAAAGTAATCCACAGTCCGAACCCGAAGTAGTTATCTAAGCCTGTTACGCCGATACCGTTTGCGAATATTTTCACAGCGGCATAGACTCCCCAGAGTAAGAATATTGCAACAAAAGCCATCCATATGGAGAACTTCGGCAATCCACAGCGGGTTACGCCTTCGGGGAAGAGATTTCTATCCATTATTGACCTCCCTCCTAGTGCTTGTCGTTAGGCAAGTGGTTATCACTCTGCTCACGCACCCAATCACGACGGCTGATGTAATAGACCTGAGGGTCCATGCCGATACTTTCGAGAAGACGGAAAGCATTTTTATCCTTAATAAGATCATGGACCTTATGTTCAGGATTCTTTGAGTCTCCGAAAGAGATTGCGCCTGTGGGGCATGCTTCAAGACAAGCCGGTTTATACCAACCGTCAGGAAGATTCTTAGGATCCATTCCTTCAGCGCGTGCACGCGTACGGGCATTAAGCAATCTGGTATGACAAAAGTTACATTTTTCAACAACACCGCGAGGACGCGTAGATGTTGAAGGGGAAAGTGCTTTGTCCATACCTTCAGGCCAGACTGGATCTAACCAACCAAAGTAACGAGCGTGGTAAGGACATGCAGCCATACAGTACCGGCAACCGATACAGCGAGGATAAATCTGACTGACGATTCCGCCTTCTTCATCCTTAGTAGTAGCAACTACAGGACAGACAGGAACACAAGCAGGTTTTCCGCACTGCATACAAGGTCTTGGCAGGTATGCTGTTTCCCTTTCAGGGAAATCCTTTCCATTATTAAGTTCATAAACAAGCAACCAAGTAAGAGTTTTCAGTTTGTTAGAACCGTCTTCCATTGGTGCTATATTATTTTCTGCCTGGCATGAAACCATACAAGCACCGCAACCGGTACACTTGTCCAGATCAACTACCATGGTCCATTTAGTATCAAATTCAATATGTTGCATAACGTGAATCCCCTGACTTTAATTTAGGCGATGCTCACGACAGAACTGGTCCAGACGGCCATATCGGTGCCGGGCTCAGTGCTAACAGTGATAATTTTGAAGATGTTATCGCCTTTCCCGCGGGAAAAAACATCCCAAGCGGTATGACCTAAACCAAGAGGTGCGGCAATCACATCGTTCATTACGCCTTCGTTGATGTGGACTCTGGCAACACACTCTCCGCCTGTTCCGGTAAGCTTAATTTTAGAACCTTCGGAAACATTAAGTTTCTTTGCGGTTACGCCATTAATCTGAACGAAGAGGTCTTTGCCTAGCAGCTCGAACTTGCTGATTGTCACACAGTTCAATGGCGGAATTGCCATTGTAGAGGATCCGACGTTGAGCTTAGCATAAGGAGCCAGTGCCAGTTCGCCACCCTTAGGCATAGCAACAGCCTTAGAAAGTACGGACGCAGCAAACTTAAGTGAATCTGACTCTGTAGAATCAGAAATAAAAGCCGCCCCACCAATAAGTGAATCCCAATCTGCTCCGGCTTTTTCGGCCTTAGCCTGCAAAACCGCTTCAGCAGATTCATATCCGAGATCAATACCGAGCACACTTGCAACGCCGAGAACAACATCAATTGTTGACTTGCCGTTATAAAGAGGCCCGATGACCGGAGCACATGCGCTGAGCATTGCAGTACCGACTCCGTAAGGAGTCTGTGCATCGTCAAAACGCTCAAAACTGTGCGGGTTAGGCATGATCAAGTCCGCTTTAGAAGCTGTTTCATCCATCCATGTGCTGAAACTTACGAGAAAAGGTACTTTAGCAATTGCGGCAGCCATTGTTTCGGCCTGTGGCATTGCATACACCGGGTTAGCTTCGTAAACCAAAAGCACTGCAGGAGTATTAACTTTATCTGAAGCCACTGCTGCAAGATAACCGGCAAAATCTCTGCGGGTAAGTTCTGCACGGCTGACAGCGGACTCAACTGCGACAGGAAGATCAGCGAGGAGCTTCATTCCGCCCTTCTTACCGACCTGACCGAGAAGCATATTGATTGCGGAAGCTGCTATAATGTCAGCTCCGCCTGCGCCCTGTCCGAATTCAGAACCTGAAATAACAAGCGGTGCGGAAGCAGACATAAGCTGCTTAGCGAGTCCAGCCATAACTCCTGGAGCTACACCGATTGCTTTTTCAACCTTGTCAGGAGTAAATCTGGACATAACCAGAGTTTTGAAATCAGCAAAATCAGAAACTGAAGCTGAAGCTCCGGAATTAAGCAGATGATAAGCAAGACCGAGGCTGAAAATAGCACCTGCACCAGGGGCCACAGGAATCCACTTATCGCTTGAAGAAGCTGTACTGTTAAGGAAAGGTCCGGCATAAACATACACACTCTTTACGTCTTCACCGGTAGGACGCATATCGGAAAATACACGCTGATTTCTTACAACTGAACCCCATGAGTTCATTGCATCTGCTCCCACGAACAAAACAAAATCAGCATTGTCCAGATCATAACCGATCTGTCCGCTGCCGCCCATATTGTCCAGCGCAACTGCTGCTGACTGCGCATCACCAGACATAAGGTAGCAATCATTGCTTCCCATACCTGCGGCAAAAGCAGACAACACTTCGCTGGAAGTTCCGGTAGCGTCGCCGCTTACGATGGCGAGTTTTCCGGCCTGCCCTTTAACGGCAGAAAGTTTTTCTGAGAGCATTTTCTCAGCTTCTTCCCAGGAGATAGACTCATACTTACCGTCTGCGACCTTTTTCATAGGTCCATTCACACGGGAAGGACTGTAAAGAAGCTGTGCACCGCCTGCGCTTATCGCGTCAACGCCGCCTTTGCTCATTTCATTTTCAACATTCCCCTTTACTACGTAAGGGCTGCCTCCGACGGATTTAACCGTCAAAGAACACGGGGAAGGTCCAAATTTGGACAATGTTGCCTGCTCAGTGATCTCTCCGTACTTAAGTCTTGGAATCCAAGACCAGTTCTGGGACCAAATAGCGGCATCATCCAAAGATTTCCAAATAACAGGTGTGAAGAGTGAACCTACAACACCACCTGTAACCAATTGAATAAAAGTTCTGCGATCAATACCCATTGCAGTCCCTCACTTACTTATGGCAGACGTAACATGCGTTGCTGGTACCAACTTCCGCATGACAGCGTTCACACTGCCACATCTTCATGGTCTGCTTGCTGTAACCGCTTATCCTGTTTTCGTAATACGTCGGCAGGGTGTTGCTCTTGCCAACGTCGGGATGGCATTCTGTACACTCGAAGCCTTTGTGCGCCATGTGCGAAAAGTATACGTTGTCAGGCTGATATTGATAAACCAGCCAAGGAACCTCAACGTTCTTCTTAACATACTGAGTTACAAAGATTTCTTCATCCTTTGTCTCACCAAGGACATCTTCGTGACATTCAGCACACTTTTCATTTGAAGGCAGACCTGCAAAAGATCCATCTTCCAAAAACGTGTGACACGACTCACATTCCATTCCTTCACCTTCTACGTGAACCTTGTGACTGAAATTGAAAGGCTGAGTTTTCTGACTATAAAGAACCTGAGGGAAAACCCACCAACCAATTACCAAGCTCGCAAGGACACCGATGAAGAAAGGAAAAACTCCTCCACATTGCTTCGATGCTCTTTTCTCCTCCATAACCTCGCCCCACACTCCTTAAGTTTTGTGAAACATAAACAACCTATTAACGCCATATCTTCTAAAATAGAGAATCTTTCTATGTCAAGAGAATATGAAACTTTTCACAAAGTTCCCGGACACATAAAAATACTCTATAATCTCACCACGAGTACGGCGGCCACTTTATACCCTTCTGAAAAACATTCAGCTAAAATTCAAATGGTGAATCAAACTGACCCAGCTCCGGAAGATTATTATCTTTTTCAGAAAGGATCGGATCCTGCGTTTCCCAGTCAATTGCAAGATCTTTATCATCCCAGCGGATACCGGCTTCGCTCGCAGGGGCATAACCGGCGTCAACTTTGTACATGAATTCACTTTCATCGGTTAATGTTTCATAACCGTGTGCAAAGCCTTTAGGAATGAGCAGCCTGCGAAAATTTTCAGACGAGAGCTCAATTTTGAATGACTGCAAATAAGTTGGAGACCCTTTGCGCAAATCCACAACTACATCAATTACAGCCCCTCTTGTAACCCAGACAAGCTTAGTCTGAGCAAACGGCGGAAGTTGAAAATGAAGCCCGCGCAACACCCCGCGCCCTTTTGAATACGCATGATTGTCCTGAACAAAATCGACAGGAAGACCTTTTTTTTCGAAAAACCCACTATTAAAACTTTCCAGAAAAAAACCTCTTTCATCCCTAAAAACCTTGGGTTCTAGAATAAAAAGTCCTGGAAACTCAGTCTCAACCAAATTCATTAACCCCTCCAAAGGGAAATCACCCATTGTAAAACAAAATATCACATAAAATTAAAAGATAATTAACCGAGTTAGCAAAATGACACAACCTCATTTTTTAGTTGAGTCGAATATTTATTAATTTTTTTCTTACTCTATCCTCCTTATTCACATTTTAGACTCTGTCTGGTATCCGTAGCAGGTAATCAACAGGTTAAAGCTGTTCGGATTATTTTACCGTCAGTCTTCAAACCAACCTTAAACATCGGAATGGCAAATGAATACAGCAGGATTAGCTCTAAACTCGCTAGATATTATTCTTATAGTTATTGCTGCAGGATTAATTTTCAGAGGACTTCTTCGCGGAATCGTGCGGGAAGCAATTTCTGTTTTTTCCCTAATTTTAGGATTTTATCTGGCTGCAAGGTATCACCAAGACCTCATGCCCTATTTCAGTAATTTTTTTGACGGCCCCGGGACTGTAAAAGCTTTCAGCTATCTTTCGATAATTGCTGCAACAGTTCTTGTTTCTGCACTGCTTGGAATTGTTATTAAGAAAATTCTTACAATAACAATGCTGGGCTGGGCCGATCAAGTTCTGGGTGGTTTTTTAGGACTGGTTGAAGCTGTATTAGTAGGCGGAATACTCATTATTATTCTTAACAGTTTTACGCCTAATGCAGATTTTTTAACTAAATCAAAACTAGCTCCGAAAGTCATATCCACTGCAAGCTTTTTTATTAGTTTTGCACCGGATAATGTTTTAGAATCACTGGATATTAAATCCATGCTTCCTGAACAATCTTTACTCAATAATCAAATCAAAGACATCATGTAAAATGAATAATTCAAAATCACTCGATAAATTACGCGGAGTTATCTCCGCACTTCTCGGCCCTGAAGGTTGTCCATGGGACAAAGAGCAGACTCCCCTTTCGCTTTGCGACTATGTAGTTGAAGAAGCTTTTGAAATGGTCGAAGCGATCAGAGCAGACGATTCAAAAGAAGCAATGGAAGAGTTAGGCGATGTAATGTTTCTTCTTCTTTTCATAGCGGATCTGTATGAAAAAAAAGGGTCATTCACCCTTGAAGACGCTCTTGATTCCAGCTCCGCCAAGATGATCAGAAGGCATCCGCATGTTTTTGCGGAAGCCAAAATAGAAAATCAGGCTGAATTACTCCGTAACTGGGAAAAAATTAAACGCAGCGAAAAAGACGCTTCGAATAAAATTTTCGATTCACTACCTAAAGGACTGCCGCCACTTCTAAAGTCCTACCGCATCAACTCCAAGGCAGCACGCGCTGGGTTTACTTTTGAATCAGATGCACAGTGCACGCAGCAGCTTGAAAGTGAATGGAAAGAATGGACTGAAGCTCTTAATTCAGGCGACATGTCTAAATCCGAAGAAGAATTCGGCGACTACATGTTCGCTCTAGTTGAACTTGGGCGCAGAAAAGGAATTAAAGCAAACAGTGCTCTTGATAGAGCAAACATTAAATTTTTAGAAAGATTTTCTAAAATGGAAGATCTCGCACGAAACCAGAATAAAGATGTTTCTGAAATGGAACTTTCTGAGCTAAACGAGCTTTGGAATCAGATTAAGTAGCAGACATAACTAAAATATGTCTCAGCTAAAAGACTAAAAACCTCAGTCCAATTATTTTGAACTGAGGTTTTTTATTTTTCTACCCTAAAGTAAATTACGCTTTTGCCGATTAGACAGATAGGCGTGAATAGTACCCTTAACATAAAGGGAGTTTTTATGGACATCTCAGCAATTAATTCAGGCGAATTTACTATCTCGGCTGCGACCGACAAACAACTGTTCGGAGCGCAGGTTGTCACCAAGACACTCGACTACCTGAACTCCAGTCAAACATCGTCATCGACCAACAGTGATTATGATTTCCAGAAAAGTGTTCTTGGCGCATACTTTGCGGGCAAGGGCGCAATTGCAAACATTAAAACATAAAAAGGAACTAAATACGCCTGTTCAGGTTAGAACCCCGGCCTAATCACCGGGTTCTAGCCTGAATAAAACTGTAATATTAATGCTGCGCAACTAAAACTTCTTTCTTCATAGCCTCAAGATAATCTTTTCCATAGTCCAGATAAAACGCCAGCGGTCTGCCGAAACTTTTTCCGATCAAACCGTCAACGAGCAGTCTGCTTATTTCTTTTTCTGCGAATAAGACGTTTTGCGATGCAAGGAAGATAGACTTTTCTTCAATACTCATGTGCTTCAGACTTAACCTGAGGGCGCTACGAGCACGCGGCTGAAACATCCAGAATCTCAACAAATCAAGCGCATTGATTATAAATATTTTTTCAAGATCGCTACCGGTGCTTTTCATTTCTGCAATAAATTCTTCAGGATCAGACAACATGTCACGTCCGTTTCGTTCAGGGAACATCATTTCAAGTTGTGTATAGCAGTCAAAAACACTTTTGATAGTTCTTTCATAATCCCACAATCTCATGCGGATATTCTCATGACGGTCAGCTAACCCTTCAATAATTCCGCCGACCATATCTGATGCCAGCTTTGAGATAACTGCTGCCCACCTCTGGAGTACCATCTCAACTGAAGCAACTCCGGCAATTCCGAGCACGGCGCCTATTCCACTACTTAGACCGATAGCAAGCGGAACAGTGAATATGGACCGCAACAGATTCCAAAATGCAGCACTTCGTGGCAATCCTCTGAACATATTATGACTGAATATATAAAGTCCGTTTGCTAGCCCCATAACCCCGTAAAGCATTACAGGGTTAGTGTGCGTATTTATGCCAAATCCCTGATCGAGAAGTAAAGTTTTAACAAAATAATCAAGCAACGGAACCGAGAATCCTGTGAACAGCAACGAATCAGATATTCTGCTCCAGCTGATATAATCATTCCAGCGCGAAAGTGGCGAACGGATAAAACCGCCTCCGCCAAGCACGGCTTGAGTAATATTGCGCCAGCCGGTAATACCGAACCAGATAAACGCGCCGAAGAAACGTAAAAGCCACCAATCTTTAGTCAGCGCAAAAGTCAGAAAAGCAGGAATAAAACCGAGTAGAATCTTAAGCCCGTTTTTCAGCGTCGAGTTCATATACCTGAAGGAACGAGACTTTTTACTCCCGTGTATATGGTCCAAAGTAAAATTATTCCCGGAGTCGCCAAGACCGCCAAGCATTGCTATATTTGTTTTATTTTTCGGACATGCAATAAAACGGGTCAAACGCCAATCCTCTGATTTTTCATAACCGAATCCATCGATCAGCGGAATGGTCCGTAAAAACCTCATTGATCGATTATAAAAGGTGCTGTCCGATGATTTCGGAGTCAAAGTGACATCAAGACAGACTTCGGCTCTGGCAGGAATAGGGCATCCTCCCTGTTCAAGCTCAAAAAAAACTTTTTTTGCGGCCCGGCTGGGTAAAGTATCAGCAACAACCATCCCCATACCGCGTGTGCGGGCAATAATACCGGAAGACCCGCTTCCGATGCGGGCTTGCAACCTTGAACCGCCATACATGTAACTGAACGTTCCCATGTGCGTGAGAACGTGGTGCAGACAGTCAAGAACTTCCCGCTCTTCTACAGTTCCCGTATTTTCAAGGACATGAATTGCCCGGGAAATAATATTTTTAAGTTCAAGCAAATTCCGTTCATTAAGCACCTGACGTAATGCATGAACTTCTTCCGCGATTTTGGCGGTTCCTAAAGAAATACGTTTAAGGTTGAACTCTTCAATATACCGGATTGTACCACCGCATTTATACAGAATACAGATAATATCTGCGATAGTCAGTCCGTCCGGAACAAGAGTTATTCTTTTCTGCGATGCGATTCGGCGAATCCTCTGTACGAACTCCTCGGGTGAAAGAGTCATAAGTTCCGGCAAATCTGTCAGTTCAGAGTGAACAATACGCCCGTCAATTGAACACGCAACATCAGAACACATGAATTGTTCAAGAATCATTTCAACATCAAATTTATTTATTGCCGCAACAAGGCTCTCTATCTCCGCACGCCTAGTTTCGTCAGCATCCTTATACTGATCCTTAAGCTCTTTAACCCGTTTTTTTAACACAGGCATGAGCAGCTCAAGAATATAACGACCCATATGTAAAAATGAAGGCTGCCCTGTTCCGACAAATGCTAAAAAGTCGGATTCGCATATTTCAGGGCAAATAACCCCGAACATATCTCCGAGTCTTTCACGCTGATGCTTGTTAAAATGGTCCAGACTTTTGACGACCTGCTTTTGCTGCCAAAGCGCAACTTCACGTCCTTCTTCCAAAAATTTAACAACTTCTTTTGATTGGATGAATCTCTCAAAATCACGTCCGTTATCAAACCCGTCAAGTGTCCAGATAAGCCCGACTGAACGGTCCTGCCAGCGCACCTGATATTCGATGCCGACTTTAACATCGATATCCATAATCCGAGCAGCTTCATAAAGCTCGCGTGATTCAACTACGCCGACATGATTATAATATACAACCGTCAAACTTCTGATGCCCTTGATCCAGGCATCCATTATCAAATGAGTAGGTGATTTACGACCTTTGCTGTTTGCATCATGAACGCGGTGATCAAATGAAATATGGTTCCATTCTTCCGGCATCTCAAGCAGATAATAATTATCAAGAAATTCGCGGACAATACGAGGCTTGCCGGTTGCCGCCTCATGAAAATTGTGGGCAAGTTCAAGGCATAATTCTTCATCATCAACCGAACGGACAAGCTTCTTCATTATCTGAATAAGCACGCGCGCAGTGTTCATGCGGAGCGCACCTTTAGGCATTGCGAGAACTTCATCATGCAATGAGCGCAAGGCAGAAAGTCGCCCGGAGACGCCTCCGGTTTCCAGAGAACTTAACAAATGCGCAACAGAATATGCGATTCTCAGCCCGCGCGACCCAACCAGTTCCCTTATGCCGTGCGGACTTAAATGGGGCGCAAGGAGATAACGATCTTCGCTGGTAGCGACATCGCGGTTGAGAATATCACGGACAATTCCGAGCAGTTCATAATCTTGATTATCAAAAAACATTTTCATAATTCACCACAGGCACACTAAATTTTAACAAAAATGACACACTATTGTAACATTCTTTAAAATTAAAACATTGCCAAAAACAGTCAAGTAAATTTTTTAAATAAGCAAAATAACAAGTCAAAAATACTGCTAATCGTTTTTGCTTTTTTTAAATGCGTTACCAATTAAGAAACCCTGCCTGAAATATATCAAGCAGGGCAAAAAGAAATTAAATAATTTCTATATCTACTTCGAGTGACTGAATCCTCCGGCATCTTCTTCTGACAAAGGCATAGTCATCGGATTCTTTTTCAAGAAATCAAGACAACGTTGCATATCAGCCAGTAATAGCTCTCCAAGGTCACGACTTACCCCATGACGGACAAGCATGCGCATGATGACTAAATCCTCACGATTGGCAGGCATGGAATAGGCCGGAACCTGCCATCCGCGACTGCGCATGCGATCGGAGAGATCATACAACGAGAAACCGTGATCAACTCCTTCTTTCAATTTCCAGCTGAGTGCAGGGATGCCGCCTTTTCCGTTATAAATAATTTCAAACGGCCCCATCTCTGCAATTCTATTAGCAAGGGCTTGCGCCGTATCATAACAAGCCTGATGTATTTTGCGGTACCCTTCTCTGCCGAGCCGTAAAAAATTGTAATATTGCGCTACAATCTGCCCCCCCGGACGCGAAAAGTTTAGAGCGAATGTTGGAATATCGCCGCCAAGATAGTTAACGCGGAATATCAAATCTTCTGGCAGATCTTCCTTATCGCGCCAGATAACCCATCCGACGCCAAGCGGAGCAAGTCCGTATTTATGACCTGAAGCATTGATCGATTTGACGCGCTCAAGGCGGAAATCCCATTCCAGTTCAGGCTCTACAAACGGAGCCAGAAACCCTCCGCTTGCGCCGTCAACATGAACAGGAATATCAAGCCCCGTCTCAGCTTGAAGTTTATCCAGTGCCTCACAGACCGCTTTGACAGGCTCATACTGACAAGTGAATGTAACTCCGAGCGTAGGGACAACTCCAATCGTATTTTCATCACACCGTTTGATGACTTCTTCGGGGGTCATAATCAAACGATCTTTTTCCATAGGAATTTCACGCAACTCAACATCCCAGTAACGGGCAAATTTATGCCAGCAAATCTGCACCGGACCGCATATGAGATTCGGCCTGTCTGTAGGCTTGCCTTCTTTTTTCATTTTATCACGCCATCGCCATTTCAAAGCCATGCCTCCGAGCATAGCAGCTTCACTGGAACCGGTGGTGGAACATCCTAAAGTATTAGCGGCATCAGGCGAATTCCAAAGATCGGCAAGCATATGCACGCAACGGGCTTCAAGTTCAGCCGTCTGAGGATATTCATCCTTATCGATCATATTTTTATCTACACACTCATCCATAAGTTTGTGAACTTCAGGGTCTACCCAAGTCTGACAGAAAGTAGCCATGTTCTGGCGTGAATTTCCGTCCAGCATCAATTCATCATGCACCACCTGATAGGCATGACGAGGATCATGCTCATCAGCAGGAAATACATATTTGGGCATACGCACCGACATATCGGTTGAAGCGTATACATCATCCAGCAAATTCTCTTTGATTGAATTTTTATGGTGTAATGCCATCTTATATTTCTCCTTTTTTTAAATTTCTAATCATCAGAAGTCTGCTTCCACTCAGGTTTTTTCATTGCATGAATCAGCATAGGCAATCCGGTAAAAACAATCATACCGGCCGCGACCAGACAGACATAAAACGTAGGGTTACCAACAGGCAGGTTGGACGGAGGGAAAAAACCTACAAGCAACGCAAACCCTACACCGATCAAACCAATTCCGGCAACCAGACACATTCCAAGAGTTCCGCCGGGAACTTTATATGAACGTGGCAGATCAGGACGGGTAATGCGCAGTTTAATAGCTGCCGCATACATAAGAATGTACATGACTAGATAAAGGGTCACAGTGATTGCCGAAAGCACGAAAAAAGCCACGCTTACATTATCCATAATAAAGTAAAGCGAAGCCAATATGCTGACAATCACCGCTTGAATCAGCAGAATATTAACCTGAATTCCATTTTTATTAACTTTGGCCATAAATGGCGGAATTTCGCCTTGGCGGGCTGTATGCAAAAGTCCGCGGCTGGGTCCGCCGACCCATGACATAACTCCGCCTATGGCTCCGAATGCTGCAAGCAGTCCTATTACCGGAGTAATGAACCCGAGATGAAATGCATCAAGAAGCTGCTTAAACGCCTGCATCAAACCGGCGGTAAGACTGATTTCAGAGACCGGAATTACAGTTGCGACAGCCAGCGACCCTAAAATAAACAATCCGAAAATAATAGCCGCGGCAAGAAACATACTTTCAGGAAACTGTTTGGCAGGGTCTTCAAGATCGGTAGCGTGAACAGCCTGAACTTCCACCCCAGCAAAAAGCAGTACAATTCCCGCTAAAAAGGCCACACTGCCTAACCCTGTAATGTATGGAAAAAAGCGCACATGCGGAGCCTGATATGCAAGCTTTTCGGCAGCAACAACGGCGGTGCTAGGCTCAAGAAATTGAATGGGATTACCCTGCACGATCCAGACAGCACCTAAAATTATAATAAATATTCCCGGAAGCAAAGTTCCAAGTAGAACTCCATACTTAGTTACAGAACTTGCAACATCTGCTCCGGCCATGGTCACAAATGTTGCCGCCCAGTAACAAACAAGAATAACTATTCCGGTGTACACCCCGTTATCAGCCAAAGACGGGTCCATAAACAGATATGCAAGCGCACTTGCGGCAAAAGCAAGCACCGTAGGATACCAGACAACATTTTGAATCCATTGCAACCAGATAGCAGTGAACCCCCATCTGGAACCGAATGCTTCTTTTATCCAAGTATAAACGCCGCCGCCTTTAACGCTGAATGCGCCGCCGAGTTCCGCGGCAACAAGCGAAGCGGGTATCAGGAACATAACTGTGGCAAAAAGGATATAAAATATCATTGAGAGCCCTTCCTTAGCCATCATGGGAAGTCCTCGCAGACTGACAACTGCCGCTACAGTCATCATACTTAATGTGAAAACTGACATTTTTTTAGATTTTGCCATGAACAGCAGCTCCTGATTTAAAGGTTTAGCCTTTTACCGGATTTTAAATATCACTTATAGCACTAAATCATAATAGAAATTAGGTACCTATTCAAAATCAGTTATACGTATAACATTAATATGAGCAAGTAATCAAAAAGTTTAAATACAATATATTAATCCAATTTTATGGTACTTATTCTTCCAGTTACTCTTTATTATGAAAAGTTAGGCAATTTCTGTAAAAAATGTTAATCAGTTATTTAATATGAAGGGAGCAGGTAGAGTTAACGCGCTAAAAGTGGTGCGCAAAAAAAATACAAAATTATTTAAAATTTTGCTTGCTACATTTAACGATAATAGTTACTACTAACTTCAACGAAACAAGTTCACCCGAATTCACTATACCACTACTCAATATAACCTAAACTTTAAGGAGAATTTAAATGACTAAGACTACTAAAAATTTGCAGGACGCTTTTGCTGGAGAATCTCAGGCTAACCGTAAATATCTTGCTTTTGCAGAAAAAGCTGAGTCCGAAGGCAAACCAGGCGTAGCTAAACTTTTCCGCGCAGCTGCAGCAGCAGAAACCATTCACGCACATGCACACCTTCGCCTTCTGAAAGGAATCGGTTCAACTGAAGAAAATCTCAAAGCAGCTATCGAAGGCGAAACATTTGAATTCAAATCCATGTATCCTGAAATGATGGAAGACGCTAAAGCAGAAGGCGAAAATGCAGTTCTCCGCTACTTCGGTTTTGCTAACGAAGCAGAAAAAATTCACGCTGAACTTTACACCGAAGCACTTGAAGCTGACGGCGACAAATTCTCTGATGCAGAATTCTACATCTGTTCAGTATGCGGTCACACTCAGGACGGTCCAGCCACTGAAAAATGTCCTATCTGCGGCGCCGCACCTAAAGCATATAAAAAAGTAGACTAATAATTTTACTGAATACGAGCGTTCATCTATTCGGGAATAAAAAGCCCTCAGCTGTAAAGCTGAGGGCTTTTTTAATGCAATAATATTCAACGACCCTAGACATTACCTAGATAGAATGTAATTTTACCCCTTTAAAATCACACAAACTTTTGACTAAATAAAAAAGGGGCAGCATGTTCAGGCAAGATAAATGGTCATTTACAGGCGGCTTAGGGACTGAATATTTTTTTGAAATTAAAAAGAAAAGTTCAACCCTTCCACCATCCGGCGGTGTTTACATCTTCTCTTATACCCACCCACGCGGGCATCTTGCCGGATTTGAAGTGCACCCGTTATACATCGGCCAGACTGATAACCTAGAAACGACTCTTCCGGCTCCACCTAAGCTGAAATGCATTACTGACGAATGCTGGAACTGCACTTATATCTTACTGATTGATGATGAACAGGCACGAATCAACTGCGTGCATGATTTGCTGAAAAATATTCATCCACTCTGCTGATTACCCATCACTTTATACCTGGCCCAATTGCCTTTTTACAAAACAAACCTTACATTAGCGAGATAAGTTTAGATAACGCATCAGAGTAAATAATTTTTTTATACTACCTCTAAAAAGCAGATCTCATGTTCAAATTAAATATTCGGCAAAAAATTGTGATCGGTATCGCCATATTTTCCATCTGTTTTGGATGTATCGGCATACTTTCATACACAAATACTATTCATCTGGAACGGGAAGTCCTGCTGATTGAACGTGTTGACGACCTCAGCAATTTGATCCTTGAAGTCCGCAGGGCAGAAAAAAACCTGTTTCTGTATCACGACTCAACCGTATTCTCACAGGGAATCGAGTATCTTGAGCGGGCTGAAACGCTACTGCAATCGCTTATGGCGGACTTTACTCAGCCGGAGGTAAAACAGCATGGGGCTTCACTTAGTAAGAATTTAATCAATTACCGTGAATTAATTGGTAAAATTTCTTCTGAAATTAAAACAAGTAATACCTACAAACTCAGCGAAGAACCGACTCTTCTTCGTGAATACGGTCAGGCAATAGTCGAACATTCGAGGGCCATTGCCCGTTTTGAGCGTGAAAACATTTTAAATATTAATAATGACTTGCGTACCAATCTGGCAATTTCCATAGTGGCATTGGCCATTGTTGTTTTAATTTTGGTTATGTTTGTCAGCTCAAATATTCTTCTTCCGCTACGTCTGGTGCAGGAAGCGACAAAACGTATTTCCCTTGGTACTTTTGAAGCTCTTCCCATCAAAAACGCACACGATGAAGTTCAGCAGGTCTTTGTCGCGCTTAATTCTATGGTTGAGCAATTAACAAAACGGCGCAGACAGCTGGTCCAAGCTCAAAAACTTTCTTCTATAGGAACGCTGGCTTCAGGCATAGCTCACCAGCTAAACAATCCGCTGAACAACATTTCCACTTCCTGCCAGATTTTAATGGAAAGCACGCAAAGCAGAGATGCACTTGCAGATAAAATGATGCACAATATTGAACAGGAAACATTAAGATCACGCGATATAGTCAAAGGATTACTTGAATTTTCCCGCGAGCGCGAATATTCGCCGGCTCCGACTCATCTTGAAGCTGTAGTCAATTCAGCCGTGCGCCTTGTATCAAGTCAGGTTCCGTCAGATATTTCAATAAGAACCGACATCGCGGATAAAATTTTAATACAAGCCGATCGGCAACGATTGCAGGAAGCATTTATCAATCTTATCATCAATGCAGTTCAGGCCATCGACAACAATGCCGGATCTATCTTTATCAGTGGAACAGTTCAAAATGAGGAAGCTCTGATAACTGTGCAGGACACCGGAATAGGCATGGATACTGAAACCTTAGAGCGTATTTTCGACCCGTTTTTCTCAACCAAGGAAGTAGGACAAGGCACGGGCCTCGGACTATACATAGTATACGGCATTATTGAAAAACATAAGGGACGCATCCGTACAGAAAGTACTCCCGGTAACGGCACAACCTTTTTTATCCACCTGCCATTGGCAAAGGACTCCATCGTATGATCAGTCATGCCAATATTCTTATAGTTGATGATGAACGCATTGCCCGCGAAAATCTTGTGCACGTTCTGACAGCGGAGGGGTATCACGCCGTTGCGGTTGAATCCGGTATGGCAGCTCTGCAACAAATGGAAAAAGACGAATACGAACTGGTCCTGACTGATTTGATGATGCCGCGAATGAACGGTATCCAAATTCTTGAACACATCAAGGAGATGCAGCCGACAACTGAAGTAATTGTGATTACGGGACATGCCACTGTATCAACGGCTGTTACTGCCATGCAAAAAGGAGCTCATTCCTACATTGCCAAGCCGTTCAACCTTGACGAACTCCGCATGCAGGTGCGCAAGGCTCTGGAACAACGGGCTTTATCCGTTGAAGTTCTACGCCTCAGACAGGTTATAGCTCAGGGTAAACAGGATTTTCCGTTAGTCGGGCAGAGTGAATCCATACTGCGACTGAAAAAAACTGTCCAACAGCTTGCCACCATGAACTGCAATGTTCTTATTCAAGGTGAAACAGGAACCGGTAAAGAGCTGATTGCGCGCGGTATTCACATGCTAAGTGACAGGTCGCACGAAAGGTTTATGGCCATCAACTGCGGCACATTCACCGCGGAACTGATGGATAAAGAATTGTTCGGCCATGAGAGAGAAGCTTTCACCGGAGCGCAACGCGGACAAAAAGGGATTCTTGAAGTTGCAGACGGCGGAACGGTCTTCTTTGACGAAATGAGTGAATTGCCGCTTAACATGCAGGTTAAACTGCTGCGCGTTCTACAGGAGCGAACCTTTTTGCGAGTAGGCGGAACGCAGGAAATACCGGTTAACATCCGCATTATTTCAGCAACAAACTGCGATCTAAAAGAAAATGTTGAAAAAGGAACCTTCCGTCAGGACTTATTTTACCGCTTAAATGTTGTGACTCTGTCAGCTCCGCCGCTTAGAAAACATAGGGAAGATATTCCCGTACTTGTGGGCCATTTTTTGGAACAGCATCGAACACCTGAGCAGACAATTACAACCATATCTCAGGAAACTCTGGACATCCTGATGAACCATGACTTTCCCGGAAATGTACGCGAACTTGAAAACATTGCGCAGCGGGCACTGGCCCTTGCCAAAGGAACTGTTTTCACTCCAGACCTGCTTCCCTATGATGTACGTAATATTCCTGTTGAAAATCCGCTACAGACTCTCGAAGAAATGGAACATAGGCACATTGAAAAAGTCATGCTCGCAACCGGTGGCAACAAAACCCAAGCCGCTAAAATTCTGGGCATTGACAGAGTTTCACTCTGGCGAAAAATGAAACGCCATAATATGATTAATGAAGACAGCTAAATAAGTGCCAGTTCCACAACTTCGTCCAGCCTTTCGACAAGCCTGATTTCGATATTTTCGAGCACTTCCGGTTCAATACTGCGCACAGCGTAATCGCATTGTTTCGGCAGAATAACCGTTTTAATGCCTGCACGAGCCGCAGCCATAACCTTTTCCCGCACCCCTGCGACAGGCAAAACTTCACCAAGCAGCGAGATTTCTCCGCTGAAAGCCACATCAGGCCTGACGGGGCGGTCTGTAAGCATTGAAAGAATGGCAATCGCTATAGTAATCCCCGCTGACGGCCCTTCTTTAGTCACCGCTCCGGCAGGTAAATGGACATGTATATCCGAAGCCTCAAAAAAATCAGGCGCAAGGTTAAACCTTTCAGCATTACTGCGCAGAAAACTCAAAGAAGTCTGTGCTGACTCCCGCAATACTTCGCCGAGAGATCCGGTAAGAATCAGCTGCTTGTTACCATTCATCTTCACAGCTTCTACAAATAAGATTTCTCCGCCGTTCTCTGTCCAGACCAGCCCTGTAGCAAGTCCAACTTTCGGTTCAGTTTTAGCCGCAGTATTAAAATGAGGAGTCGTTCCCATGATCTCTTTAATGTCAGCAGCTTCAACCGTCAGAACACCAGCCCCTTCACCGTCTGCGAGGGTCTTCCTTGCTAATTTACGGCAAAGAGAAGCAACCTGCTTTTCTAAGCCGCGAAGTCCTGCTTCGCGCGTGTAATCAACAATCAGACTTCGTACAGCTTCCGGAAGCAGATCAAAATCCTTCGGGCTCAGCCCATGCTGCCTGAGCTGTTCAGGAATCAAAAAACGTGTGGCGATTTGCTGCTTTTCACTCAGCGTATAACTGGAGAATTCAATTTCCTCCATCCTGTCACGCAGTGGAGCTGGCAGACGTTCAACCATATTTGCAGTGGCAATAAAAAGAACACCAGAAAGATCGAACGGAAGCCCTAGATAATTATCCACAAAAGAACTGTTCTGTTCAGGATCGAGAATTTCAAGCAGCACGGAGGTTGCATCTCCTTTAAAATCCTGAATAACCTTATCCATTTCATCCAGCATTATAACAGGATTGCGAACTCCGGCTTTCTCGATTCCCTGCAAAATCCTTCCGGCCATTGCGCCGACATATGTACGGCGGTGTCCACGCAGTTCTGCTTCGTCCCGAAGCCCTGCAAGTGACAAGCGGAAGAATTTACGCCCCATAGCCTCTGCTATCGCCTTACCGATTGAAGTTTTACCTGTACCTGGAGGGCCGGAGAAACAGAGAACCGGGCCGCGCAAATGCTGAATGCGCTGATTTTTAGTAAGCAGTTCCATGACGTAATCACGAAGCTTCGTCAGGTTAACGGGCTTCCCTAGATATTGATCCGCCCCTTTCATCATTGCAGTAACAGCGGACTTCACAGTCGCGTATCCGGTAAGCATAATTACGCCGGTGTCCGGCCAGCGACGGCGGACTTCCTGCAAAAGCTGAAGCCCGTCCATTCCGTCCATTTTCAAGTCGGTAACTAAAATATCAGCAGGATCATTTTCCATAGCGGCGACAGCTTCAATCCCGTTTGCAACAGCCCGAACTGCGAAGCCGTCCTGCTCAAAAATTATCGAAAGATTTTCGCGCGCTATAACTTCATCATCGGCAAGCAGAATCTTCGCCTGCTGGCGACTATGCAGACTTTTAACTGCTAAAAATTCTAAAATGCGCTCTTTAACCGGGCTTAAACCATAGTGACGCGCATCCAAAACTTCTTTTGCCCGTGTCAGATCAAGATCATCTTTAGTTGTAGAATTCCAAGGCAGAGAAAGAATAAATTCAAGATAATTCTGCCCGATAGCAAATTCCGGGGAAGACTTCTCAGTCTTGAGCAGCCTTTCATATTCATCCCGCGCCACAGGAAGAATTTGGTCAGGAAGATATGCTTCTTCAATGCGCTTGTGCAAATTTTCTATAACTGGGTCTTTAAGTTCAACTTGCTCTTTCTTTTCAGAAGGAGATTTAGGCTCAGACGGCGATTCTTCAGCATTTTTTTTACGAAACCACTTCATTTTTCTATTTCTCCTGCCTTAAAAACAAGCTGATAAACGGTGCCATTTGCATATGATTATATCTTTAAAAAACCTTTTAATATCTTTTTTTTGAATACCATTAATCCGCTGACGTGTTAATGTTGCATTATGAAACAAAGTCAGATGAATCGCTATTCTTTAAAAACATCTTAAATTCAAATTACAGTTAACTAACTAGTTTAATAATCTTAATTAATTAAATATCACTATTTAGCATCTATATTTATATTTTAACAAGCTATTAATAATGCCTAAATATGCATTTCATCCCAAATTACATTGTGAATAAATGAACTAGTATTGCAAAAAGCAACACATCATAAACAAGTGTTAATGCAGTATATATGGTTATTTTGAAGTTTTAACTTAAAAGTTCGTTTCTATTTGCAACACATGTGTGTGAGTGATCAATGCTGTTTTTATATAAAACTAACAATTTTAAGTAATTACGATCAAAAGAATACTTGGCATGAGTTTTGATAGTTATACGATAACGACGTCAATGATCTTAAAATGAGGAGGGAACATGGCTACAGTACAGAATGTAAAAAGTTTTTTGGACAGGCACTACAAAGCAATGGTCGAAAATCAATGCAACACCTGTAGTGTAGGAACATGGGCCATCAATCGTAACCAGTCATCATGTGATAATAAAGAAAGGGGGTTTTTCTTGAAAACATTTCTAAACCGTTTTCGGACCAAAGACCAGAATTCTGCAACAGCACAAGTTGAAAACGACAAGATCGTCAGTGCTATTTCCGAATCAACCCGCCCTGGCTGCAAAATTCTTGTTGTCAGTAAAGGATCTGCTTTCTCCGGAAATGTAGTAAGCTACGCAGTTGAAATGGCCGCTAAAACCAGAAGCAGTCTGGTCGCCTTGAACCTTGATGAAAAAGGAACAAACTTCAATAATTTCCGCAATGAATGTGAAGACAACATCGCCAGCTTCTCCGCTAAAGCCTCAGAAGCAGGATTACTCTTTGCACATCTGATTAAAACCGGAGCAGAAGATTCTGTCGTTGCAGAACTTCACAGCAACGACAAAGAGTTCAGATACGTAATGGAAGATGTCGCCACAAATCAAGCAAAACGGCAGGCAATCCCTGTATATACACATGCAATGCTACGGGTGAAATAGAGGGAAAACCACCTCTGATTTGCTCTCTTATACACTATAAGGTATATTATGACTCCTGAGATTATTTTAGTTATGGCTGTTCTCGCATTCGCAGTCTTATTGTTCATATTCGAATGGGTTCGTGTTGATGTTGTCGGTATCATAATGATGGTGCTACTTCCGCTGCTTGGCCTTGTGACACCAAAGCAGGCTATAAGCGGATTAAGCAGTAACGCCGTTGTTTCCATTATTGCTGTAATCATTATTGGCGCCGGCCTGGATAAGACCGGCGTCATGAATACTATGGCGAGAATAATCCTGCGTTTTGCCGGAAAAAGCGAAACACGGATTATGACAATGATAGCAGGAACTGTTGCCGTCATTTCAGGATTCATGCAGAATATCGGGGCCGCAGCTTTATTTATGCCTGCGGCTAAACGTATCGGTAATCAGACAGGTGTTCCAATCGGACGCTTGCTTATGCCGATGGGTTTCTGTGCAATTATCGGAGGATGTTTGACTCTTGTCGGCTCCAGCCCTCTGATCCTGCTGAACGACCTTATGATCGTAGGAGGCAAGCACTATGAACCTTTCGGTTTATTCGGAGTCACTCCGATAGGTCTTCTTCTTGTTGCATCAGCTCTCATTTATTTCATTCTTTTCGGACGTTTCATACTCCCCAATAAAAATGTTGATGAAAATTCCGGGCCTATGTCCAATCTTCTCAGCAATACTTACGGCGGTGTAGGTTCGTTATTTGAATTACATGTTCCTAAAACATGGAAGAATGAAAACAACTTGCATGCTCTTGAATTACGCCCCATTTATTTTTCAACAGTTGTTGCTATTGCCAGAGACCACGGTAAAACACATCTATTTGCTCCTGACGCAATGGAAGATATCCTGCCAGGTGATCATTTAGCTGTTGTCGGGCCTAAGGAATTTGCTCTGAGCATGGCTGAAGACCTTGGATGGGAAATGCAGGCTGAATTGAAAACTTTTGCAGAAGAACTCTCCCCTAACAATGCAGGAATAATGGAAGGGCTTATCACGCCGCGTTCTGAACTTGTCGGGAAGACTTTGACTGAACTTCGCATCCGTGACCGCTTTAAAGTTTCTCCCTTGGCTATTTTCCGCGGAGAAAAACTTTTTGTGAGCGGCCTTACAGGCATAAAACTGGAGTCCGGTGATGCTCTGCTGTTGCACGGTCGCTGGGAAATGTTCCATCTGCTGAAAGATCGTCCTGACTTTGTCTTCACTGAAGAAGTGAAAGGTGAAGTTCTTCGCACAGAAAAAGCTAAAGTGGCATTAATGTGGCTGGCTGTTTCACTTGTGATGATCTTAGGATTTCATGTTCAGCTTTCCATTGCACTGCTTGCCGGAGCACTCGGCATGATTCTTACAAAGGTACTCAGTATTGACGAAGCATATCAGTCTGTCGACTGGATGACTGTCTTCCTGCTGGGCGGTCTTATTCCCCTCGGAATGGCATTTGAAAACACAGGCGCGGCTAAATTCATTGCAGACACGCTCATGGCTGCACTCGGACATCCGACTCCTCTGGTTTTACTGACCTCGATCGGAATCTTAACTTCCTTTTTCACTTTGGTTGCATCCAATGTCGGAGCAACGGTTTTACTGGTTCCACTATCGATGAATATGGCACTCAGTGCAGGTGTTGATCCGCGTATTGCAGCTTTGACTGTTGCAGTTGCCGCATCAAACACATTTGTCCTGCCTACTCATCAGGTTAACGCTCTTATTATGCGTCCCGGTGGTTACAAAACTATCGACTACGTACGAGCGGGAGCGGGAATGACCATTATTTATATGGTTGTAATGATCTCAGCATTAATGTTCCTCTATTAATCAACACAGCAAAATGCCAAGGAAAAAAATTTCCTTGGCATTTTTACGTGCTCTATTTCGGGAACTGGTTTATATCCAGAAAAACTATACATTGTCCCCCCCATATTAACTTATTTGTCCATAAATAGGACAAATAGTAGACTAAAAGAGGAGAACTTAATGCAACCGTCAATGCTACAATCATTTGGGAGCAACTTCCTTGGAGCCGCCCCCAAATGGTACAAATTACTTATCTTATTTTTTCTGGTTTTAAACCCATGCCTGATGTTTACAGCAGGACCGTTTATCGCAGGCTGGGCACTTATCGCTGAGTTTATTTTCACATTAGCGATGGCACTGAAATGCTACCCTCTGCCAGCTGGCGGCTTGCTAGCCTTTGAAGCCGTTTTTTTGAAAATGACTTCAACAGAAACGATCTATCACGAAGCTATTAAAAATTTCGAAGTTATACTGCTGCTGATTTTCATGGTTGCAGGTATCTACTTCATGAAAGACTTCCTTCAGTTTACCTTCACTCGTATTCTGGTAAGGGTTCAGTCTAAAATTACTATCTCCGTTCTCTTCTGCCTTGCTGGAGCGGTATTATCAGCATTCCTTGACGCTCTTACCGTAACAGCTGTTATTATCGCTGTGGCCTACGGTTTCTATAACATCTACCACCGCTTTGCGTCTGGTAAATCACTTCAAAGTGATCACGACCTCTGCAACGATCAGGCTGTTGTAGAAAAGAACCGCGAGGACTTAAAAGAATTTCGTGCATTCCTGAGAAACCTTATGATGCACGGCGCAGTCGGTACAGCTCTCGGCGGAGTTTGCACACTTGTCGGTGAGCCGCAGAACCTGCTTATCGGCGGAGAAATGGGCTGGCACTTCATAGAATTTTTCCTAGAAGTTATGCCTGTCTCATTACCGGTTTTAGCTACCGGACTTATCACCTGTGTTACGGTTGAATACTTCCACCTGTTTACCTACGGCGCAAAATTACCGGGCAATATCCGCTCACATTTGCTTGAAACAGCAATTCAGATGGAAGAAAAACAGGGCAACAAAGGCAAAGTAAAATTAATCATTCAAGCGATGACAGGTATCTGGCTTGTCGTTGCATTGGCCTTCCACCTTGCCGCTGTCGGTATCGTCGGTCTGTCGGTAATTATTCTGCTAACAGCTATGAACGGCGTAATTGAAGAACATCATCTGGGTAAAGCTTTTGAAGAAGCACTACCGTTTACTGCCCTTCTCGTTGTGTTCTTCTCAGTTGTCGCCGTAATTCATGACCAGGGTCTTTTCCACCCTATCATTAGTTTCGTACTCAGCCTGCACGGACAAACTCAGCTTGCAGCATATTACATTGCCAACGGTTTGCTTTCAGCAATTTCTGACAACGTATTTGTTGCTACTGTATACATTTCAGAAACAAAAATTCATTTTGTCAAATTACTCGGAGCCATTCCTGACATTGGTATGACCGGACAAGCTTTGATGGACAAACTTACCGATCCTCATATTGCAAGAGTCGATGCTGTTGCAGGTCTTCCTCAGGCAGCAGCAACTCAGGCTCTTGATATAATGAGAAACTTAGACAAACTTGCAGTAGCTATAAACACCGGAACAAACATTCCAAGTGTGGCTACTCCTAACGGTCAGGCAGCATTCTTATTCCTGCTGACCTCAGCCCTTGCACCGGTTATCCGCCTTTCATACGGACGGATGGTGCTTTTGGCCTTACCGTACACCATCACCATGTCAATCATGGGCCTCGTGGCTGTTAACTACTTTTTGTAGTTAACAGTATGCTGCTATTGAATCTGGCAGCATCACCGGCCCCGTAGTTGACTTCCAACTTCTACGGGGCCGGAAAAATTCAATAAAAAAAATCCCCGGACTTGATAGTCAGAGGATTTTTTTATTTAATATTAATCCTATAATCTCAGCTTTTATCTGCTCACTTTAACTTACAGCTGTGCCCTTATCATTCCTGCAGTTTCAAGAACAATTGGAGCTAACTCTTCTTCAACTCTCTTCGCAGTCCAATCTGAAACTCTAGCTGAAATATATACTGAAGCCCTAGGAACACCCTGCATATCGAGCACCGGAGCAGATACGGCAATCTCTCCGACCAGCTGCTCCTGCTCAGAAATACAAAATCCTCTTTCCCTGATTTGAACAATTTCGCGCATAATCTCATCAATACCTGAGATTGTATAAGGTGTAATTGCACTGCGGTCTGAACGCTCTAAGATGCTTAAAATCTCTGAATCAGCCAAACACGAGAGAAACGCCCTGCCGCCGCAATATGCAGGAACACTCCGCCCCGGAAGAGTGCCTTCAAGTATGAACAGTCGTTGCGGTAAGCGGATCAAATAAATAATAGAAGTGTCGTACAGAGTTCCGAGATAAACTGAATTCCCTGTCCGTTCCCGTGCATCCAGCAAGAAAGGAGTTGCAACTTCGATGAGCCGCTCCCCTCTCAAAAAATTATAACTGAGACTCATGACTTTAGGAGTCAGTCTGAATTGTTTGGTTGCAGCATCTTTATGAAGATATCCCAGAGATTCCCAAGTATGTAAAAACCTTTGAGCCGCACTTCGATTAAGCCCTGTCAGCTCGACAACAGCGTTGAGACCAAGCTGCCTGTTTCCTTCGTCGAAGGCTTCAAGCACCTGCATTCCTTTTTCAATAGACCCCACAAACAGGGGGTTACTTCGCTTTATTTTTGTTTTGTCCACCATAACAATTTAGATACATTGTCTTTAAGATTCAGTCCAGCCACTTATAAGAAGCTTCACATGAATAGATTTTTGTTTTTTCGATATAATCTTATTATAAACCGACATAAATCAGATATGAATAACATTTTTGTATTTTAATGTTATTTTTTACGGACAAAATTTTTACAAAAACCATTTTTTGTCAAAACAACTTGACTCGCTATTCATGACTCAAGTATTGTTATTAGGTATAAGTTATTGCAATGCGATATTTAATACTAAAAATCACTATAAAAAGTGCGAGTAAACAGTTAAGCTAAGGTGTATAAGTAGAAAAAGCAGAATATTTTTTTAAAACTTACTCATTTTTTACAGTATGATACAATATATTTACAATACAAAAGTTATTTTTTTGATAATATTTGAATAAGTGAATGACGGACCATGACATACAGGATGTCTGCCCTCCTTCATTTTCGAACCTTCATCCCCGAAGAGGACATTATGAAACGTATCAATCTTTTCTGTCTGATGCTGATGCTGGTAATGGCAATTCCCGGCAGTGCTCTGGCTGCTACAACAATCAAAATGAGCTACAATGGCCCACCAAATGACAGTGACAATGCTGTCCATTACTTTGCTGTAACATTTCAAGATTTGCTTAAAAAAGAAGTCGGCAACGATATTGAACTCAAACTTTTCCCTAACAGCCAGCTCGGTAACGAAGAACAGCGCATGGAACAGGTTATGAGCAGTCCTCAAATCAATGTAGCTTCCTACGGAGGTCTGCAGACTGTGTTCCCTGAAATGTTTGCCACAAACATTCCTTTCCTTTTCGACAGCTACAAAGCTGCACACGCATTCTTTGATAAAAGCAGCTTCATGGAAAAAGCCCGCAAAACTTTGCGTGAGCGTACCGGCATAGAGCTACTTGAAGTAGTTGAAGAAGGTGGATTTCTTGCATTCACCAGTAATGAACCTATTCACTCACCTGCTGATTTCAAAGGTATGAAGTTCCGCGCCATGGATACCAGCCAAGTTGCTATGTACGAATCATTCGGAGCATCCGGAATGCCTATTCCTTGGACTGAAGTATATCTTGCTCTGAAGACAGGCGTTGCTGACGGCCAAATGAATCCTCCTACCTACATTATTATGGGCAGTCTGTACGAAGTTCAGAAGTATCTGGCCCTTGCAAACGTTCAATACTCAGACCAGTTCCTGCTCATGAACGGCGAACTGCTCGATTCTCTCACTAAAAAAGAACGTACTGCTATTAAAAAAGCAGCTCACGAAGCAAATATTAAAACCCGCGAATTCGTAGAATCACAGGTTCAGGACCGCATTAAATTCCTTGAAGACAAAGGAATGACCAGCTACACCCCGACACCTAAAGAATTAGCACAGTTCAAAGAGCTGGGCAGTCCTTCATATATCAACTGGTTAAAAGATCAGGTTGACAATTCATGGATCGACCTTGCCCTCAAGGATGCTGCAAAAGCTAATGCTCTGGGAGCAAAATAAAAATGGAATCTGTCACTTGTTTTTGCAAAAAAGCCTCTGACACACTGGAACGCCTCTGCCTGATCGGGGCAGGGGCTCTCCTTATCATCAACTTGCTTGATGTCATGCTTGGAGTTTTCGGTCGTTTTTACCGCCCGCCGATGTGGACCACTGATTTAGCCAGAATAACCTTGGTCTGGATGGTAATGCTGGGAGCGGCTCCGGCGCTGAAACGCGGAGAACATATGGTCATCCGTATCATCGTAGACAGGCTGCCTAGAACACCTAGGATGATAGTTACTATTGTGCGGCGTATCGTTTTCGCGGGAATTCTCATCTTCATGCTGATATACGGCTACAATTATGCTCAAAAATTACACATGTTCACCATCATGACTCTCGGAATCAAAAAGAGTGTCTCACTTATGTCTATACCGGTCGGCATGGGGCTTATGCTGATTCAGTACATATTGCAGCAGTTCATACCGGTCTCAAGTGACCATCCATGTAAGGAGGACCGCTCATGAGTTTAGCTCTCCTCGGAATTTTCTTTGTAGCTCTGATTTGCGGGCTACCTCTTTTTGCAGCAATGCTGGCAACAGCAATCAGCGGCTTTGCTTTAATCGGCGATTTTTCACAGTTCCGCATCATGATCCAGCAGTTCTACGGCGGCATGGAGCCTTTCTCCTTATTGGCCATTCCCTATTTCATTTTAGTCGGTGAACTTATGGGAAGCGCCGGACTTACCAACCGTCTGCTCACTTTTGCCGAAGCGCTGGTCGGACATTTCAAGGGAGGACTCGGTTACGTAACCGTTGTCGCCAGTATAATCTTTGCCGGAGTTAACGGATCCGCAGCTGCGGATGCTTCGGCTGTAGGTTCCATTATGATTCCGGCTATGAAAAAAGGTGGATACCCTCCATCATATGCGGCAGGTCTAACAGCCGGAAGTTCACTGATCGGGCCGATTATTCCGCCCAGTATTTTTATGATTCTGTTCGGAGCTATGACAAAAACCAATGTCGGAGCTTTGTTTATGGCCGGAGTTCTGCCGGGTCTGTTGCTCGGCATAGCTTTTATGATCATGCATCGAGTCAGTGCTTACAGGCTTAATCTCCCCACTGTAAACTCGGAGTTTTCCTTTTCCAAGCTCCTTACAGCCACAGGCGGAGCCATTACCTCTTTGATCGCTCCCGGAATCATTATCGGCGGCATCCTTTTCGGATTCATGACCCCCACGGAATCAGGTGCAATTGCCAGCTTATACGTTCTGGCTGTCGGCTTTCTATGGACACGCGAACTGACATGGAAAGATGTAACGAAAGCACTCGGCAATACAGTCAGGCTTACAAGTGTCATTTTCGTTGTTATCGGCGCGGCTACAATCGTAGGTTGGATTCTTGCTTCCGAGCAAATTCCTCAGAAGCTGGCTCCAATAATTTTAGAATATGCCAAGACTCCTTTCATGGTACTGCTCTTCATGAGTCTGATTATTTTCATCGTTGGTATGTTCATGGAAGAAATAGCCGCACTGGTATTGCTGACTCCGGTCTTTGCACCTCTTGCTGTAGCGGCTGGAATCGACCCTCTCCATTTCGGAATCGTAATGACACTGAACATTACCATCGCGCTGATCACGCCGCCCATGGGAGCATGTGTGTACATAGTCTCATCAATCGGAGCCGTTCCGCTTGAAAAGATGTTTAAACACATCTGGCCCTTTGTCTGCGTCGCCATAGTCTGTCAGTTTATGCTAATAGCCTTCCCTTCGATATCACTCTGGCTGCCACGCATGCTGGGATACTAACGAATAAGACATTATTTATGGAGTTAAAAATGTCATATCACATAGATTCTCCCTCTATACCTCAAACAGTTAATCCGTCATGGGAAGCTGTTTATTCTATTGAAATTCGGGAGAACAATGAAAAGCTCGTGCCCTTATCACTGGCGGAAAATCATTTTCTGGTCCGCCCTGCATACTTTTACGCAGGAATTACAAAAGCCCTGCCGGAATGCTATGCTCGTGACGAAATACGAAAAAAGTTGCTCAAAGCAAACGGACTCCTCCCCAAAGGATTACGGCTGATCATTCTGGATTCATGGCGCAGCAAAGAGACTCAAACAGCCCTGTTCAATGAATGCGTCGCGGCTCTTATAAAAGTTCATCCTGACAAAGATGAAAAAACCATTAATAAAATGGCCTCTGAATTTGTAGCAACACCGAGTCTGGACCCAGCTCACCCCTCACCCCATGCAACAGGGGGAGCGGTGGACCTGACCATTGCCACAACCGAAGGGGAACCGCTCTTCTTCGGCGCGGCCTTTGATTATCCCGGAGCTGTTTCCAACACCCGCTACTTTGAAGAACGTCTGGAACGAGGCGACACGCTGACAGACATTGAGCTGGTATCAATGAATAACCGCAGATTGCTCTATGATGTCATGACTCGCGCCGGATTTGTTAACTATCACGGCGAATGGTGGCATTTTGAATACGGCACACAGCGGTGGGCTTATACCAAAAAAGAAGATCATGCTTTATACGGCCCTAAAATCATCACCCTCAATTCATTTGCCGCATTTGTTCCGTCATTTAACGCTGGCATTACAACCTTAGTCAGTGCCGGAGGGTGATGAGGGATTATATTGTTAATTTTCGTTGATGTAGATGCTTTAGGTGAGAAAAGCCCCTGACTTGGTCAGGGGCTTTTTGATTTGTACTGTGAACTGATAAATATGAGTTTATAATTACTGGAGAATTGCTTTTATTTTATTATATTTTTTAGTTGCATATTCTGTAGCATCCTTCCATGTCCGGTTTTGAACGCTGATAAAATTATTCAATCCATCAATAAACGGCTTAGTGAATTCCTCATGCATAGTTGCAATATGGTGAAAATTTATCAAAGCATTTCGCATTTCAGTGTATTTCACATTTTCCCCAATTTTAAGCATATACCCGTCAAACTCAGTCGGAACATATTGCGGTGGGATATTGGGTGTCCTGTGACCATTCTCGTATAAATATTTGTTTGTCTGCCATAAAAAACGATACACATCCTGTATATTCTTCTTCTTAAGATTGTATTGCTTTTCCATAACATCAGCATCGTGACCTAGATGTTTCATAAACGGTTTGTGATCGAAATAAAATTGATCAATTGAGAATTCTTTCAATCTTTCTCCATAATCACCATCCTCACAACCGTATAACCCGTAATCTTCGCTCCAGTATCCTATAAGATCAGAAATGCCCTTTGAAATAATAATAGCCCCTCCAGATATATGCTGATGGGATTTTCCAATAAAACCTTCACGCTTTCTGACTGTGTTTTTGTTATCTAACTGATTATAAAAATCCCCTCCCCAAACAGCATCTTTACCGTGTAGCTGCATTTGTTTTAAAAGCAGACTGGCCCACTGCGGGGAAGTAATTACAATATCATTGTCCAGTTTCATATAAAGAGGCGCATCAGAAAGACGCCATCCGATATTCGCAGCAAGAGCGACTCCATAGTTCTTATCTAAACGAAACAAATGTTCAATTTGTTTAGTTTTTTTCATTTCAACAAGAATTTTCTGTGTTTCTCTGTCACTTCCGTTGTCTACAACTGTAAGCGAATAAGGAACCAATGTATTTTTTCGTACCGCCTCTAATGTTTGCTTTGTCAATTCAGGACGGTTGAAAACTGGAACTGTTATATTGAGCAGAGGAGAATCTTTCACAGCGGGACTCACATCAGGTTATAAATTACAATTTACTTATTCTTAATAATTTAAAAATAAAATAAAGTCGAAATAACAAAAAAGGCTTCACTGAGCACACAGCCCGGCGAAGCCTATTCAAGCAATTTAATTTATCCCGAAATAAACTTTTCTTAATCAGCCGATACAAACAGGTTTTACATTAACAAATTCGCGGATTCCGTAGCTTCCGAGTTCACGCCCGTAGCCGGAAATACCTGTCCCGCCAAACGGCAAATGCATGTTACTGCGGACGAGGCTGTTAATATAAACACAACCTGTTCTGATACGGGCCGCGACCTTTGCTGCAGCGTCCTCATCCTTAGACCAGACTGATCCGCCAAGGCCGAATGGAGTATCGTTTGCAACTGCCACAGCTTCGTCTACAGAATGCACGCGAAATACCAGTGCTACCGGTCCGAACAATTCCTCTTTGCAAACGTCGGCGCTTGGTGAAATATCGGTAATTATGGTTGGCGGATAATAATAACCTGTACGTTTTGGAATACTCCCGCCGATTAAAATCTTTCCGCCTGCTTCAACACAACGATCAACCTGTTCCTGCAACTCTGCACGCAAACGACCTGAGGACATTGGCCCCATGTCCGTTTTCGGATCAAACGGATCACCCATTACCAGCCTAGACATACGTTTGGTAAGGCCGGATACAAATTCATCATAAACTTCATCCATTACGATAAACCGTTTTGCCGAAATACAGGTTTGCCCAGTGTTACGACACCTTGATTTGGTTGCGACTTTAACTGCTTCTTCAATATCAGCATCGGCAAGCACTACCAGAGGGTCACTTCCCCCTAATTCCATAACTGACTTTTTAAGTCTTGCTCCGGCGGCGGAAGCCACTTTCCGTCCGGCGGCGGCACTTCCGGTGAGGCTTACTGCGAACACGGACTTATGATCCAAAACAGTTTCAACCTGACTTGCCCCGATGAGCAATGTTCTGAATACGTTTGCAGGAAATCCCGCATCTACAAATATTTTTTCAATAGCCAGAGCACACTGGGGGACATTGGAGGCATGTTTAAGAACAACAGTATTCCCAGCCATAAGCGAAGGCGCCGCTATGCGGAACACCTGCCAGAACGGGAAATTCCACGGCATCACGGTCAGCACCGTACCAAGCGGCTCGAAAGTAACGAACGCTTTACGCCCCACGCCTTCTACAGGGATAGGTGCAAGCATGGACTCCCCTTCATCAGCGTAATAGTCACATACCGCAGCACATTTTAAAGCTTCTTCTTTACCCATGCGAATTGGTTTACCCATTTCTACAGCCATAATTTCAGCAAGTTCTTCACTCTGAGCTCGTAACTGATCTGCTGCTTTTTTCAAGAGTCCGGCGCGTTCACTGAAACTCTTCGATTTCCACCCGGTCCAAGACTCCGCCGTAGAGTTAAGAACGTTCTGTAAATCACCTTCAGATAACGGATTAAAAGAGGCGACCACTTCTTCGGTAGCCGGGTTAAGACTCTGAATACTCATAAAAAGGTTCCTTGTATTTATATCTAAATGAATTTTGCTAATGTGAGATTTAAATTCTCAAATAGAAAGTTTTTTCCACATAGTCCTTATCTCTTTCGTTGAAGAGAGTCTACGCCCTTCCGGTACGTGGATCAATCCGGCTTAGCCCTACTTTTCAGCAGTCAGGAGTACTGTTATGAATATCATCACCCATAAGAAAAGGGTTTACACTAAATTTAGTGTAAACCCTTTCTTTTCAGGATGTTCAATAAGAACACAACCTAATTAACTATTTTTTAAGGCAAAAATTTCCGCAATTCTATCTTCTTACTAAGTATAGTTTAAAGAAAGACAGTCCAATATAAAATATACTACTCCCCTATATCACAAGAATACAACTTTTCTTGTAATCAAATTACTCTGAATTTTCTAGACCATCTAGAACCTATTCAAAGCTTTTTAAAAAGGAAGAAGAATTTAAAAACGTTAGAATAAAAAACTTAATTATGTTTTACACTCCTGTAAGTTATATTAGTTAAATAAAAATTGCATCCACAGCCGATATTCTACAACCAACAACCCACCCAACGCAGGTTTTCAAGGTTTAACAGCAAGATACGAACCAAATATTTTAAGCTTAAATATTAAATAGTTAGTGTTTTAAAACAATATTCAGTGAGGCCAATTGGTTTGTATTAAATGGATTCAACTCCCATTACAGCATAATACAAACTAACGTATTAAAACTTACACTAACATTTCAGTTAGTTAAATCATAAAGCTGATTTTGACCCACACGATACACCAAAACGAGTCAAAATGACACATTTTAATTTTAAACCTCGCCATAGACAGTATTTTATAGATATGAGAGTGCTGCAAAGACAAAATAGCAATAAATGCGGAAAACCCCTTTATGAGGATATTTCGGCGTGAAACTAAAATTCGATTTTTTCTGGCGTGAAAGTTTATTGGGATGTTCCAAGGGTGAAAAACAAACGGCTCAAGCAGTTCTCGGGGCAGCTTTTTTTTCAACTTTCGGAGTTGGAGCTTTCACGTTTGCCATGTCTGTCAACGCCCAGTCTTCAGGGCTTTCCCCTGCATGGCTCGGACTTGCGTTTTCAGGATACTTCCTTGCCCGCCTGATCCTTGCGCCTCTTGCCGGTTACGGTGCGGATTTTGTCGGTCCTATCCCGCTCCTTCTTGCGGCGACTGGAGCCGGAACTTTTATCCCCGCTCTTTATTCATTCTCCCAATCCCCAGAGACACTTGGTATTATTCAGATTTGCTTAGGATTTTGCTCAGGCATAGTAAAACCCGTAACCATGTCCCTTTTAGGAGGATGTGTACCTAAAAATAAACGTGGCCGATTATTCGGAGCCTACAATACCTGCTTATATACAGCTCTTATTCTCGGCCCGTTAGCCGGAGGCTTGGCCATAAATATTCAAAAAGGTATAGGGCCGTTGTCTCTTGCACTACCAGGTATCGGGATGGGATTTACTTTTCTTTTTTTCATTCGTGCTAAAGCGACTTCACCTATTCATTCAACAATGGCAAAATCTGTAAAAACAGGAGCGCCATGGCGCAACCTGAACTTTCTGGCCCTGCTGTTAGCGGTCATGGGGAGAACCGTAGGATCATCGGTGATCATTACTTTTTTGCCACGGCTCATCAACGAACGGTTCGGACTTAGCGGAATTATTGCAGGAATTCTTTTCGCGCTTCCCAATATTGCCATCATTTTAGGCATGCCTTTGACCAGCAGGTGGGCTGACATACGTGATAAAACAGGGCTGACATTTTTAGGCATGGGCATATGTGCAGCCTGTCTGTTCGGCTTCGGCCTGTCTCTGCCCATGTGGGGATTTGCATGCCTTGCGGTGACAATGGGTCTCGGGTCAGCTCTTTCACTGCCTGCTTCCATGTCCCTGGCTGCTGATATGGGATCTGCGAAAGGGTCCATCATGGGAATATTTCTCGGAGCAGCCAATCTAGGATTTGTTATCGGTCCAAGCCTCGCCGGATTCGCCGCAGAAAATGGAAGTATGACTGATGCTTTTGAGCTGAGTGCGCTTTTCAGCGGATTGTGCCTTCTGCCCACTTTCGTGATAATGAGCAAAAAAATGTATGCAGACTGATTTACTCAGTTAACTCTATTTCTGACCACATATTGAGAAAATTTACACAAGCGGTTGACGAGTTATAGTATAACGGTTACGTAATAAGTCCAACGCAAAAAAATTTCCGTGCCTTTTCCTGCTCAAACCAGAGCTTCCTCATGTGCGCACCGGAAATTGTCAAGATTTAAACCCGCCCTTCTCAGGATGCGCTAAGGCACAAATGCCTAAGTGTATTGCTTCGTTGCACCCAAATTACTGTCCGTAAAAGCTTATAGGGATAAGGTGTACTCTTTATGATAAAACTCAAGAAAGGACTCGACATTCCTATCTCGGGTGAACCTGAGTTGGAATTATTCGAGGAAAGTCCTCCTAAAACTGTAGCGGTGCTCGGTTGCGACTATGTCGGCATGAAACCGAGTATGTCCGTTGCAGTAGGGGATACGGTCAAACTTGGCCAAGCTATCTTTAAAGACAAAAAAACCGAAGGTGTAATCTTCACGGCTCCCGGATCCGGTAAGATTATCGCCATCAACAGAGGTGACCGTCGGCTTTTGCAGTCTGTTGTCATTGAACTTGATGAAACAGCCGGAGAAGTTGAATTTCCGAAATACAGTTCGGATAAGCTGCTCAGCCTTGATCGCCAAAAAGTAGTAGATAACCTCGTAACATCCGGCATGTGGACCGCGTTTCGCACACGCCCTTTCAGCAAAACTCCGGAAATAGATTCTGTTCCGCATTCCATTTTTGTAACGGCGATGGATACCAATCCGCTGTCCGCTGACCCAACTCCGATCATCTGGCAAGAATCTGAAGCATGGCTTGACGGTCTTCGTATCCTAACCAGGCTGACCAAAGGCGATGTCAATGTCTGCGCGGCAGACGGCAAAGCTCTACCGCTTCTACAAGAAGTGAAAACCCAGCTCTTTTCGGGACCTCACCCTGCAGGTCTGGCAGGAACTCACATTCATTTTATTGACCCAGTGGGTCCTGGAAAAACAGTTTGGCACCTTGGTTATCAAGACGTCATTGCTATCGGCAAGCTTTTCATCACCGGCAGGCTTGCTACAGAACGTTTCATAGCTCTCGGCGGCCCTATGGTTAAACGTCCGTGTATCCTGAAGACAAGAATGGGCGCCTGCATGGGCGAAGTGCTTTCTGGAAAAATCCTTAAAGGCGAAGTCCGTATAGTTTCAGGGTCAGTCCTTTCCGGCTTTAAAGCGGAAGGACCGCTTGGTTTTCTTGGTCGCTTCCATAACCAGATTACAGCAATTGCCGAAGGCGGTAAGCGCGAGTTTCTGGGTTGGCTGGGACTGGGACTCAACAAGTTCTCTGCAAAATCAGTGTATTTGTCAGCATTTTGTACAAAAGGGAAAAAGTTTGCTCTGAATACACTATTAGGCGGAAGCGCGAGAGCTATTTTCCCCACTGGAGCGTTTGACGAGGTCATGCCGCTGGATATCCTGCCGACGTATCTTGTAAGAGCGATGGCTGTTATGGACACGGATGAAGCTCAGGCACTCGGCTGTCTGGAACTCGATGAGGAAGACCTCGCCCTGTTGTCCTTTGTGGACTGCGGCAAGAACGATTTCGGGTTCATGCTGCGCGAAGTCCTCACTCTTATCGAGAAGGAAGGATAAGAATTATGGGAACTTTGCTTAAAAAAATACACAGTGCTGTCACCGGAGACGGAAAGTACAAAAAGTACTACCCGCTCTACGAAATGATAGACACCTTTATGCTTACGCCAAGTGAAACAAGTTCAGGAGCCCCTCACGTCCGCGATGCCATTGATCTCAAACGAGTAATGATCACCGTGGTTTTCGCTCTCATTCCATGTTTTTACATGGCTATGTGGAATACGGGATATCAGGCTAATACTGCACTTTCAGCACTCGGACTTGAAGCAGGAACAGGTTGGCGTTGGAGTGTGATGAAGCTTTTAGGACTTGCGGCAAATCCGGAAAACTTCGGAGCCAATGTCATTCTCGGAGCACTCTACTTTTTCCCGATTTATATTGTCTGCAATATTGTAGGCGGTTTTTGGGAAACGCTTTTTGCAGTTGTCCGCAAACATGAAATTAACGAAGGATTCCTCGTTACGGGATCGCTCATTCCGCTCATTCTTCCACCTAATATTCCGCTGTGGCAGGTGGCTCTGGCTACAAGCTTCGGTGTAGTTATCGGTAAAGAAATATTCGGAGGCACAGGAAAAAACATCCTTAACCCGGCACTTCTGGCCCGTGCGTTCCTGTTTTTTGCCTATCCTGCTCACATCTCCGGCAACGCAGCATGGGTTGCCGTTGATGGATACTCAGGCGCGACTCCGCTGGCTCTTGCTTCAGGCGGAGGCATAACGGCAGTCATGGCCAAATACTCATGGTGGGACTGCTTTATCGGAACCATCCCGGGTTCAATCGGCGAAACTTCAACACTTGCGTGTCTTATCGGAGCAGTCGTTCTGATCATAACAGGTATTGCCTCGTGGCGTATCATGATCTCCATACTTGCCGGAGCTTCTGTTGTAGCGATTGTGTTCAATACAATAGGAAGCGCAACCAACCCGATGATGACGATCAGCCCTCTGTGGCATCTGGTCATGGGTGGTTTAGCCTTCGGTATGGTATACATGGCAACTGATCCGGTATCCTCGTCCATGACTCCGAAAGGACAATACTATTACGGGGCACTTATCGGGATCATGATTATTCTGATACGTACGGTCAATCCGGCCTACCCCGAAGGTGTCATGCTGGCGATCCTCTTCGGTAACGTGTTTGCTCCGATCATCGACCACTTTGTCATGAGGGGTAATATCAAGCGAAGGAAGGTGCGCAGTGTCTAACGATTCAACGAAAAAAGTATTTGTTGTGGCGTTTTCTCTGTGCCTCGTCTGCTCGCTTCTGGTATCAGCGGCAGCAGTAGGTTTGAAATCCATTCAGGAAGAAAACAAATCTCTGGCGCGCAAAGAAAACATTCTGAAAGCTGCCGGCATCTACAATAAAGATGTTCCGGTTGCCGAACTATATAAACAGATCGAATCCAAAGTTGTTGACTTATCTACCGGTAAATATGTGGACATAAATGCGGACACCTTTGATCAGCGTAAAGCCGCCAAAGACCCGGCATCAAGTATCATCATTCCATCCGGCGGAGATCAGGCAGGCATCGGACACCGTTCCAAATATGCCAATGTCTATCTGCTTAAAGACGGTAAAACCCTTAAACGTGTGATCCTGCCTATCCACGGCAAAGGGTTATGGTCGACCATGTATGGCTTCATAGCTCTTGCTCCTGACTTAACCACCGTAAAAAGCTTCGGTTTTTATGAACACGGTGAAACTCCTGGACTCGGCGGAGAAGTTGACAATCCTAACTGGAAAGCGAAGTGGATAGACAAAAAGGTTTATAACGACAAGGGCGAACCTGTTCTTGACGTTATTAAAGGGACGGTCAACCCCGCTGACCCAATGGCCGCACACGAAGTAGATGGACTGGCAGGAGCCACGCTGACATCACGTGGTGTTACCAATCTGGTGCATTACTGGCTGGGCGAAGGTGGATTTGAACTCTACCTGAAGCAACTGGCTATAGAGGAAGGTGATCAAAATGGCTAAATTCAGAGAAGTTTTGCTCAAACCGCTTCTGGAGGACAACCCCATCGCCGTTCAGATCCTCGGGATTTGTTCAGCGCTGGCCGTTACCACCAAACTTGAGACGGCGTTCGTTATGAGTCTTGCTGTAACTTTTGTTACGGCAGCCTCAAACATGTCGATCAGTTCTATCCGTAAACACATTCCTTCAAGCATCCGCATTATCGTCATGATGACCATCATTGCTACACTGGTCATCATAGTTGATCAGTTTCTTAAAGCGTTTGCCTACGGAATCAGCAAACAGCTGTCCGTGTTCGTCGGACTTATCATAACTAACTGCATCGTCATGGGACGAGCTGAAGCATATGCCATGAAGAATCCGCCAAGTCTGAGCTTTGCCGACGGTCTCGGTAACGGTTTAGGATATGGTCTAGTTCTTCTTATCGTGGCTTTTCTTCGCGAGTTATTAGGCTCAGGCAAACTATTCGGGCTTAGCGTGTTCAAACTAACGTCTGAAGGCGGCTGGTACGAACCGAACGGACTCATGCTTCTACCCCCGAGTGCGTTCTTCATTATCGGATTGCTCATCTGGTCCGTGAATGCTTACGAAAAGCGTAAAAACGCTAAGCCATAAAGGAGTGAGCCGTGGAACATCTACTTAATATCTTTGTCAAATCGATTTTTATCGAAAATATGGCACTGGCCTTCTTCCTTGGCATGTGCACCTTTCTGGCAGTGTCCAAAAAGGTGGCAACTGCTCTAGGACTGGGCGTGGCTGTTGTTGTGGTCATGACGATCACAGTTCCGGTCAATAACCTGCTTTACAACTACTTCCTGCGTGAAGGAGCTCTCGCATGGGCCGGATTCGGCAACGTGGACCTCACGTTTGTCGGTCTGATTTCATACATAGGAGTTATCGCAGCTATCGTTCAAATTATGGAAATGGCTCTCGATAAATATGTACCGTCTCTTTACAATGCTCTGGGCATATTTTTGCCCCTGATCACTGTTAACTGCGCCATTTTGGGAGCTTCTCTATTTATGGTGGAACGTGATTACAACTTTGCAGAATCCCTTACCTTCGGTTTCGGTTCCGGCATCGGCTGGGCACTTGCCATAGTTGTTCTGGCCGGTATCCGCGAGAAAATGAAATATTCGAATGTACCTGAAGGACTTCAGGGACTGGGCATCACGTTTATCGTGGTCGGTCTTATGTCATTCGGATTTCTGTCATTTTCAGGAATACAGATGTAGTTGCAAAGGTTGCTGCTTGCGCCTTTTTATTTACGAACCATCAAACTATGGGAAGTGAAGAACCATGGTTGAAATAATACTCGGTGTAGTGATGTTTACCGGCGTAGTTCTTGCGCTGTGCGTGTTCATCCTGCTCGCCCGGGCCAAACTTGTCCCGAGCGGAGAGGTTAACATTGAAATTAACGGAGACCCGAAAAAGTCCATTGCGGTCAGACCCGGGACAAAACTCCTTAACGCATTGGCTGAAAAGGAAATATATGTTCCATCCGCCTGCGGAGGCGGTGGTTCCTGCGGTCAGTGTAAATGTCTTGTCCATTCCGGCGGTGGAGACATACTGCCGACAGAAACCGCACATGTAAGCAAGCGTGAAGCCCGTGAAGGGACTCGCCTCGCCTGTCAGGTGAATGTTAAACAGGATATGAAAATTCAGGTTCCGGCCGAAATCTTTGATATCAAAAAGTGGGAATGTACGGTTAAATCCAATATTCCGCGCGCTACATTCATCAAAGAATTCACAATTCAACTTCCCGAAGGGGAAAGTGTCGACTTCCGTGCAGGAGGTTACATTCAGATTGAAGCTCCTGCTCATACCGTTCACTACAAGGATTTTGAAGTAGGCGAACAGTTTAAGGGAGACTGGGATAAATTCAACCTGTGGCGTTACACTTCGGTGGTCAAAGAGCCCATTGTGCGTGCATATTCAATGGCCAACTACCCCGATGAAAAAGGCATCATAATGCTTAACGTCCGTGTTTGTCCGCCTCCTCCATTTGCTCCTGACGCTCCTCCCGGACAGATGTCTTCGTACATATACAGCCTTAAACCGGGTGATAAAGTCACCATTTCCGGTCCTTACGGCGAATTCTTCGCCCGTGATACGGACTCTGAAATGATCTTCATCGGCGGTGGCGCGGGTATGGCTCCCATGCGTTCGCACATCTTCGATCAATTGAGACGGTTAGGTACGAAGCGTAAAATCAGTTTCTGGTACGGTGCTCGCAGTTTGCGTGAAATGTTCTACGTAGAAGAGTTTAACCAACTTGCCGAAGAGTTCCCGAACTTCACTTGGCATGTAGCCTTGTCCGATCCGCAACCGGAAGACAACTGGACAGGATACACAGGATTCATCCACAACGTTCTTTTCGAGAACTATATCAAGAGCCATCAAGCTCCTGAAGATTGTGAATTCTACATGTGCGGACCACCGATGATGGCGTCTGCGGTGGAAAACATGCTCATCGCTCAAGGCGTAGAAAAAGAAAACATTATGTACGATAACTTCGGAGCCTAATCAGGCTGAAGCTGATACAGAAAAAGGCTCGGGCCGGAAAGATTCTTTCCGGCCGCGAGCACTTTAAAACAAACAGATAAATTGCCCTTTGCGGTTCATATTACAAGGATAAGATATATGAAGTGGTTTTCGGGGTCGCTTAAAAAATTCACCGGATTACTCATTCTGACACTCATCTTAGGTGGGTGCGGCGGCGAATCCAAACCCGTTCAACTTAAGGGAAAAGCCCTTGGCACGATGTACTCCATCGTGATTTATGACCTTCCTGACAATTTATCGGTTGAGTCCTTGAATAAAGGCATTGAGCAGGTTGTGGGAAAAGTTAACTCGGCAATGTCTCTGTTCAAACCGGATTCAGAATTGTCGCAATTTAACACTTATAAGGGACCTGACTGGTTCCCAGTATCCAAAGAATTAGCCGAAGTCGTCAAGACGGCTAAAGATATCAACCGCATGACTGACGGAGCTTTCGATATAACTGTCGCTCCACTGGTTAACTTATGGGGATTCGGCCCTGACAAACAGACCGATGTTGTTCCAAGTGATGCCGAGATCAAGGAAAGACTGAGCAATGTAGGATCTAAGTTTGTTGAAGTCAGCACTGATCCGCCGCAGCTGAAAAAGCTCAAGCCGACCATTACCATTGATCTGGCTGCCATAGCCAAAGGTTACTGCGTGGACGCCGTAAGCAATTGGCTTGCGAGTCAGAATATAAAAAGCTTCATGGTAGAAATAGGCGGAGAAATCAGAGCTGAGGGCAAAAAACCGAATGGCGGACCGTGGCGTATTGCTGTGGAAAAACCTGTCAGTATGGAACGCGCGGTTCAGGCCGTTATTGCTTTCACCGACAAAGCTATGGCTACATCCGGCGATTACCGCAACTATTTTGAAGTGAACGGTAAACGCTACTCCCATATTCTCGACCCGACGACGGGCCGCCCGATTACGCACACTCTCGTCTCGGTCAGCGTTATGGCCGACACTTGCGCGCGCGCTGACGCATTGGCTACTGGTCTGACGGTGCTTGGACCTAAACGGGGTATCGAGTTGGCTGAAAAAGAAAATCTTTCCGCATTTTTCATTGTAAAAACAGCGGATGGATTTGTTGAAACCGCAACCGGTAATTTCCCGAAACATGAAAAACTGAACTGAGGATATATATCATGCAAACACTGATGCTGACTGCCGTTATTTTCATCATTGCCTTCATAGGTCTTGCTGTCGGAGTTATCTTCAAACGCAGCTGTCTCCGCGGCTCCTGCCGAGGTTCACTGCAAGCAGAGGACGGATCAGGATGCAAATGCGGCAAGTATGACTTTGACAAAAAATGTACCGATAAAACGGATACAATAAGACCGCTCTAACCGGTCAGGAGAAACACGATGACACAAGTCCAGACTGCCAAAGATGTAATTGAACAGACTAAATTTTTTCATAAAAAACTGGGTGATTTTTACGACAATTTATCCGACAAGGTTGAGAAAGAAAGGGTTAAAATCCTTCTAGATTATATGAGCAGACACCATGACAATCTGGCTGCAATTGTAGACGAATATGAAGAGGGTATTTCAGAACATATTCTTGATACGTGGTTCATGTTCGCTAACAAAAAATGCGACCTGAATCCGTTTTTCGACGCAACGCTCGACCCGGGCATGTCGACACAAGAAGTGATAAAAATTGCTGTGGATTTTGATCAGTGCCTCTTGGATACCTATGAAGGGATACTCCAGAATGAAATATCCGACGATGTCCGCGAAGTTTTTCAGGGACTCCTTGAAATGGAGCAAAGTGAAAAAATTAAGCTCGCTAAAAATGCCCTCAAAATTGATAGCATGTAGTTTTCGGTATTAGGAAAATTAAGCCCTTCTTGATATTTTCAAGGGGGGCTTTGTTGGTTTTAATATGGTGGGAGTATCGTACCAAAAGACAATTCATATTATTAAATCTTACTTCTGCTTCAGATATGGCGTAGCCAAAAGCTGTTCAGCCTCATCCATTACCTGACTGTGTGCAATTGTCGGGCTGGTATCTTCAAGTGCGGCCTGAACTTTTGCCTTAAACCAACGGTCATGCTCTTCCTGATTGCAAGTAAGTCCAGCGGGCAAACCACCCTCTTTTGCGATTCTGGTTAGAAGAATTCTTACCGCATCAGAAAGACTAAGCCCCACCCCTGACAAAGCTTCTGCGGCTTCGGCCTTTACAACCGGATCAACACGGACATGAATCATAGATGATTTTGACGGCATAATTTTATCCTCCACAAAAAATGTATCTCATTTGATACACAAATACAACTTAACAAAGCTCAAACTATTTACTGCACCCTACCACTTTTCTCTCTTCCTCTAAAACAGTCAACACAAACAACAGTCAATTTTATTGACAATAATATTTGCATATCTTAGATCATGCTCTTGTTACAGTGAACCTGCACCAGAATAAGTTCTTGCCCTAATTATCGGAGATACTAAATGACGAACACATTCAAAGACAAGGTCGATTTCATCGTCAGGACTGACGGGCTCCTGAAAGATTATATTGAAAACGTCGTGGTCAATAAAATCAAAGCCGAAATGCCAGATGATATATTCAAAAAAATGACCTCGAATCATATTCGCGCGGCTTTTATGTTAAAAAATATTGAGCCCTGTTCGCTTAAAGAATTTGCAACGGCAATGCGTCTGTCCAAGGCTGCGGCATCCGCCCAGGTGGAACGCATGGTAAAAACCGGAATGGTTCAACGTGAGACCAACCGGGATAACCGGCGTGAAGTGATCCTTACAGTCAGTATCCCTTTTGAAAAACATATAAACCATGTCCATGCAGAGGTGACAAACTGGTTCATGTCCATCACGGAACAACTAGGCATGGAGACATTTGAAAAATGGTATGAAGTCATGACCACCCTGAACGAAGTGCTCAATAAGAGAATAAAAACTGAAGACATGCCTTACTAGGTTGTTCTCAGGAGTAATAACGTGGAAAGTAAACAACATTTTTTCGGCAAGAAATCCATGATCGCCATGCTGGCAGTGCTCAGCGCCTTCCCTCCCCTGTCAACGGATCTTTATCTTCCGGCATTGCCGCACATGATGAAAATTCTCGACGCAAGCCAGAGTGCGGTTAACCTGAGCCTCAGCCTTTTTCTGATTTTTTTTGCTCTGGGCATACTGTTCTGGGGCCCTGTAAGCGAAAAATTCGGACGAAAGCCTGTCCTGCTGACAGGACTTGTACTGTACATTATAGGCAGCGTAGGATGCGCTCTATCCACCAATGTAACTATGCTTATCCTGTCCCGAGTGCTTCAGGCGTTCGGCGGAGGAGCAGCTGAAGCTGTAGCTACCGCCATGGTCAAAGACATGTTCACCGGACGCAAACGAGAATCAGTTCTGGCTCTGGTTATATCCATGGTTGTTGTAGCCCCGGTGGTTGCGCCGATATTTGGAGCCTTTATCATGAAATTTATGAGCTGGAGGGTTATATTCTGGTTCCTTGCAGGATTTTCCAGTATAACCTTTTTATTATCCACGCAGCTGGATGAAACTCTTAAGGACCGATTTGAAGGAAATGTTCTCCATTCGATAGGAAGACTTGGCGTGGTCCTGAAAAACCCTGGGTTTTCCGCTCTTCTGGGAGTATTCTCTATGGCCGCCCTGCCACTGATGGCTTTCATCGCCGCTTCCGCCTTTATCTACATCAACGGATTCGGCATGAGTGAACAGCAGTATGGTCTGTACTTCGGCTTTAACGCACTCGGTTCATTGGTAGGCCCGCTTCTGTTCATACGTCTTTCAAAGTGGGTCCACAGTCGGACTATCATTACTGCCAGCTTCTTTATCATAACGGTCAGTGGCATCATGCTTGTATTTTTTGGAGCATCCTCACCGAACGTATTCGCTTTGACAATGCTTGCAAGCACCATAGGAATAAGCATGATGCGTCCTCCTTCAGCGAATCTGCTGCTTTCCCAGCAGGACGGAGACACAGGGTCAGCAGCTTCACTTATTAACTTCACAGCCCTGTTCATGGGGAGCATCGGCATGTTCCTCATATCACTGGAAGCAGATGCCCTTATCTCTACACTGGGCATCATGCAAATACTCGTCGGAGTAATCTGCGGCATCGCCTGGTTGATAATCAAGAATCGCTCCTTTATCCGGTCATAGCGGATGTACCGGCAAAAAATCGTTCAAAATATCAAAAAGAAAGCCCTCCTTGAAATTCAGGGAGGGCTTATAAAATCATCAAATTTCCTTCTACGCCATTTCATCATAAATACGTTGCCGTATTCCGGCACTGTTCTCTAACACCCCGACTTTGATATCAATGAAGTCGTAGAGCCGAGGTCTCTTGCCGTCAGCCGGTCTTAGAATACGCCCGATGATCTGCACGAGTCTTCCTTTTGATTTGATTGGAGAACAAAGAAAAAGAGTGGATAGGCCCGGACAATCAAATCCTTCGCCTATAAGAGAAGCGGTGCTTGCCAGCACTTTAATCTTACCGGCATTTAAATCCTCAACAAGAAGCTCTCGCTCTGCAGTCGGAGTTTTTCCGGTCAGAACAGCCACGTCCACGCCCTGCTCCTCTAATATTTCAGCAAGTGCAAAAAGGTGCGCTGTTCTGTCCGCCACTAGCAGCAAAGTACCTGAATTCTGCTCAAGCTCTCCCTGCACACAGCCTGCTATGAGATTGTTGCGCCCTCGGTCCTCGGCAACAGCTGTCATCATGAGCGGATATTCATTTGAAGCATCGCCAGCAAAGGAAAATTCCGTCTCCACGGTAACTACTTCCGGTTTGAGTATGGCTCCTGTATCCCGCAGCAAATCCGGATCAACACGATGCACAACATCACCAAGTGTCAAATTTATTATCCGGTCAAGGCCGTCATTACGATAAGGCGTAGCAGAAAGACCAGTCAGATACTTAGCATCAAAGCTGGTGACAACATCCTGAAAGGTGCTTGCAGGGGCCCTATGGCATTCATCAACTACAATATGCCCGAAAGCATGAACCAATTTATCTAAGCGATTACGCGCGGTCTGGATGGTCGCTACAGTAAAAGGCTGTATATTAAATTTTCCATTACCGACCTGTCCGGCCTCAACACCTAAGAACTGCTGCGCCCTATCAACCCATTGCAGAAGTAATTCTTTCGTATGCACAAGCACAAGACAAGGCTGCTTACGCTCAGCAATCAAAGCCAGTGCCATAACTGTTTTACCTGCGCCGGTTCCTGCTTCCAGAATTCCCTGTGAGGACCTAGAAAAAGATTCCAATGCTGCTAACTGATATGGCCTGAATTCTCCGCTGAAAGAGAACTCCACAGGATCTAATTCACGCCTGTTGTCTTCATATGTAATTTCTTCGCCTGCTGCTTTAGCAAGCCGATGCAGCTCAACCCCATAGCCGCGTGGACAATGCAACCTGCCACTGCGATCTCCTGAAAACATCTTTATATACTTAGCAATGCGCACAGCTCTACGCCCGTACTTCATGGCGTTAACGTACTCAGGATTCATCAGTGTCAAAGACTCTTTAATCTTTTTCACCAAGTCGGCAGGTGTATCGGTCAGGGTTAAATCCTTTGATATATGAACCAGCATGAAAACTCCTTATTGGATGCGGTAAATCGTCAAGGTGAGTACATCTATGGACCATCTTGGATTACTCTTGAACGGTAGAAAAAGAAAAGGCCCTGCGATTGCAGGGCCTTTGAACCATATTGACTATGGTGAATTTTTATATGGCGGAGAGGGAGGGATTCGAACCCCCGGAAGGCTCACACCTTCAATAGTTTTCAAGACTACCGCGTTCAACCGGACTCTGCCACCTCTCCAAACGCAAAATGAACCTTGTCGAAATCTCCCGAAATGTCAACTACTTTTATCAAAAACAACTATTTTTTTTTACTTATGGACTTAAATTTGACTGAGTATTAGTAAAATCATTTAAAGACAGGCGTAAACTTAAGAATATCAGCTATAAAAATATTTCTCTGGAGGCAAGCTCTTCGCCATAAGCTTTCAGTTCAGCAATAGATCTAAGGCCCAACTTTTTCATTAAATTGGCGCGATGTTTTTCGACGGTTTTAACGCTTATAATCAAAATGTCGCCGATTTCACGATTTTTGTAGCCGGATAAAATATTCTTAAAAATCTCTCTTTCACGATTGGTCAATGTATCAAGCTTTTCACAACCGTCCGTATACCTCTTTTTCAAAAAACCTTTCGCCACTTCTGCGGAAATTCCCGGAGCAAGGTAAACTTTACCTTCCATCACAGTGCGAATGGCCATAACCAGCTCTTCGCTGGTTGAATTTTTAAGAACATACCCGCTTGCTCCGGCATCGAGAGCTAGAAAAACGTGCTCTGCATCGACATGAGCTGTAAGGGCCAGCAACTTAATGCGCACACCATCTTTCGCAAGTTCCTGAATAGCCTGTACGCCACTTTTAACAGGCATGGATAAGTCCATAAGAACAACATCAGGATTCAGCCTCTTGCATAACCTGACAGCCTCAAGCCCATTCTCTGCCATCCCCAAGACATTGATGCCGCTTTGAGCCTTAAGAATATTCTTAAGACCTTCTCTGACCAATGCGTGGTCATCAACAATAATTATTCCGACTGAATTAGGCATTTATCCTCTAGAAGAATTGTGGCAGCCAATGGTTATTAAAATTAAAGATAAAAAAACATCAATGGACGTGAAATGATTCACAAATATATTCTGTAAGACTTATATCATAGAGACTTACAATAAAACAATATTAAAAACTAATTTATATATGCCTAATAAGACATATTGTATAAACACAAAAAAGGCAGTTGAATTTAATTCAACTGCCTTTTAAACTTTCTCTGGCGGAGAGGCGGGGATTTGAACCCCGGATAGAGTTTTAAGCCCTATACTCGCTTAGCAGGCGAGCGCCTTCAGCCATGCTCGGCCACCTCTCCATTAGTTGAACAGGTTATTTGCGCATTGCGCTTCACCCGCTCGGAGCGTTTTAATATGAGTTCTACGCTCACTTGTCAACAACAATTTAACTATTTTCTTAAATTATCTTGTTTCTTTATCTCTTGCCGTGGATCTGAAGTAAATATTCAGAGGGGCAATCTTAATATTCAAAATCTTTCTAAGTTTATTTTCAAGAAAACGATGATATGTAGGTCTGATCAACCTTTCATCATTAATAAAGAAAATAAAGGTTGGAGGCTCTTCATCAGCCTGAGTCAAATACTTAAACTTAGCCCTTCTGCGTTTAACAACCGGCGGCTGATGTTTCTCAATAACTTCTTTCATGATTCGATTGAGCTGTCCTGTGGAAACTCTTATTGAGCACTCTGCCTTAAGCTTTGCTGCCAGAGGTAGAATTCCTCCAAGCCCTGATTTAGATATACATGAAGTATAAATAACAGGAACATGATTTGCCATTCTAAGAGCCATTTCAAAACCGCGTTTAAGCTCGTCACGTTCTCTCTGTGAAACCAGATCAATTTTATTAACAGCAATAATAAACGGTGTTGCTTCTTTTGCAAGAAAATCAAGCAAGCGCTTATCCTGCTTGGTAAGCCCGCCGATAGCATCAACAACCATTATGGTTACATCCGCAATCTTACTGCTTTTGAGAGCGCGAAGAACGCTGTATCTTTCGATTGTATTTGAAATATTTGTTCTGCGCCTGACTCCGGCAGTGTCGACAAAAGTAAAAGTCTTTCCACCTGAAAGAAAAGTAACGTTAACACTGTCGCGGGTTGTTCCGGCAATGTCGCTTACGATAACTCTTTCTTCTCCGGTCAAAGCATTTACCATTGAAGATTTGCCTGCATTCGGCCGCCCCAGCATAGCAATCTTAAGCCCAACTTTTTCCGGATCTTCTTCTTCGGGAATAATTCCGGTATTTTCAGCAAGCTCTGCCACTTTCACACGCAAAGCTTCAAGGTTGTAACCATGCTCTGCTGAAACAGGCATCATTTCAAACCCGAGTACGTGAAATTCAGACAGGCACTGAGCTTCAATCTCTGAACCGTCAACTTTATTTACCAATAATAGAATCGGCTTATTACTCTGACGGATAAAGCTGGCGACTTGCTCATCAAGCGGAGTGAGCCCAAGCCGCCCGTCTACTACTAATATAAGGGCGTGAGCTTCTTCAATGGCTTCTCTAGCCTGCTCGAAGATATCACCCTGAAATTCTTCTGATTCATTGTCGCTTTCCATTACGAGGCCACCGGTATCTACAAGGGCGTATCTAACGCCTTCATAGTGACCTTCATCATAGATACGATCGCGGGTAATTCCGGGCATATCATGAGTCAGAGCTCTTTTTTTTCGCAACAACCTATTGAATATAGTGGACTTTCCAACATTAGGACGTCCTACAAGTGCTATGGTCGGCAGCATGGCCAGCCTCCTGAAAAATATAACGTGTAAACCGTAAACCGTGGATGAAGCGTGTTACGAAAAATACTCTAACTGAAAAAAGACGGGAAGACATCAATCTTCCCGTCAATGATGTCCAATAGCGGCATATGGCACAAGGAGAGGCACTCTGTAAAGCCTCAACTGCAATTAGCCGAAACAAAAAAGCCGGACAAAAGTACTTTTCGCGTACAGATAACTATATAACCATATGTACCGGACTAACTAAAGAGTTTTTTAATAGCTTCAGAATAAGGAGGTCTAAGCACGCCTTTTTCTGTGATAATCCCTGCGATAAGCTCATTAGGAGTCGGATCAAAAGCGAAATTGAAAACTTCAACACCTTCTGGGGTAATTCTGGTATCGCCGATATGAGTAACCTCACGCGGAGTGCGGTCTTCAATCGGGACATCATCACCGGTAGGAGTTTCAGGATCGATTGTATATACAGGAGCGGCTACATAAAAAGGGATACCGAATTCACGGGCAAGCAAAGCTACACCGTAGGTTCCGATTTTATTTACAGCGTCGCCGTTTGCAGCGATTCTGTCAGCACCTACAACAACTTTCTGCACCAGCCCTTTTTTCATTAGCAAAGCACACGCATTGTCACACGCAACTTTTACAGGGATACCGTCACGGTGAAGTTCATATGCTGTTAGTCTTGCCCCTTGTAAAAACGGGCGGGTTTCGTTGGCAATAACCTGAACTTTTTTACCCTGATCAACAGCGCCTCTGATAACACCAAGCGCAGTTCCGTATCCTGCTGTGGCAAGGGCTCCGGCATTACAGTGAGTCATGACGGTGTCACCGTCATCAATCAGCTCGCCACCGAAACGCCCGATATCTTCGCACATGCGGATATCATCAACGTGAATTACTTTTGCTCTTTCGAGCCAGACAGAACAAAGTTCATCAAGTGAAATGTCCCCGGCTTCCTGCCAGATTCTTCTCATTTCACGAACGGCCCAGCGAAGATTCACTGCTGTAGGACGGGCATTCTCAATCTTATCAAGATTAACTTCGAGATCTTTTTTCCAATCAGCACTACCTGCAACTTCGCGGGCTGCAAGGTAACAGCCGTACGCAGCAGTAACACCGATAGCAGGAGCACCGCGAACAACCATCACAACTAAAGCCTCGACGATATCATCGGTGGTTTTGCAATCAAACCAATCTTCACGATTAGGCAGATAACGCTGATCAAGCAGAACAAGTGCATCTTTTTCCGCAGAAAACTGAATATGTTCGGTCATTGAATTAATCCTTACTAAGAAAGTTTTTCCTGAATCATTTTACTGACGATACCGGGGTTGGCCTGTCCTTTGGTCTCTCTCATAACTTGTCCCATAAAAAAGCTGACCAGTTTAGTCTTGCCGCCCTTATATGCTTCAACCTCGGCAGGATTGTCTGCCAGAACTTTATCTACAACTACTTCCAAGCTGGAAGTATCAGAATTCTGTTCGAGACCTTTATCTTTAACGTATTTGACAGGATCAAGCCCTCCGGCAAAAACTTCATTAAAAATATCTTTACCGATTTTGATACTGATAACTTCTTTGTCAACCAGATCAACAAGCTTGGCCATCATCTCAGGAGTGAACTTGCACTCGGAAACAGCACAACCGGTCTGATTAAGTTCCCTTAAGAACTCACCTTTAATCCAGTTAACGACCTTTAGCGGTTCATTATAGAAATCGAGAACAGCTTCAAAGTAATCAGCAACATCTTTTTCAGATGTAAGAAGGTCCGCATCCTGTTCGCTTATTTTGAAATCACTTTCAAAACGGGATTTGCGCTCTGCCGGAAGCTCCGGAAGTGATGCCTGCCACTCTGCAAGCCACTCATCAGCAATGACAAGCGGAACAAGGTCAGGATCAGGAAAATAGCGATAATCATGAGCATCAGCTTTTCCGCGCATGGAATGAGTTGTACCTTTGTCTGCGTCATAAAGGCGTGTTTCCTGAATAACTTCATCGCCGTCTTCGATAAGATCAATCTGGCGAGCGACTTCATACTGGATTGCTTTGTGAACGTTCCTGAATGAATTGATGTTTTTAAGTTCAGCGCGTGTTCCGAACTCTTTCTGCCCGAATGGACGAACAGAAATATTCGCATCACAGCGGAATGAGCCTTCTTCAAGGTTACCATCGCAGATGCCCAGATAAAGCAGAATACTACGCAAAGATTTCAGGTAGGCAACAGCTTCTTCTGCGCTGCGCATATCCGGTTCACTGACTATTTCGATAAGCGGAACACCGGTGCGGTTTAAGTCGACAAAGCTGGCATTTTCAGCAGCGGAATGAATATTTTTCCCGGCATCTTCTTCCATATGAATACGGGTGATACCGATACGTTTTTTACAAGGCTCACCGGCCTTGTCTTCGTAAACGATATCAAGATGCCCATGTTCGCAGATAGGCAATTCAAACTGAGAAATTTGATACCCTTTGGGAAGGTCGGGATAAAAATAGTTTTTACGTGCAAAAATTGATTTCTGATTAATTGTACAATTAGTGGCCAGCCCCATTTTAGAAGCATATTCCATTACTTTTTCGTTAAGTACCGGAAGAACACCCGGCATTCCCGAACAAACTTCACAGACGTTCTCGTTCGGTTCTTTTCCAAATTCAGTGGAACACCCGCAAAATATTTTTGTCTTTGTCTTAAGCTGAGCATGAACCTCAAGCCCGATGACTGTTTCAAACTGGACCATATACCACTCCTTGCAAGTTCTTATTAAACAGGTTTTAGCCTGATATTATCTTCTTAATGCTGCTCGGCTGATCAACAAATAAACCGGAACAACTTTTTTCAAATGATGCGCTGGATAGTTAAACTCATTTCCAGTCCCTATATAATAATCCAGCCTTGCTCCTCTGATAGCTTTCCCTGTATCCTGGGCAAGTCCGAGACCGTTTACCCTCTGTGAAGGACGGCCTTCCTGCGGGAAAATATCTGTACGGAACGCGACTATTGATCCAAGCGGTATAAGCTCAGGATCAGTGGCAAGACTGACCATGGACATTAGCGGCTTGCCGTTAGCCCCAAGCGGCTGTCCGCGAGTTATCTGAAAAAAAATATAACTGTCATTTTCAGACATCAACTCCCACATGCGGTCTGGATGACTGAGAAGGTATTCTTTAATCTTTTCACGCGAAAGCTGGTTCCTGTTTAGAATGCCTTTATTGAGCATAATTTGACCGAGACCTTTAAAAGAAAGTCCGTTGGTTCCGCTGAACACAGCAGTTCTAAGCCGTCCATCCGGCAAGTGAAGAACCCCGCCTCCCTGAACATGCATATAAAACAAATCAACAGGATCTTTCAACCACGCTACTTCCAGACTGCGTCCAGCAAGCACTTGATCGATATCAATCGCCCGGCGGGAATGATACGGAAGAATTTTTCCATTTTCAACCCGGTACCCCTTGCGCAATTGTTCCGACCAGGGATGAGTCTGCCCAGGACGAGCCTTGCGTAAATCAGGGGGAACTCTGTAAATAGGGTATTTATAAGGTCCTGTTTTAGTAAGACTGGCCTCAATAACAGGGGTATAATACCCTGTCATCTCTGCTCCGGACTGAAGCTCGTACCAGATAAATGATTTTCCAAGCAGCTCCGGATTTTTGTCTAAGCGTGGTAGCAACCGCTCAAGATCTTCAAGAGATTTGCGAAGCTGCCCCCATGTAAGACGCAAATCATCCCTCTTAAGGGCCATACCACCCGCCGGATTACGCCCTGCATATTCGATAGATTCTCTAATCTGCGGCCCAAGATCTTTCCACGAGGAAAGATTTTGCGATTGTATTTCGATCCTGCGAGCTGCATTTTCGGATGAAGAAAATGGAAGAGCCGTATACTTTGCAGGGCCTGAAACTACAGTTCCAGACCTGGCACGCTTACTTTTCCACGCCTTTGACTTAGCACTGTAAGAAGTATTACTGACACTATGAATTTTTGTCGCACACCCGCTTAAAAACAACGAAAGCAGACAAACACTTAGCAGTGCTTTATTAAAAATGATTGATTTAAACATTAATTTTAAGACTCAATCACTACGTCACTGAACCTGCCGACACCATACTCACGTCTGCGCAGGAACTTATCAGGACCGGGACCGAGAATCTGCAACTCGCGATGCTGCTTCTGAACATCCTGAGCTATATACCTTTCCTTAGTACAACCGGTAGAATAAGTTGCGTCCTTTCCAACCCAGACAGTAGGCACCTTTTTACCCATCAACTCAAAGCTTCTTTCAATATCTGCGTAAGTCTGAAATCTCCAGATTGAAATTAATCCGCTCCGCTGAACCTTTTCCCACATAAACATCAAGTCGTCCGCATCCATTCCTTCAACAAAGTGTTCAGCAGGATTAATTATATATGTATCTTCAAGTCTACTGCGAAGATCTGAAACAAAAGTTCTCAAAAGCCCGATGGCAACTTCAACCTGTCCCGGAATACTGCCGACAATTCCACTGTAAAACATCACAGCTTTTCTTTCTGAACGGGCCTGCTGCATTTCAGCAATAATTTCATCCGCCTTGGCGGTAATATCAAGCTCACTGAATTTATGAGTTGTATGAGATTTTGCTTTAAACTCAAGCTTAAACCTGCCGTTACGATTTCTATGAAAGCACATCACATCACGCGTAAACTGATGCGTGTTTTTAATTAATCTACGTCTGTTTGCCCAGCCCTTTGCTAGAATAAGGTCAGACTCTTTCCATGCCCTGGCGAAAGTTACACTGCAACGAATGAGATTAAGACGTTCTCGTGTTCCATCAGAAATAATTACGAAAGGATTTTTGCGCAACGTGTCCAAAAGCTCATTTTTAGAAATTCTGCTCTCTGTTATAAAATATGCACCCTTAAGGACTTCGGTAAGGGCAGGATCATTTTCATTGTCCCAAAAAGTCGGGCTATCGAAACAGAATCCTTCTTTAAAGGCCATAATCACACTATGTCCCTGCCGAAGCAAAGATTTTACCATTAACAAATCCGCAGGCAGTCCACCGGATTCATCGGGGAGATACAAAATTTTTAACCCTGATCTACTTTTACCGAAAATATTTCTCATACCTGTAAAATCAATTTTGTCTTTGGAAAAACAGGAAGAATAACGAGAAAAATCTCCTGAAAACAAATCTGCGCACCAAGTATCTGGAAGTGTTGACAATCTGAAAAGCCTCTCAAGCTCAATCATATCAAGCTCAAAGCGCATATCTTCAAGACATTTACAGTCAAGCGAGGGATAAGGACAAGATTCCATTGCGCGCTTGAAAAAATCACTCTCAAGGTATGCCCGCCCTCTGCTCACCAAAATACTTTTGCGATTACGGTAAGGATCATCAAGGCCGCTTCGGGAAAGGAAAATTGTAATCATCCCTTTCAGCAACCGCCAAGGAATGAGAATAGACGCATCAAGTGCCTGCTTAAATTTATGACGGCAAAGATTCAAAATAAGCCTGCGCTGATACTTGTCTGAAACGTGAGTTCTGACCAGTTTGATCAAGGTCTTCCAGACATAAATATATTCCTGCAGCAAATCAGCAGCAAGTCCAGGCGTGACCAGACGTTTAAACAACCAGTCTGAACAAGGGGCAAAGACCTGATTTTCATCAAGCGCAACCATAAAGCGCAGTTGTTCCGGTGAAGCATTCTTAATGGGGTCCATGAAATTTTCAAGATGATTTGACGTCATAAAATGAAGAAGCCAAGCATCTGACACAGGATCCTTTCCGTAATGAATATCTTTAATAGATGTAAAATCAAGCAGAGCTCTCAATGTATATTACTCCGAAAGGAAACCTTTACTTCTAAGTTTTTCGAAAAAAGTATTGCTGCGGATGCGGGCCAGTAACAAATCATTTTCGTGCCTGGTAACAATCACCCTGTCACCGGTATTCAGCGGATATGGAACTCTGCCGTCTTCAGTAATAAAGACATCACCGCTGGATTCAGAAATATCTATGGTTAAAGGTTTTTCTGCAGGCAGAACCATAGGCCGAACTCCGTTTAAAAACGGACATACAGGCGTGACGCACATAACAGGAAGTTCCGGATGAACAAGCGGACCTCCGGCAGAAACATTATATGCTGTTGATCCTGTAGGAGTGGAAATTATAACCCCGTCAGCACGGATGTTTTTTATCCACTGTCCGCTCTGTCCTATATCCAAGGAAATAATACGGGCTACAGAACCTCTTGAGATAACCAGATCATTTACTGCGACTCCACGTCCGACAATTCCGGTGCCGCGCTGAATTTCGTAATGAAACGCAAGCCTGCGGGAAATATCAAGCTCATGGCTCAAAAAATTTTCAAGTGCTATTTCCCAGTCATCCGGCATAACCTCAGCCAGAAAACCGACCCTGCCGTGATTAATACCGAGAACAGGAATTTTCCAGTCTATGACAACGCCGGCTGTACTTATAAAAGTACCGTCGCCGCCAAGAACAAGCACAAGTGAACAATTTTTTCTATATTCACTGACTTCAACATGAGCAGGGGGTGCGGGATGTGCAATGACGTGAGAATTTACACCGCGTGCAAAAAGCCAGTTGGAAATGGTTGTTCCAAGCTTTGCGGCAGTGCCTCCTCCGGCCTTCGTAACAATAAGTACAAACTCTCTACAATCAGACATAGACACTACCTATTAGAAAGAAGCCTAAGATTCAACCTTAAGCTTTCGCTAAATTACTTTAAATCAGCCTATAATCATACTAAAAAGTAAGGCTCGCTTTTAAACTGCCCGGCGTTCATTTTAAAAAAATACTAGATATAAAACAGTTAACCATAAACAATAAATTTATGGCTGTGAGCATCAGGTACATTGGCAACAGTCATATTTATATGTTAGAGGTGCACAGACTTTTTTATTCAGGCAGATTTAGCCTCGTGGACTTGCCCCAAAAAAGAGTGCTCGCTCACACTTAGAAATGCAACATACCTAATTTAATGACTATTTAAATTAAATGTTATTATCATTATACTCTAAAGTATATAAAAAACCCGCCGATAAGGTGAATAAGGAGTGATTCAAACTGTGGCAAACAACCCTGCTGAAATAAGAAATATGCTGCGAACCTATGGTAAGCAGTTGACTAACGCCAAAAGACTGGCCAGATTCAGGCGCGCCCTGAAGATGAGCGAGCCTGTTGATGTTGTCACAATTTCACGGCAGGCAAGGCGTCGCGAGTTGGTGGAAAAAATTTCAAGAGAAATTATCGAAAATCTCATTGTCTCGGGTAATGAAAATCCGGTTGTGTCCGATATACTAGAACAGTTGGAATTGGATTTCGGAGAGAAACACTTATTCGAGTATCCACTTGACGGAAGCGATGTACAAGTACTTAAGGAAAACGATCAAGGTGTCATACTCCTTTCTCCTGATGAAATGTCTGAAGTTATGAACCGGTTATGGGAAATAACTTTGGAAAAAGTCGATCGAACAATGCTCTGATTTATATCAGCACTCTTTTTTAACTTTAAAATGAACCATGGCAACCCGGGAGGGGATCATGAAGATCAATCAGTTTAACAACACCCCCCTCAAGGCCTATTCTGATAACAAGGTCAAGAATCCAGCAGAAAAGCCTCAATCACAAAGTACAAGTTCTGCGGCGACGCGTGACGTTGTAAATGTCTCATCACAGGCAAAATTACTCGGAACAGCGCGGCAGACGGCGGCAGAAAGCCCGGACACAAGAGATCAGAAGGTTAAAGATCTTAGAGAGCAGGTCCGTGCAGGAACATATAAGCCTGATATTCGTAAAACAGCTCTGAATCTTATACGCGATGATATAGATTTTTTAAGGTAAATTTATTTTTACCTTAAATTAAAAAAAGGTGAAACTCACAAAGAGCTCCACCACAATTAAGTCTGTTTTATCTGACGGAATATTCATTATGAATAGCCGTCAGCTTTGTATTATTATGATTCATCATTTCGCGGACGGTAGTGTGATGGATATTTTGAATCCACCTGTGGCACCTGCATCCCGCGACGTGCTTCAGAGTTAATAACAATAGGCCCGCCAAGATTAAGGGTTGTCTCCTCTGGTCTTCCCGGGGGAATTGTTACAGTGACCAAGATGCCAAGCTGACGAATATTTTCCAATCTGAGGATTCTTTTTTCAGCATCACTCAGCTTAACTTCATATTCATCCATAAAACTGTATGGATCGACAACAAGCAGGCCTAAATTAGGGTCTTCGACACTTTGCAGTAAAAGAAAAGGTGAATCCTCTCTAATCTGGATCAGAGTGAAATCTCTTTTGTCGTCAAAGCCGATCAGACCACGGGAAAAATAGATAATCCCGTCCTCTAGTATCTCTCTTTCTCCAAGACGAGTCCTGATTATTTTTTTTCTTTCTTTTGCCATAATTCGGTCGCAGCAAAAAGGTCCTGCTGTCTGTTTTCAAGCGCCATACGGTTCTGTTCTTTAATTTTAAGGTAAACTTCTTCCCTGTAGACAGTAGTTTCTTCCGGTATTTCCAGGCCCAGCTTTACCTGTCTGCCTTGAACGCTTAATACCGTAATTTTTATATTGTCATCCAGGTAAAGAGCTTCGCCCGGTCTCCGAGTCAGAATCAGCATATTCTCTTGTGTGTAAGTAATCCTGTAGGATCGTTTTTGCTTTCAGCAAAACATTCGCCACTGCGGAGAATGTTTTCAGCTCACTGAGGATTCTTTTACCGCATCAATACCCATACGGGCAAGCATAATACGGTCCTCATATGAAAAAAAATAACTATAGATAATTTAAAAGATTCATTTTCATGATCATTGAAGAACTTTTCAGTACTGCTTCGTAAACAATTTGCTGCTGCGAAAGCTGAGTCATCAGTTCTCCGACATCAACATCTTCGATATGTGATATCCTGTCTTTTTCGTTAAGCTCAAGGCTTGAAAGTACATTGTCTGCCACTGAAAGTCTATTTTCTCTACCACCGACATCCGCCAGCCGAGTAAGAAGATGCTGCTGAGACGTGTTCAGACTTTCCAGGCATTGCTGAACACCTGACTGATTGTTGGTTTCAAGAAATGCAACAAGATTACCCATTGTTTCAAGCAAGTTCTGGGTAGTGCCGGCATTACTTCCAGTAAGCGTACTGTTGTTGTTAAAAACAGCACTTGCCTCTGACTGTCCCGGAGCTTTATATATTCCGCCGAAAATATCTTTACCTACATCATTAACTCTTACATATTCATTTTCCTGAATCTGAAAATTAATGGCGGCGATATCCGGCCTGACAATAAACTGAGAATTAGATAAAAGGTTGCTTGTTCCACCCGCTCCGGCATTTGAATAAATTGTCAACATTCCGCCGGGAATACTTAAAACAGCATTTGAAGAAACACCGTCAGCCTCTTTGACATTACCTTCAACCCAGTTAATACCGCCGTCGAGGCTATATGAATAACTGATATTAGACTGAAGAGTAGTCGCAGAATCAATTCTGACAACAACATCCCCGGTAAAAACACCCTTTGCATTCGTTCTTCCGCCGGCGAGAGCTGTGTTCATCCCCATAACGTTTACAGCATCTTGATCATCACCCAGATACTGGGCTGTAGGTCTGACCCACATCCATGTTCCGGTTGAATCATTAGTATCTGTAGCGGAGTTAGCCTTAACGGTTGTTCCCGATTCAAGAGACATAGTCACGCCGTCAAAATCCAGAGTATTGTCGCCGGCTGCTAACGTCTTTGTAGTAAAGGTTTTGCCTCCGTCTTTTGAAAAACGGTAATCAAGGTTTGTAGCTCCGATATCTCCAGAATCAAGGAACTGAACAACAATAGATTTATCAGTACTTCCATTAATACTGAACTTTTGTGAGGAAACGTTGGAATCATTTGTAGTCATCCATAAAGTTTCCTTGAATGCATTTTGGTCAACCTTATGCCCTGCATAAATACTCTTTCCCTCGTACTCAGTATTGGCAAGAGAGATTAACTGCTGAAAAAGCTGACGAGCTTCATAACTGATCTGTTCTCTGTTATCTGCGGTAATAGTACCGGTTGCAGCCTGCTGCGCAATCCCTTTGGCTCTGGTAATAATTGTTGAAGCCTGATTCAAAGTTGTATCTGAAAGCGCAAGCCACCCTTTGGCGGTATCAATATTATTCCGATATTGTTTTACAGTTGCAAGGGTTTCGCGGTGGTCAAGAATACGCGCCATGCCCACAGGATTATCAGAAGGTTTATTCACTTTCTTCTGAGTCTGCGCCTGAATATTGCTTTCTACCAGATCCGTAAGAGATCTGTTCATATTAGACACATAAGTGCCGAAAAGCATTTGCTGCGAAACTCTCATAACCTTTCTCCGTTAACCTTTTTCATTATTCCGGCAGTTCTAATTTTTCAGACCGAGTATGGTCTGAAGCATCTGATCAGCAGTTGTAATTAGCTTTGCCGCTGCGGTGTATGAGTGCTGAAACTTAATTAGATTACTCATTTCTTCATCCATATTCACGCCTGAAATTTCCTGCTGTTTCTGATTAAGGTCGGAAGCCAACGTGTTCTGGAAATTAAAATTGAATTTAGCAGTTGCGGTATCAGCACCCACGGTACTGACTGTGGAGTCGTAATATTCAATAATAGTCTGATTAGTAGCCCCGTCAAAAGAAGTCCCAATCCGAACCTTAGCCTGAGACATTTCTTTAATTTTCAAGGCACTTACGTTGTCTCCGGCGTTCGCTTCTCCAGCTCCGTTTACATGACCGGCATTTATATACCCAACGTCTTCACCGATCTTAGGATTAAGGGCCATATCACTTGCACTGGAACCAGCGAAATATGTATTGAGTCCAAGACCTGCATAAAGCCCGGCGGTATCGGTTCCCATCTGAAACTCATAGCCGTCCTTTGCATTAAGCTGCAGCTTGTGATTAAGAACAGTAGCATTCACATAAGTTCCGAAAGTGTTGTTTATGGCTGACGCAACATCATTCATTGAATGCTGATTAGGATCAAAATTTGTAAGTCCCGGAGGAACAATCCCGCTAAAATCAAGAGGACCGAAAGATGCTGAAGAAGCAAGTTCTCCAGTCGTTGAATTATAGAAATACATCATTGCACTTCCTGATTCCAACTTATCAGCAAAAGCAAGACCGGAAGACCCGCTTCCGAGAGCGGTATCATCAGATGTTACTGAATAAGTTCCTGCCATTGACTTGTGGGCCTGAAGTCCTGATCCCTGTGAATGGATTCTATTAGTCTGCCAGATAAGTTCATTGGCCAAAGCATCCATACGGGCCTTGTATTTGCCCACATGCTGATCTCTAAAAGAGAAATTGCCTGCCAAAGTACCGCCGGTAAGTCTTCTATTGTTATCCTGCCCGGTAAAAGAAGCCTCTGGAGTAATGTTTTCTCTGGTGGAAGTATTTTGCACCCAGTAAAGGGCACTCTTTGGAACAATTGTGAACTTATCCCCCTTGCTGAAATCATTCACAGGGGTCGCACCAGAATCGTCATTAGTTCCAAACCATATCTTCAGATCATCAACCTGTATGGCTTTATCTGAACCTCTGGCATAAAAAGTTCTTGTATTGCCGTCGGTATCCTTGAGCCAAGTGTTACCACCGTCAAGCGATACTCTAAACTGAGCTGCTCCGGCGCCTGAACCTACGGCTTTACCTGAATCAACTACCTCAAGCGTATATTCGAAGTCGCTTGAACCGTCGAAGTAAGCTTTTCCGTCAAAATCAGAATTAGGCGTCAGATTATTCTGACTACGAGGGCCGTCGTATGAAAGGCTGTAATGCTTGCCACCTTCTACCAAAGTCTGACCGGACTTGGTAATAATGGTCATATTCCCTTTACCGTTATCAATCGTCTGCGTATCCATGATTGCGGATAAATCGCGAACTAAACGGGCCCTTTCATCATACAGTGCATTCGGGTTGTTCTGACCGTCAACCTGCTCTACGTTGATCTGATTATTGATATCCGCAATGCGAGTCATAAGATCATTAGCGGTATCTACGTCCTGCTTGATATAATCTTCAACCTGCTCCTGATAGCGATTAAGATCAGTTTGCAGATTGTTTATACTGCTGACCAGATTTTTTGAATTTTTAAGCAACTGCTGTCTGGAATCAGGATTATCTGCGCGCTGACTTAAATCCTGCCAGTTATTGAAAAAAGTTGTCAGGCTTGAGTTGATACCATAACCGCGCGACTCATTGAAAAGACTCTCTACACTGCCCAAAGATTGATACAGGGTATCCCAGCGTTCACGTTGGGAAGCCTTATCATTGTAGCTGTTCTCAATAAACTGATCAAAATTACGGTAAACTTCAGCAGCTCTTACGCCTGTCCCGATCTGTCCCGGTTTCCAGTTAATACTGATATTTTCTTCAAGACGGACATTGCGACGTGAATAACCCTTAGTGTTAACATTTGCGAGGTTATCACCGGTAACTTGAATGGCGGACTGCGAGGCGAATAAAGCCCCGTTACCTAAATTGAAAAGAGAATTGATGCCGGGCATTACATTCTCCCGTTAATCAGCGTTGCTGGAGGTGCCACGTTCTGAAATCTTCCGCGGGCAGAATATACATTATTAGTTTTAGGAGTTATTTCACGATGCAGGAAATCCAGCATAGATGAAGACTGATCCAGTAATGCCTGAGCAAGTTGCTGATTCTTAGTTGCCTGAACAGCGCATTCCTGCTCACGGGTATCCATTATGGCAAGAAGATCTTCAACCTTCTCTTTATGTTCATCAGCAAGAGCCGGCAAAATATCTTTTATTCTCTTAGCCGCAGGGTCAATTTTCTGAACTAAACCTCTAAGAGACATCCGTTCAGAGGCAATCTGTCGCATAAGCTCCTGAATTACCATCTCAACTCCGGTCACACCCTGAGGATCTTTGTTCATAAGTAAGGAAAATTCTTCCTTAAGGAGCATGAAAAGTAACAATACAGCCTTTGACTGCCTGTCTATATTTTCCTTTATAAGTCTAATCATTTGTGCCCCCTAATACGCTAACAGTACATTTTAATTAATATTAATTCATTTTACTTAATATTTATAAATCTTATGTTTATATACCAGCAAGTTTCTTGCCAATTTCTTCAGCAGTCACGCCGTTACCATAAACTTTCTTGTCATGTGCCATTTCAATTTGACGGGCTAAATTTTCAATTCTTGCCATCGCTTCGGGCCTACTAATATAGGAAACTTCCTTCACTGCACCCTTTTCAGTTTCTGACTGGGATTTTACGCCCGTATTTTCTATACTGTGATCCAATTTTCTTTCAATTTGATTAGCATACGTAAAATCGGAATCTCTGAGCGCAATACCAGGCTTAGGAACGGGAATTCCGGGGATGCCGTTAGTCACAACATTTTCATGTTTTTTAACATGGACACCTTCTCTTGTTCCTCTGCGTCCAACTTCATCCAGTGTCTTAAGGCCTGTAGAATTACCAGTTCCTGGCAGAGTTTCTTTGCTGGCGTCATCAAGCTTTGCTCTAAGCTGCTGATACAACATATCTGCAAGTCCGATCCCTCCGCCGTCAGCCAGCTTTTCTGAAAAATCCTTATCAAACATTGACGTATACTGGTCTTCGTAACGATTACTAAGATATTCAGACTTTTGAACGCCTTTACGCATCTGTTTCCAGATTTTACCCATAAAAACGGCTTCAAATTTCTTGCATGCGGAGCGTAGTCCCTTGTCGACATCTTTTCCGCCTGAAATCTTATCATTTAGTGATGTCAGTTTATTTTTAAAACCGATCAGCTCCTGCCCTTCAACACTTGCCTGTGCTGTAGCAGCATCTTGTGCGGTGACGATCATGTTATATAACCTCCAGTTCTGCGTGCAATGCACCTGCAACCTTCATCGTCCTGAGGATAGAAATCAGGTCACGCGGGGTTGCTCCGATAGCATTCAAACCATCAACAAGTTCTTGCAACGTGGCACCTTCAACAAGCATCAATCTGTTGTTGTCCGCCTTAACCTGTATACCGGTTGTCGGAGTAGTGACTGTTTCGGCACCAGCAGGAGCAAACGGCCCCGGTTGGCTGACATCGGCTCCTTCCGTAACAACAACCTGTAAGTTTCCGTGCGCGATTGCGACCTTTGTCAAACGTACATTTCGTCCAAGCACAATTGTTCCGGTCTTTTCATCAACCACGACCTTAGCTTTTCCATCAGGGCTGATTTCAAGGTTTTCAAGTGAAGCCATAAGTGGAACCATATTGCCTCTGAAATCATCAGGAATGGCAAGATCAACAGTTGATGCGTCAATTGCGGATGCATAATTACCACCGATAGCATTATTAATTCTTTTTACTACCTGCATGATGGTACCGAAGTCTGACATATCGAGGTTGATAGTAATTTTCCGTTGATTGTTAAAAGCAAATGGGACAGATCGTTCAATTGTTGCTCCGTTAGGAATACGTGCAACAGTAACAACATTTTGGGAAACACTTGCGGCAGCACCTGTCGTAGAAAAACCACCGACAGTAAGCGCGCCTTGTGCCAGGGCATAAACATTTCCATCTATACCTTTAAGAGGAGTCAGCAAAAGTACGCCGCCGAACAGACTTTTAGAGTCACCTATAGAGGAAAGAGTTACATCAAGAGGAGATCCCGGCTTTGCAGAAACAGGCATTTTAGCCGTTACCATTACCGCAGCAACGTTTTTCGGCTTTATAGAATCGCGATCAACCTGCACACCCATCTTTTCGAGCATGTTAACCATGGAGGTAATTGTGAATGCCGAGTTTGTTCCGTCACCGGTTCCCGAAAGACCGACTACAAGTCCGTACCCGACGAGAGCATTGTCACGCACTCCGCTGAAAGAAGAAATATCCTTCAGCCGGACAGCTTCCGCTGGCTGTACGTTCATAAATATGACGAACAAAAGCAGTATGGTTGCCGTAATTCCTGCTGAAATATTGTTCGTCCTATTGCCGCGTTTCATCTTATCCTCCGGTTTGATCAACTTTGACTCGAATTAAACTTCTTAAAATTTTGTATTGATTAGAAAGGCCATACGTTATCAAGAATTCTTGAAAGCCATCCGGGTCTCTGCTTATCTGCAAGAATACCGCGCCCGTAGACTTCAATCTGGGCATCAGCAAGATAACTGGACTGCACAGTATTACCTGGACCGATATCACGCTGTCTGAGCAGCCCGCGAACAACCAGAATCTGAGTTTCTTCATTAATTCTGACCTGCCGTGCTCCTTCAACCTGCATAACGTTTCCAGGAAGAATTCTGACAATTCGGCAAGCGACAGAGGCTGTCAGGGTCGATTCATTTTTTGTTTCACCGGTACTTTTAAATTTATTGGAAGTATCAGAACCTATAAGCGGAGTATCCCCTGCATTTTTTTTCAGATCAAAAGCATCAATTGCTGATAATGGTCCACCGTAAAAATTTGTTACACTCATCCCGGTTTTATTTTCGCGTTCAGCTTTTGAATTTGAAGTATGCTTGCCCTTGCTTGTTTCAGTAACAGTGACAACAACAATGTCACCGATCCGGCGAGCTCTGTTATCGTCAAAAAGATAATCTGAATCTGAAGGCATAAAAAGAGAGCCGGGATTACTCAAAGTCTCCGGTTCATAGGACACGGGCGGTGTCATAACGGGCATAGGTGTTGGAGTCTGCTTGGCAGGAGTGCATCCGGCACTAAGAATGATTAGTAGTGAAACTGCCAGTATTGATTTTTTCATTTTTTCCTTCCTCCCCGGTGTCTTACCTGACTGAAACAGTCTGAGCATCGAGAACTTTAGCAACGATTTTTCTTTTACTTTGCAAATTACGTACCGTTATACTCTCTCCAACTCCGCCATCCTCTAAAGACTCGGCTGAAACACTTAAACGCATGTGAGGACTTTCAAAAATAAGGTCAACCGTATCTCCACGTGCAATGACAGGAGCAGGCTCGATAGAAGACTTCATGATAGGCTGCCCTGTTCCGACCGGAACCTTGATAATCCAGGGCCCGCCTTTACCATCCCAGGCTCTGTCGCCCATATGGGCCATATTCTGATTTTTCCAAGTAATCATGTCCGGTGTGATAACTTCTCTACGATTCAAAGGACGTACAGGACATGGAACAGGCTGCCACAAATCCATAAAAACACTGCTGGATAAATTTCTTAAAACCTGTCCGTCAATGCTTACTATCTCCACCCTGAAAACATTATTTCCGGGCTTCAAAGTCTGAGGCAGATTAATCTTCAAGCTATCCATTTTATCTGCAAAAAAAAGATAATCAGGCAACTTGAAATCTCTGAATTTGTAGGAACCTTCAAAAACTCTGGCATGTGGAGTCAAGACTTTGACAACGGCCTGCTGAAGCTCTTCCTCGCTCATAACTTTACCGCCGGCCTGAATAGCAAGCGTAGCAGGAAGAACACAATTTGAAACCATGTCACCGAGGTAATGCTCTAAGATAGCTCTAAGTTCAACACGGTTAACGTTTATTGGCTTGCGTCCTTGATTCGGGGCATTCCACAATTCAACTTTAGCTAAATCTCTCTTAGTTTCATCTGGAAGTTTGCCATAAAATTCAGCAATATCTCCCAGTAAGACTCTAGGACCGTTAACAGTTGCAGCAGACTTAACGACTATACGCCAATTCTTATTTTCCTTCGTTGCCGCATCCACAGAGGTTACAACCATAAGAACCATGGCTGCTATCACCAGAAACGCAACAGACGCCCTGCTAAGGTTTATATATTTTTCTGCAAAAGTCATAAGCACCACCCTGTTCTAAACCTGTTAAATTGAGTGACAATGCGCAAAACGGCATTACTCAATATCAATTTTATCGTTTTACATTAATTGCGGTCTGAAGCATGGAATCTGAGGTTGTCAAAGCTTTGGAGTTAGTTTCATAAGCTCTCTGTCCGACAATAAGTCCAACCATTTCATCAACCAGTTCTACGTTTGAACCTTCAAGATACCCCTGAGATATAGTTCCGAAACGGTCATCTCCCGGGATACCTTCAACAGGTGCTCCGGAACCTTCAGTTTCAACATAAAGGTTTTTACCGATTGCATTAAGTCCGGCAGGGTTAATGAAGTCATAAACGGGGATATCGGCCGCAGCCAGTTCGATACCGTTTTTATCAAGAGCAGCCATATGCCCTTTTTCCGAGACAACAATATTTACAGCTTCCGGCGGAACAACAAACTCAGGCTGAAGAGCATAACCATTGGAGGTAACAACACGCCCTTCGTTATCAAGTTTGAAAGCTCCGGAACGGGTGTAGCCGTCTTCGCCGTTACGATCTATGCGGAAAAATCCACGTCCTTCAATAGCCAGATCCAAGGGGTTCCCAGTTGGTTCCAGCGACCCTTCGCTAAAGAATTTGTGGATACTGACTTCCTTAACACCCATACCGATCTGCATACCTGTAGGCAGTCTGTTGCCGCCCTGAACCTGAGTTCCGGCAATTTGCATTGTCTGGTACATTAGATCTTCAAATTCTACCCTGCTCTTTTTAAAACCCTGTGTATTTACGTTGGCAAGGTTGTTCGAAAGAACGTCTATGTGTGTCTGCTGTGCGATCATTCCTGTCGCGGCAGTCCAAAGGGAACGCATCATAATCCTATCCTCCTATGTTATGTTGCCTGACCGACTTGCTGAATAACCTTTTTATCAAGCTCATCAGTGCCGGTAATCATTTTCTGGTACATTTCAAAACTACGCTGGCATTCAATCATTGAGACCATTTCGCTAACGACTTCAACGTTTGATTTTTCTATATATCCTTGGAGAATATCCCCTGTTGCGGGAGCAACATCTCCTCCGACTGTATATAGATTTTCACCTTCTTTCTTAACTGTCCGCGGATCAGTTGCCTGAACAAAGTCGAGCTGAGCAAGCTCCTGCCCGTCAGCGCGGATGACTCCGGTTTCATCAATGGTTACTTCCGCTCTTGGAGGAATCGAAACTACACCTCCGCTGGCCACTACAGGATAGCCCTGCTCAGTAATGAGATTTCCTTCAGGTGAAAGAGTGAAAACTCCGTTACGAGTGTAGAACTGTCCTCCGTCTTTCTGGACCGTAAAAAAACCATCACCTCTGATAGCTAAATCAAGGGAGTTGCCGGTTTTCTGAAAAGAGCCTTGAGACATATCTATGACTTCTTCAGACAACCTCGGGCGAGCCATGATTTTAGGCTCTGGAAACATGTTTTTATCACGTATGAACGGTTTGGCATCCACTACATAGTCGTGTGCAAATTTAACAAAGGTATCTTCAAACGCGCAGGTGTCACGCTTAAACCCTGTTGTATTTACGTTAGCCAAATTATTGGCACTGATATTAACCCTGTGTTCGTTGGACATGGCCCCAAAAAGGGCACTAAATGTACTGGTTTGCATATCTTTTCTCCTAAAAAAGGGGATTGCTTGCAACGGTACTTGCAAACAGCAGGCCAATACACACGGTGGATAAAAGCAAGAGTGCGGGAGCGGGCAAAATAAGCAGAAAAGGAAAGAAATGAGGATTACGACAAAAAAATCCCGATTGAGAGTTATCTCAATCGGGACAGTTTAAAACAAATTTAATGAAGACAGGATCAGGCCGTATAATTTATAACAGCCCCGACAGATAATTCAGGGAAAAAAGGCTGGGTTGCATCTGAAACTTCAAATGCCATTGTAGCTTCAACAGACCTCACCCCTTGAGTCGCCGGATAAATTTCAACATGCCCTGCCGGACCGGCTACAGTCTCTCCGGGGCCACCTGCTGTAAAACATCCAGCCGGACCTGCGGTAGTATGACCTGCCGGACCTGCAATTATATTATCTGTTAGTATCGGCATATTCCACCCGCTTATTGTTTATGAATCTCTGCTAATAAAATAACACATCATTAGAACAAGTCAAATATTCAAACAAATCGCAAAATCTGTATTAATTCCGCATAATTTTAACTCACTAATAAAATTTGCTGTTATCCTATCTTATATGTTAATAGTTTTTAAATAATAAAACTGAGTAAGAAAATTTTCCTGCTGTCCCGATGGTCTCTGCTTAAAAAATCACAAGACTTGACATTGCAAACCTATACGCATAAGTTGCTGTCCTCGGTGCGGGTATATCTCAGTGCTTATTTTGGGTGAACAATTGTATTCATATAAGAAGCTTAACTCACCTCTTTACTCCGCATCAGGCCTCATACTGTAACCTTTTTGTTGGGTTTAAGATGCTGAGGTGGGCCTTTTTCGGGTCCACTTTTTTTATTTGGGTCGCAAAGCGACAATAAAAACGGGGATTATCGTGGAGCAAGGCTCATTAGCCAAAAAAATAAGTGACTTCGTGGAGCCGGCAATCGGTACCATGGGCCTTTCACTTTGGGGTGTTGAAGTGACCTCCGCAAACCGTCCGACCGTGATCATTTATATTGATAGCGAATCGGGGGTCAGCATTGACCAATGCGCAAAGGTCAGCAGAGAAATAGGACTTATGCTTGAAGTTGAAGAAATTATAAACAGTGCATATGTTTTAGAGGTTTCTTCCCCGGGCTTAGAACGTAAATTTTTCAAACCTGAACAGGTTACAGCCAACATCGGCAAAAAACTGGAAGTTGCACTCATCATTTCGATTGAAGGGCGCAAAAACTTTCGCGGTGTCTTAACCGGAACCGACGATGAAGGCCTTGTACTCCAGCTTGAAGATCAAGAAGAACCGGTCAAGCTGGATTGGGACAGAATTAGAAAAGCAAAACTCATTCACGAGTTTAAATAATACAAATCAGGCAATTATTTGGCTTGCCGGTACGCGTTATATGCCTTGAACAATGTACCGAAGCGGAGGAGCGACATGGGTTCTGAACTCAAAAAAGCGATCGACCAGATCAGCAAAGACCGTGGGATCGATAAAGATCTTCTGATAGACACACTTGAAGAAGCTGTTCGTTCTTCTGTGGCGCGCAAATATGGCGATGCCATGGATATCGAGGTCAACTACAACGAAGAAATCGGTGAAATCGAAGTTTACCAGTTTAAAGTAGTTGCTGAAGAAGTAACTGACGAGATAAGCGAAATCGTCCTTTCAGAAGCGAAAGAGCATGATCCTAATGTTCAAGTCGATGACGAAATGGGCTTTAAGCTCAAAATTGAAGACCTCGGACGAATCGCAGCCCAATCCGCAAAGCAGGTAATTATTCAGCGCATGCGCGATGCTGAGCAGGAAATTATCTATGATGAATATAAAAGCCGCAAGAACGAAATCGTCAGCGGGATTATTCAGCGCAGAGACCGTTCCGGCTGGATTATCAACCTGGGACGTACTGAAGCTGTTCTGCCTAAAAACGAACAGATCCCCCGTGAAAGATATAAACGCGGAGATAGAGTTCAGGCTTTCCTCATAGATGTTCAGAAAGAAGCTCGTGGACCGCAGATTACTGTGTCCCGCTCTCACCCTGATTATATGACTGCACTTTTCAAAAGAGAAGTCCCTGAAGTTGATGACGATACAGTAAAAATTATGGGAGTAGCCCGTGATCCGGGTCTGCGCGCCAAAGTTGCTGTAAATTCACTCGACAGAGATGTTGATCCGGTAGGAGCTTGCGTAGGTATTCGCGGTTCCCGCATCCAGAACATCGTTCAGGAACTCCGCGGTGAAAGAATTGATATCGTAGTATGGAGCCAGGACATTGCTGTTTATGCCCAGAACGCGCTTTCGCCTGCTGTTATAGCCAGAATTACCGTAGATGATGAAGAAAAAGTTCTTGAAGTTGTTGTTCCGGACGATCAGCTTACCGTTGCAATCGGACGCAAAGGACAGAATGTTAAACTGGCATCAAGACTTCTCGGTTGGAAAATTGATATCTTCACCGAAAGCCGCTACGGAGAGATGAACGCATCAAGCAAAGGAATGGACCAGCTTGCAAGCGTTGCTGAAATAAGCCTTGAAAATTTCTTCTCTGCAGGATTTGAAACTGTAAATCAGATTGCAAGTGCTTCCGAAGAAATTCTCATGACGATTGAGAATATGACTCCTTCAAAAGTTGCCGACATCAAATCAGCTATCAAGCTGCTTGGTATGGGCGATGTTGAATCTGATTACGTAGATGAATCTCTGAGACTCAAAATAGAATCTCTGGAAAAAGCTGAAGCTGCAGTTGAAGAAGCTCAAACAGAAGAAGAAAATAAATCCGAAGAAGACCAAATTTCGGACACTGACAAATAATAAGTAGGTAATATTTTTTGACCGGAATGGATAGCACTGACGGAAATGATCCAGTCAGATCGTGCGTGATTTGCAGGCAGCGATTTGCCAAAAAAAACCTATTCAGGTTTGTTATCGGCAAGGAAGCTTCCGACAACGAGCTTATTCCGGACAACAAGAAAATAATGCATGGACGTGGTTATTACGTCTGCAACAATGAACGCTGTCTGGAAAAAATTAAATTTTTTAAGCCGCGCAAGAAGAAATTCAGGGGGTAGTATTATATGGCTGCAAAGATAAAAGTTAAGGAATTGGCCGCTGAGTTAGGCGTCAATCCCAAGGATATTCTTCAAAAGCTGCGAGATTTGGGTGTGCAGGCTAAAAGCACTGTTGCTGACATTGATGAGGATTCTGCTCAGACTGTCCGTAAAGAACTTGCCGGAGCAACCACAAAAGTTGTTCAAAGAGAAGTTCAGCCTGGTGTTATTGTGCGCCGTCGTAAAACCGGAGCAACAAAGGATGACGCTGACAGCAAAGAAGCTGCTAAGCCTGAAGTTGAAGCAAAAACAGCTAAATCTGCAAATGATTCTGCTGAAAAGCCTGCTAAAAAGGACATTAAAACTCCTACAGCTGAAACTAAAGACGCATCCGGCGAAGCTGCCCCTGCTAAAAAGAAAAAAGCTAAAAAGAAAGAGCCTTTTAAAAACGCAACTCCTGTTGTCAAGATTATCAAACCTGAAGATCTTGAGCAGAAGAAGCAAGAAGCAGCTCCTGTTAAGGTAGAAACCGCGCCGGTTGAAAAAGCGGAAACACCCCCATCTGCAGATTCAGCCGTAGAAAAAGCTCCAGAAAAAGTTGCTGCGTCGGCTCCACGTGTAGAAAAAGGGTCTGGCGAAGAAAAGAAAGAGCACCCTGCCTCTGACAAGAATGACGTTAAGGCTAAAGATTCTGAGCCTAAAAAGAAAAAACGCAAGAAAAAGAAAGAAATAGAACCTCCTAAGGTAAAAATTATTTCAAGACCTGATCCGAATCTGCAGGCAGCACAGCGTGCGGCAGAAGGTCCTTCCGGCGCAAGAACCGCCGAAGACAGAGGACTTCCTGAACGCAGACCTGCAGCTAGACCAGCGGGTGCAAGACCTGCCGGAGCTAGACCAGCTCCAGGCGGAAGACCTGCACCAGGCGGCAGACCGGCTCCCGGAGCTAGACCAGGCGGACCAAGACCTCCTTTCGGAGACAGCAGACCGGCATCCACAGGAAGACCTGTTCCTGGAGAGCCTCAGCCGGGTGCAGAAGAAGGTCAGAGCAAAAAGAAGAAATTTAAGAAAGATAAACGCGTTGTTGAATTCGGTAAAGATAGTAAGAAGACCGATCAAGAACGTGATATGGACAGTAAGTTTCGTCACAAGAAAAAAGGCAAAAGAGGCAAGCAAAAAGAGCTGGAAACAGTTCAACAGAAGCCTTTGAAAGCAGCAAAACGTAAAGTCAAATTCAATGAAGCCATCAGACTTTCAGATATGGCTCATCAGATGGGACTTAAAGCGCAAGAGCTTATTAAGACTCTTTTCGCAATGGGTGTCATGGCGACCATAAACCAGTCTCTTGACATTGATACAGCAACTCTGCTTGCAGCTGAATTTGAATACGGAATTGAAAACGTTTCCTTCTCAGAAGCAGAATTGTTAGTCCCTGAACACGTAGCTGACACTGAAAGTCAACTGCTGCCGCGTCCTCCGATTGTAACTATCATGGGACATGTCGACCACGGTAAAACATCACTTCTTGACGCAATCCGTCACAGTGCTGTTACCGACGGAGAAGCAGGCGGTATCACTCAGCATATCGGTGCATACCATGTAAGCACCCCTCGCGGTGATATTGTTTTCCTTGATACTCCCGGTCATGAAGCTTTCACAACCATGAGAGCACGCGGAGCACAAGTAACTGACATAGTAATTCTTGTTGTCGCAGCAGATGACGGAGTTATGGATCAGACCCGTGAAGCTATAAGCCATTCCAAGGCAGCCGGAGTTCCCATTGTTGTTGCAGTCAACAAAATGGATAAAGAAGGTGCCAACCCCGAAAGAGTTCAGCGCGAACTGTCTGATTTCGACCTCGTACCAGAGGCATGGGGCGGAGATACAATGTTTGTTGAAGTTTCAGCTAAACAGCGTACAGGTCTTGATCAATTACTTGAAATTGTACAGCTTCAGGCCGAAGTTCTGGAACTCAGAGCCAACCCGAACAAAGCTGCTCGCGGTAACATTGTTGAAGCAAAACTCGACAAGGGTCGCGGCCCGCTTGGAACAGTCCTGATTCAGGAAGGAACCATCAATCAGGGTGATCCTTTCGTCTGCGGACTTTACCACGGACGTGTAAGAGCTATGTTCAATGACCGTGGACAAAATATAAAAACAGCTGGTCCGGCTTTCCCTGTAGAAATTCAGGGATTTGACGGGATTCCTCAAGCAGGTGATGAATTCATCTGTGTAGCTGACGATAAGATTGCTCGTAAAATTGCTCAGGAACGTAAGCTGAAACATCGCGAACGTGAACTTGCAGGAAAATCCAAGGTTACTCTTGAATCATTCCTTGCTTCAAAACCTGATCAGGAAATACAGACCCTCAACGTTGTTCTTAAAGCCGACGTACAGGGATCACTTGAAGCAATTGGCGAAGCTCTCGCAAAACTGGCCACTGAAGAAATTAGAGTTGAAGTTATTCACGGCGGAGCCGGTGCAATCACAGAATCAGATATTCTGCTTGCATCAGCAAGTCAGGCCATCATCATCGGTTTTAACGTAAGACCTACTGTTAAAATTAAAGAAGTGGCCGAACGTGAAGAAGTGGAAATCCGTTTCTACGACATCATCTATAAGCTGGTCAGCGAAATTAAAGATGCTATGGCCGGTATGCTCTCCCCTGATATTAAGGAGAACTACTTAGGTCAGGCTGATGTTCAGCAGGTCTTTACTGTACCGAAAGTCGGAACAGTTGCAGGTTGTAAGGTTATAGACGGAAAACTCACAAGAAATGCAAAAGTCAGACTTCTGCGTGACGGAGTTGTAATCTATACCGGAACACTGACCTCGCTTAAACGTTTCAAAGACGATGCTAAAGAAGTAGCTAAGGGCTACGAATGCGGTGTCGGACTTGAAAAATACAACGACATTAAAGAAGGCGACGCAATTGAAGCCTTTGAAGAAATCGAAGTAGCAAGAACCCTCGCATAAAAAAGTATAGGGGGTGACACTTGTCACCCCCTATTTTAAAATTTCCGGCACACCAATGATAATCGGCGTACTCTCTCTGGAATTCAGACTTCATGGAAACAGGTCTCTAAAAGGCAAACGGAAAATAGCACTCAGCCTGAAGCAAAAGCTGCGCAATAAATTTAATGTATCGGTATCTGAAACAGATGCGCAAGACTCCCATGAAAAGCTGGTTCTGGCAGTAGTGACAGTTTCCGGCGAAACACGTAAAGTAGAAAGCAGGTTATCAAAAGCCCTCTCCATGATCGAAGCAATTTCCCCGGCAGAGCTGGTTAACTGTAAAACCGAAATTTTTAGTTCCTGATCACTAAGGTCAGGATAGTTTTTAAAGGTAGATAGATATGAAAACGTCCACATCACGCCGCTCAATTAAAATGGGCGACATGATCATGCGAGAAATCGCCACAATGCTTATTGAAGATGTAGCTGATCCACGTCTTGAACTTGTTTCAATCAGCGGAGTCAGACTAAATAAAGACCTTAAATTCGCCGAAGTTCTTTTTACTCTTTCAGGAGACAAAGAACGGATAGCTGCTGCGCAGAAAGCTCTTGAGAGAGCTGCAGGATATATGCGCAGTACGCTCAGCAAACGTATGAAAGTCAGACAGGTTCCGCAGCTCACATTCGTTCACGATAATTTCCTTGAGGAGATGGTATATGGAAAACCACTTGAAAGAGATCTGCCAGATTCTTAAGGGAGAAGACGATTTCCTGATTGCATCGCATTACCATCCCGATGGTGACGCGCTGGGCTCTACTGCCGCGCTGGGTTTCATTTTAAAAGCTTTAGGTAAAAGGTTTCGCATCTATAATCAGAGCGGAATTCCTGAGGCTATGCAATGGCTTGAATTTCCTGCTCCTATGCTGACCGAAGTTCCTAAAAATTTCGACGGCTGGTTCATAATTCTTGACTGCGGTGATGCCGCGCGCATGGGCGAAACTCTCATGAATGCTATGGACCCTGAAAAATCAATTAATATTGATCACCACATGGGTAATACTGATTTTGCCACCATAAACTGGGTAGATACCAATCGCCCTGCTGTCGGCGAAATGATTACCCTTATTGCGCATGAACTTAAAATTTCTCTTTCAGGACCTCTCGGCGAAGCACTTTATTTATCAATCGCCACTGACACAGGATTCTTCACCTACGGAAACACTAAACCTGAAACACTTGAAATAATCGCAGAGATCTTAAGACACGGGTTGCAGCTTGACCAATTTGTTCCAAAAATCCGCAATCAGTGGACCATGAAACGAATTAAATTGTGGACTCTTGCTTTAGACAAAATCCAGCTGTTTCATAATGAACAGACAGCTATGATTTTTGTGACTCAGGAAATGCTGACTGAAACCGATACAGGTGGCCCCGATTGTGAGGGATTAGTCAATTTCATCCGCAGAATCCGCAAAGTACGGGTTGCAATTGTTGTCCGCGAAGATTCACAGCACAGATTTAAGTTCAGCTTACGTTCATCCGGTTCTGATAATGTTCAGATAATAGCTTCTATGTTCGGCGGCGGCGGGCACAAAAACGCCAGCGGCGGCATGATTGAAAGCTCTGCTGAAAATGTTCGCACAAGACTCACTACAGCTCTCGCTGAAAAGCTATATAATTTATAAGGATATTCCGGTGGGAAGAAAACCTCGTACAAGCCCTCATCAAAAACATGGAGTACTTGTTCTGAACAAACCTTCAGGACCGACTTCAGCAGATTGCCTCAATTCAATCAAACGTGAATTACAGCAACCTAAGATAGGCCACGCCGGAACATTGGACCCACTTGCAGAGGGCGTTCTGCTGGTAATGCTGGGACAAGCCACCAAGCTTGGACCGTATTTAACTGAAAATGAGAAAGTTTACTCAGGCAGTCTGATTATCGGAAAGACTACAGACACTTACGATATTCAGGGGCAGGAAACTTCGAGCCATGATATTTCCGGTATTACAGAAAAAATGGTCGAAAGTGAAATTTTAGCGTGGAATGACTTGACTAGTCAGGAGGTTCCCGCATATTCGGCTGCTAAGCACAAGGGCAGACCGCTCTATGAGCTTGCTCGAAATGGCGAGGAAATCCCCGTCAAAATAAAGAGTATAAATATTTTTGAAGCTAAACCGCTGGAAGTGAGTCTGCCAACGGCCTGTTTTCGAGTTGGGTGCTCTGCCGGCACCTATATTCGCTCCCTCGTCCACAGCTTGGGGATGCGGCTCGAATGCGGCGCAGTAATGGAATCACTTAAGCGTGAAGAAAGTCGACCTTTCAGGTTGGCTGATGCACATGATTTAGACGAGGTTCTTAACGATCCTGACGGTTTTGAGGAACGTGTTATTCCGATTGCGAAAGCACTGCCTCACTGGCCAAAGTTCACTGTGGGTGAACAGATGGCGGCCGATATCATGAACGGAACACGAATCCCGGTCGAAAATGTGCCCGGTTCTGCTGGAATTGCTTTAATCGAAGGAGACAAGGCTATGTTTCTTGCTCCTGACGGAACTCCGCTATCTTTAGCGGAAACCCAGATTATTGATAATCGTATGCACTGGACTGTTCTTCGCGGCTTGTGGGGTTGATTCCCTGTGGGAATTTTACTTCCGGCACAAACAGAACACGCGCACGGGCGCGTAGGAGGGTATCGCTGTGGTAATGGACGCACAAGATAAGGCAAAAGTAATTGAGGAATATCAGACAACACCTGGTGACACCGGTTCCCCAGAAGTACAGGTAGCTCTTCTTACTGCAAGGATTCTGTATCTTACTGACCACTTCAAGACTCACAAAAAGGACTTTCATTCCCGCACAGGCCTACTGAAAATGGTAGGACAGCGCAGAAACATCCTTAAATACCTGAAAGCTAAAGACGTTCAGCGTTATCGTGATCTTATTGCTAAGCTTGGTCTTCGCAAATAGGCAGTTTTTGGGGGAGGTATTACCTCCCCCTTCTTATATCCAAAGCTTTACATTTTTTTATTTCCATACCTTGATACATTTTATAATGTTCAATCTGGTCATTCATAAGACAAGGCACAATTAGCAAACATCCTCCTGATTCGTGACGGAGGTTGGCGGACTTAAAGCATACCACTATGGATTTTTAGTTGGCTAAGGAAGGCGTTCAGACTTTGACGCTGAAATCTTCCCTCAGCCGGCTAGAAAATTCGGAATGCTTCGAACTCCGCAAGTACAAAATGGTTTTTAAACCAAACTCATAAGGAGTTTAAATGTTAGTACCACTCGATAAAATCGAAGTAAAAGGTCAAGTCGGCGCACTTGATATCAAATTAGAAACAGGCCGCATGGCTAATCAGACAAACGGTACCGTATGGATTCAGTCCGGCGGAACTGTCGTCCTTGTAACAGTCGTAAGCATGGCTTCTAGCGAACCTAGAGACTTTTTTCCTCTTACCTGCAACTACCTTGAAAAAACATATGCAGCAGGCCGCATTCCCGGTGGCTATTTCCGCCGTGAAGTAGGTCGCCCTTCAGACCGTGAAACCCTTGTTTCCCGTCTTATGGACCGCCCTATCCGTCCTATGTTCCCTAAATCTTTCTGCGACGAAGTTCAGATTATCGCAACTGTACTTTCCGCTGATGAACACACCAATCCTGATGTTCTGGCAATGACCGGAGCTTCCGCAGCACTTCACATTTCTGACTTACCTTTTAACGGACCTGTTGCAGCGGCCAGAATCGGCATGGTCAACAATCAGTTTGTTCTTTACCCTACTTATAAAGGTGCAGAAGAAGACAGCACCCTCAACCTTGTTTTTGCCGCTACCCGCGACGCAGTTATCATGGTTGAAGGAAGTTCACAGTTCCTTGCTGAAAACACAATCGCTGAAGCCCTTGAATGGGGACATGAGCAGCTTGCTCCGATGTTCGATATTCAGGACGCACTCAGAGAAAAAGTAGGCAAACCTAAAATTGAAGTAGCTGAAGCTGTTAAAGACGAAGAAGTCATCACTTTAGTCACTGAAAAATTCACTGCTGATCTTGATGCAGCTCTTACTATTCCTGAAAAACTGATCCGCAGAGCTGCAAAGTCAGACATTAAAGGACAGGCTGTTAAATTCATTGATGAAACATTCCCTGAAGATCCTAAAAGAGCAAAAGCTGTCGGCGATGCCATGTCTGCTCTTGAAAAGAAAATAGTTCGTAAACGCATTGTCGAAAAAGGTCTCCGTATTGACGGACGTGACCTTACTACAGTCCGTAATCTTTCTATGGAAGTCGGCACATTGCCTATGACTCACGGTTCAGCCCTGTTCCGCAGAGGTGAAACAGCAGCGTTGGCAGTTTGTACTCTAGGTAGTTCACGCGACGAACAGAGGTTCGAAACCCTTACCGGTGAAGATTCCAAACGTTTCATGCTCCACTACAACTTCCCTCCATATTGTGTCGGTGAAGCTAAATTCCTTCGTGCTCCTTCACGTCGTGAAATCGGACATGGAACCCTCGCAGAACGCGCTCTTACTCCTGTTCTGCCTTCTCCTGATGCATTTCCGTTCACCATGCGTGTTGTTTCTGAAGTTATGGACTCAAACGGTTCATCTTCAATGGCTACTGTTTGCGGAACAACACTTTCTCTCATGGATGCAGGTGTTCCGATCTCAGCTCCTGTTGCAGGTATTGCAATGGGTCTTTGTAAAGAAGGCGACGAATACTTCGTTCTGACCGATATTCTCGGCGATGAAGATGCTCTCGGCGATATGGACTTTAAAGTTGCCGGAACAGCTGAAGGCATCACCGCTATCCAGATGGATATCAAAATCAGCGGTATTCCTGCTGATGTTCTTCGCAAAGCTCTTTCTCAGGCTAAAGACGCAAGACTGCTTATTCTTGAAGACATGACAAAGGTCATTGCTGCTCCAAGAGCTCAGCTTTCAAACCGTGCTCCTCAGATGGAAGTTCTGCACATCAACCCTGAAAAAATCAGAGATCTTATCGGACCCGGCGGTAAAAATATCAAAGCTATCACTGCTGAAACTTCAGCTGATATCGATATTGAAGATTCAGGTAAAGTTTCCATCTTCGCACCTACTCTTGAATCACTCAAGAAAACTGTGGAAATGGTTCAATACTACGACCAGACTGCTGAACTCGGTAAAAACTACGTCGGTACTGTTAAAAAGATCCTCGAAATCGGCGCAATTGTTGAAATTCTGCCCGGACTCGAAGGACTTCTGCATGTTTCACAGATTGATGTTGAACGCATCGAAAATGTAACTGACGTTGTTCAACTCGGTCAGGAGATCACAGTTAAGGTAGTTGAAGTACAGCCTAACGGCCGCATCAGACTTTCCCGTAAAGCATGGCTCATGGAGCAGGCTGGACAGGATGTTGATCTTGACAGATTCAAAATGCCTAGCGGTGGACCTCGCAGAGAAGGAAGCCGTGACGGTGGCCGTCGCGACAGCCGTGACAGTCGTCCACGCAGATAAGTCTTAGACTTACAAAAAACTAAAATATAAAAGCCTCTCTTAGAATCATCTTCTAAGAGAGGCTTTAACTTTTTGAATTCGAAAGCTAAATAATTCCGCCACGAACTAATGCGAAAGAGTTATAGAGCTGTATGCGAATATTTCATGAGGAAAGTCAGCTCTGAATAAATGTCAGTAGATCGGCATTAAACTTCGCGGATTCCGTCTGGGCAAGACCGTGAGAACCGCCCTTATAAACTTTCAGGACTGAATCTTTCACGAGCTTTGCCGTCTTCTCACCCGTGGCTGCCAACGGTACAATCTGGTCATCATCGCCATGAATGATGAGTGTCGGGCGGTCAATTTTCTTCAGGTCATCAGTATAATCAACCTCGGAGAACTCATGGATGCAGTCATACTGTCCCTTAACGCTACCAGCGAGCCCCTGAAGACGGAAGCTTTCGCGGAAACCGGCGTTTTCGGTTACGCCATCCCTGTTAAAACCGTAAAAGGAAGCTGTAAGGTCATAGTAAAATTGCGAACGGTTCGAGGCTGTACCGGCGCGGATATCATCAAACACCTCCATCGGTACACCTTCCGGATTGGCAGCCGTCTTCAGCATAAGCGGAGGAACGGCACCGACCAGAACAATCTTGGCGACGCGAGCATTCCCATGCCGACCGATATAGTGAACAACTTCGCCACCACCTGCGGAGTGACCGACCAGCACCAAATTGTTAAGATCCAGTGAGTCGATGAGAAATGCGAGATCGTCGGCATACTGGTCTATGTTATTGCCGTCCCAAGGTTGGTCAGAACGACCGTGGCCACGGCGGTCATGTGCTATCACGCGGTAGCCCTTGTGGCCGAAAAAGATCATCTGTGCATCCCATGCATCGGCCGATAGCGGCCAGCCATGTGCAAACAAAATTGTCTGCCCGTTACGCGGTCCCCAATCTTTATAAAAAACATTTGTGCCATCGGGAGTTGTTACTTTGCTCATATTATTTTTCCTTTGGCTCAGGACTAATTAACATTTTCCTGCTCGCCATCAGTTATTAATCTTGTGCGACTAAATTGTGCACGATCTGTATATGCAAACTTACCACATTTTCAGCTAAAGGCAAATTTATAAGCTTGCACACGCCCTCTCTTATCCATTTCACAATTTTTACCTCTGAAAATTCACCACTTTTTTTGCTATAAGAAAAGCCGCTCTCGTTAGACCGTATTAACAGTGCAACGAGAGCGGCTTTAGTAAGCAACTTTAATTATATAAATACGTTATACTAACTACGACCTTTCATCAAAAACACGTTTTGTTTTTGCGAAGCTTCTAGGCAGGTAACCAGGTTTCAAAATTTCAACTTTTACTCTGACTAAAATAAATTTACGAATTCTGTCGGCAATGGCCTCAGCAAGATTTGTATCATTATCAGCACTGACACCGAGTTTACGCTCCACCTTGACCACCATGTGATCGAGCCCCTCACGCCTTTCAAGAAAAATCTGATACTCTGAGCTGGCTTCCGGGAAAAATTCCAGTACAGACCCAATCTGGCCCGGATAAACATTCACTCCGCGGAAGATAAACATATCATCGCTTCGACCTAGGATATGATCATGACGCGGCATAGAACATCCGCATGAGCATTTTCCGGGAATAATCCGTGTCAAATCACGTGTACGGTAACGAACGAGCGGTGAAGCCTCTTTATTGAGGGTAGTAACAACCAGTTCCCCGATCTCCCCGTCCGCAACAGGTTCAAGAGTGACGGGATCGATAATTTCAGCAATATATTCATCGCCCCAGTAATGAATGCCGTCTCTGGCTTTACATTCAATACCGGCCCCGGGGCCGTACAATTCAGTCATACCGGAAATGTCATGACTTGATTCAAGTCCGAGAGCCTCTTCAAACTGTTTACGCATTTTAGGAGAGTGAGCCTCTCCTCCGAAAATACACCGTTTGAGTTTAAGCTTATCTGTCAGACCTGCTTTATGAGCTTCTTCACCGAGCAGCAGAGCCATGGAGGCGGTCGAGCAAAGGCAGGTAGCCTCAAGATCAACCAGAATTTGAAGTTGAATCTCCAGCATCCCCGGCCCTACAGGCAAAGTCATTGCGCCGAAATGCTCCGAACCTAGCTGGAACCCTGCCCCCGCAGTCCAAAGGCCGTAACCGACACAGACCTGCACCCGGTCAAGCGTTGTCATGCCGGTTAATTCATAACAGCGGGCAAACATATTTTTCCAAGTTTCAAGATCTTTTTTGGTATATGATAAGATTTTACGTTTACCGGTTGTTCCGCTTGAGCCATGAATTCTGACAACCTGTTCTTCAGGAACAGATAAAAGAGGTAACGGATAACCGTCTTTCAAATCATCTGCAGTGGTAAAAGGAAGTTTTCTGATATCATCCAACGATCTGATATCTCCGGGTTCAATAGATTTTTCTTTGTACCTGAGAGCATAGAAAGGACTATTTTCCGCGGTATGAGAAACCGTCCACTTAAGACCATCAAGTTGTTTCTGTGCTATTTCTTCAGGTTCAAGATCTGGAATAAATCTATATTTGCCGCTCATTGGAGTCTCCTTGAAAACTTGTTCTATCCTGATAACTGTCGTAATCACATTTGCATGACTTTGTTAAACTAATTTTTTTTGCAGGAAAACTATAAATCTATGTGTAAAACCAAATCAATATGACATCAGCCACAATAAATTTTATAAATATATCCCCGGCAGCCATTGCTTCCGCAGCTCTCATCGGAGCAGTTCTCGGCAGTTTTTATGCCTGCGCAGTATATCGCTACATAGCAGGACAGACACTAACAAATCCGCCGCGTTCCATGTGCCCTGAATGCGGACATATGATCGCGTGGTATGAGAATATTCCGCTGCTGAGTTATTTTTTTCTGAAAGGGAAATGCGCATCCTGCCATAAACCGATCAGCCTTATGTACCCGCTGATAGAATCCGTTTCCGTACTGTGGGCAGTGCTGCTTATGATTATGTATGGACCATCGCCGTTATGGCTTATGTATATGTTTTTCGGCGGACTTTTGATTGTAGCGTCTTTTATTGACCTTAAAACATTTATTTTACCTGACATCATAACAATTCCCGGTTCAATCGCAGCTATTCCATGCGCGGCTATGCTTACCAATATCGGTTGGGAAGGCGCATTAATCGGCGCGGGGCTTGGCGGAGGACTGTTCTGGTCGCTGCGGCTTCTTTATCGCGGACTCAGGGGAATCGAAGGACTAGGGCTTGGTGACGTGAAAATTATGTTCATGATCGGAGCATTGGCCGGACCGCAAAATATTCCGCTTGTTATTACTGTCGCAGCTTTTTCAGGACTGCTCGCAAGTGCGATCATGATGATGGTGGATAAAAAAAGAGAATACGGGAGTATGATTCCTTTCGGACCTTTTCTCGCTCTGGGGGCGATGCTCAGCATCCTTTACTCAGATACTTTCTGGATATGGTATTTGCAGGGGTAAATGCAGCAAAAATTTATGAAAGGGGAAGCCTTCACAGACTTCCTCTTTTCAAATCTGAGAAAGATATTAAACTCCGAAGGGACCGAACTTTCTAACATATTCCTGAAGTTCTTCCCAAAGGTGTTCAGAAAATTTGTCATATTTCTCAGCAGCTGTATCATAGCTTTCGAGCTTTTTAACAACATGTGCTGCTTTTTCATAAACAGTTTTAAATTCATCTTCATTCATGTCTGCCATTTTCATGGCTTCTTCTTTGGTAAGATTGCCAGTATGGACAAAGACTCCGGACAATACGCCCATCATCATTTTTACATTCTTCTGAGCCATTTCTCACTCCTTAAAAAAGTTAATAAACCCCTTGTTAGCTGTAATGCATTAACACTATTTAATTCATAATTGCAAGTAATTCAGCAGCAAACTCTAATAAATAAAGGTACAAAACACCTGTAACATCCGGCGCGTAGCACCCGTTGCGTTTTTTCAGCACCGAACGTACTATCATCTTTTATAACTTATTAAATAAACAGACACATGGATAAAATTAACAACAGCATTTGGATTAACGCAGGGGAAGCTTCCGGAGACATGCACGGCGCACTGCTTGCTTCAAAACTGATGAATGCAGACCCTGAGCTTAAAATTTTAGGCATGGGGGGGTCTGCTATGGAAAAAGCGGGTTGTGATATCCGCTACCCTATGCAGCTGATTTCCCTTGTAGGTTTTACGGAAGTTTTTCCCAAACTGCCGCGCCTGCTAAAATTATTCGGACAAATCGGTGATATCTTAAAAGCGGAACGGCCAAAAGCAGTCGTGTTGATTGACTGCCCTGATTTTAATTTCAGAATAGCTAAAATCGCACACAAGCTAGGCATTCCGGTATATTATTATATCACTCCGCAAATTTGGGCATGGCGTCAGGGCAGAGCTAAATTCCTGCAAAAGTATGTTCGTAAAATATTATGTATTCTACCCTTCGAACAGCAGTTTTTTAAAGACCGCGGAGTCGACGCTCAGTATGTAGGCCACCCGCTGCTCGACCTCCTGCCGCTTGCAGAACTCGATGCCATAACTCCTGATCCGAATCTCGTGGGGATTCTTCCGGGCAGCAGAAGCAAAGAAATATCTTCGCTCTTACCGGAATTTGCTAAGACAGCAGAGATGCTGCTTGCAGATTTTCCTGAACTTAAATTCTCAATTGCCAGAGCCCCTGGAATAACCGAAGAAAAACTGCGCAGCTACTGGCATTCAAATATTCCGGTTACTATCAATCAACCGGATAACCGGTACCGCTTGATGCGCAGCTCAAACGTCATTATGGCAGCATCAGGAACGGCAACACTCGAATGCGCTCTCATAGGCACGCCGACACTTGTTGCATACAAAATATCTGCGCTTTCTGCATTCATTGCACGCAAAATTATATCAGTAAAATATATCAGTCTTGCGAACCTGATTCCTGACAAATCTCTCCTTCCTGAATGTATTCTTGAAAAAGCATCTGCCAAGTTTTTTTATCCATATTTACATGAGTGGATTAAAAACCCTGCTTCAGCGGAGACAGTCAGGTGCAATTTAAGCGATTTACGTAAAATGATAGGGGAACCGGGTGTTGCGGACAGAGTTGCTCAAATAATTCAAGATGATTTGAATTCTCTGTAAAAAATTATTCCATCCCTAAATAAAAAACCCCTCGGACCCAGTGCCCGAGGGGTTTTCTGACTTTGGAACAACGCGAAACAACCAACATGATTGTTTCGCAACTCACAAACCAAATTTACTGTTGTACTAAACGCAACCAGTCGGCTTTGGAAGGCCAGCCATTTTACAAGCTCCCTTACCAGGACCGGAAGGAAACAATTCATAAATGTGTTTAAGTTTATAACCAGTAACTTTTGAAAGAATGCGAACCATAGGAGCAATTCCGTTTTTCTTGTAGTAGTCCTGCAAGAAATCAAGAACCTTCTGATGTTCTTCATTCAATTCTTTAATGCCTTCGCCAGCTTTACAGTAGTCTACCCATTCAGGAGCCCACTCTTCAAACTTAAGCAGAAAACCATCTTCATCGACTTCAAAACTTTTACCTTCGAATTCAACGTTTGCCATGTATACCTCCATAAAATTAAATAGTGAAAGCAGATAATTGCTTAAACTTTCAGGATATAATGCACTTCTTCAAATTAAAAAATTTGCAGCCCCTGCATCAAGTACCTGTCTACCAAATAAAACCTAGGAAAAAAAAATTCAAGAGAAATTTCATAACAGTTCATCTTTCTATCAAAATTAACTCCTTTTTTCCTACTAAATTTGCTCAAGTAGGAAAAATATCCCCCCTCTTAAACACACTTCTCAAACACAACATACTGTAATAACATAACATATAACAACGGGATCAAATTTTGCTTAAAGTGAGAGTATAATCAGGAGGGTAAAAAAATGGAAATCAGTTTTGGAACAGAGTCCTTAAAAGCGCCGATTAGAAATGAAAATATCACTTCAAAGAACAATAATTCTGCTCAAATCCAAACACGTGAACAAAAGATTGATACCATTTCTTCGAACATAAGATCCGGTATTAAAGCTCAGGATGTCAATCCGGAGCAGCTGCTTGAACAGACTGTTGAAGCAAGCGCACATGGCACAGAAATAAATGATGCCCATGATTTTGACCTTGCAAGAGTGATGAAACTTCTTTCTGATCCTCTTCTTCAAAATGACATTTAGCAGACAAAGCGTCTCGAACAGAAAAATAATCCTAAAAACAAGCTGACAAAAAATATTTAGCCGCTTGAATAAAATTTTCCACATAAATACGGTCTTTCATGCCGTATTATAGGTTATTTTCAGGCAAAGCCTCGATTTACTGCAAATCGGGGCTTTGCCTTTTTCAATGCAAAATGGTAATGGAGGGAAGTTTCAGCCTTTAAAAGGTCATACACAAATTCTATGAATAATATCAGTAAGATAAAATCAACAAAGAAAACATCCCCCGGGTATCCGCCAATGGAATCATGTTTAATGCCGCCATTGCCGGTAAAGTCCGACCCTTCATGGTATGTTCCGACAGCTTCAGAATGTTTGCAACATTGGGAAGATTTTAAAATGTTTGATAACATCAAAGCGCACAGCACACAGGTCGCAAAAGTAGCTGTATCCATTGCTTTGATAGCGCAGCAGGCAGAAATCCCGGTACATGTTCCAACCATTCAGGCATCTGCACTGATGCATGATATTGCTAAAACATACTCAATCCAGCACGGTGGCAATCACAGCCAGCTCGGTGCTGCGTGGACCCTGCGACTTACCGGTAATCCGGTTATTGCTATGGGCGTATTGCACCACGTATTCTGGCCGTTTGAACCGGATGCTGAAAAATATTTCCTCCCGCTTGTCATAAGCTACAGTGACAAGCGTGTTATGCACGATACTCTGACTTCTCTTGAAAAAAGATTTAGTGATCTGGCTGTCAGATATGGTAAAACAGAAAAAATAAAACAAAGAATTCACCAAACTTATGAACAGGCCTTAGTTCTTGAACAACGGCTTGAAAACCTACTTGGAGTTGATCTAAATGCGTGTTCTTTTGATAGCGGGCGGCTGGTCTGACGAACGGGAAGTATCCCTCAGCGGAGCAAAAGGCATTCATTCGGCTCTGCTTGAACTAGGGCACGAAGTTGACATGCTGGACCCTGCGCAAGACTTCGGTAATCTGATGAGCCGCGCGAGTCAGGCTGACTTTGCGTTTATTAATCTTCACGGTTCTCCGGGAGAAGACGGACTTATTCAGGCAATACTGAACCGCACATCCTGCCCGTATCAGGGGTCTGGACCGGAAAGTTCTTTTTTATCGCTGAACAAAGCTGCCACCAAAACAATTTTTGATCATAACTCTATTCTAACTCCAAAATGGGAACTGATCTGCTCTATAGACGGATGCAAAGGAATCCAAAATCTGAAACCACCGGTTTTCATTAAACCGAATTCAGGCGGATCAAGCCTTGGTATGACCTTTGCGAAAACTGAACAGGAAATGCAGTACGGAATTGAAAAAGTCTTCAGCATGGGCGACAGCGCTTTGGTGGAAGAATACACTAGAGGAATTGAAGTAACATGCGGAATTCTAGGTGACGAACCTCTACCGCTTATTCTGATTACTCCTCCTGAAAAAGCACAGTTCTTTGACTACAACAGCAAATATGCCATCGACGGAGCGGAAGAAATCTGCCCTGCACCGATTGAAGAAAAACTCACAAAGCAAATTCAGGAAATCACACTGAAAGCACATAAGCTTCTGGGCCTTTCCGGATACAGCAGAGCGGACTTTATAATTTCAGAAACCGTTCCTTATATTTTGGAAGTGAACACCCTTCCGGGTATGACTCCGACAAGTCTCGTTCCGAGAGCTGCTAAAACGGCGGGTTACTCATTCAACATGCTGATTGAAAAACTTATTGAACTTGGAAAAAACAGATAAAAGATTTTTATTTAAACAGGTACACCCGTAAGGGAAGCTCAGGAAACGAAAAGTCAGGATCACCACATGCCACAATCGCTTAAGCTTAAGACAGCCTCGTTTGTCTACAATCTCGGCTGGAAAGTAGCTTTACCTTTTCTGCACCGCAACGAAAGACTACGTGAAGGTTTCGACCGCAGGACCTTAAATCACAGCCTTCCACCACGGGCCGATGTATGGATTCAAGCTGCCTCAGCAGGAGAAGCAAAGCTTGCAACACGGATTATGGATCAGATTTCACCTGACAGACCGACCAAATTTCTATTAACCACCAGCACATCACAAGGACTTGCAGAGCTGGAGAGGACCGCATACAGATTAACACCCAATCCCCGCAATGTTTCTGCTACAGCAACATATTTTCCTTTTGATATGCCAAGTCTGGCAATTAAGGCATTGAAAGCGGTTAATCCGAAATTAGTGGTACTTTTAGAAACAGAAATATGGCCCGGGTTCCTCATGGCATGCAAAAAACTCGGAATAAAAGTTATTTTCATAAACGCAAGGATGACCACAAAAAGCCTCGCCGGATACATGACATGCCCCTCTTTTTTTAAGAAAATCGGACCCGAAGAAGTCCTTGCTATTTCTCCGGATGATGCAAACAGATTTAAAACATTGTTTGAAATAGACAAAGTCAGTTTAATGCCTAATATTAAATTCGACAGTACAGCCACTGCGGAAGCAATTCCATACACTTCAAATCCTCTTTCCAGTATTTTCAGACCGAAGACACCTTTTATAATATTAGGTTCTGTCCGAAAAGAAGAAGAATCTCAGGTGTTAAATATTGCTGTTGCCCTAAAAGAAGAAAGACCAAAAACAGTAATAGGACTTTTCCCACGCCACATGCACCGCATCGAAGCATGGAAAAAAATGCTTACGGATAAAGGTCTTCCATGGATTCTCCGTTCAGAAGTAACATCAACTGTTCCCTTCGGACATATTGTGCTCTGGGATGTCTTCGGTGAAATGGTCCCGGCCTTTGCACTGGCACGGGCTGCTTTTATCGGAGGAAGTCTTGCTCCTGTCGGAGGACAAAATTTCATGGAACCGCTGGCTTACGGCGTAACTCCTGTAATAGGTCCGTTCTGGTCAAATTTTGCATGGATCGGTAATGAAATCTTTGAAAACAACATTGCCAGACAGGCTGGAGACTGGAAAGGAGTTCTGAAAGAATTGCTGGATATAAGCAAAAGACCTGTTAAGCCTGAAAAAGTTAAAAATGAATTTGAAACATTTCTTAAAGATATGCGTGGCGGAACTAAAATGGCCTGCGAAGCCATAAAACGTAATTTATCCTAAGGTTTTGAATAAATGAGTACAATATCTGGATGTTTCGGAATTATTCCGGCACGTTATGAATCCAGCCGTTTTCCGGGTAAACCCCTTGCAGAAATCTGCGGTAAGCCCATGTTCTGGCATGTCTGGAACCGGGCGAGCAAATGTCCGGAAATGGCACAGGTGGTTTTAGCAACTGACAGCAGTATCATAATGGATGCGGCCGAAAAGCTGGGAGTCCCGGCAGTTATGACTGCAAAGACACACACCAGCGGAACAGACCGGGTACTGGAAGCAGCCAGAAAATTAAATATTCCGAAAGATGCGGTAGTAGTGAATATTCAAGGTGATGAACCTTGCCTCGCTCCGGAAATGCTTTCTGAACTGGTAAGCCCCTTTACCGCTAAAAATGTAAGGGTGACCACCCTTGCCTCACCAATAACAGCAGCTGAAGCTCTTTGCCCGGACAGGGTAAAAGTCGCACTTGCAAAAGATAACAGAGCACTATATTTTTCCCGTTCTCCAATACCCTTCTCACACGACGGGAATGGAGAATACTTGTTACACATCGGCCTATACGGTTTCCGCATGGAAGCCCTTGAAACATTTTCCAGTCTGCCTGCATCTCCGCTTGAACAAAGGGAAAGGCTTGAACAGCTAAGGTTACTGGACAACGGAATATCCATCCATGTCACGGTTACAAGTCACTCCTGCCACGGGGTAGACCGTCCCGAAGATTTGGATACAGCCATAAAGATTCTTGAGAGGGAACAAATATGAAAGCCATTCTGGCACTTGAAGACGGAACATGGTTTGAAGGAACATCCTTCACAGGGCCTGGCGAATCGGGCGGTGAAGCCATCTTCAACACCGGCATGACCGGATATCAGGAAGTTCTCACAGACCCTTCATACACCGGACAGATGGTCTGTATGACCTATCCGCTCATCGGCAACTACGGCATAACAAAAGAAGACAACGAATCTTCCAAAGTACATGTCAGTGCTTTTATTGTTAAAGAATGTTGCAAAAAGCCCTCAAACTGGCGTTCGGTAATATCTTTGCCTGACTACCTGAAAGAAGCCGGAGTTATCGGAATTGAAGGGATTGATACTCGCGCCCTTACACGCCATCTGCGTATTAACGGAGCCATGCGCGGCATCATCTCAACGGAAGAAACGGATCCTGCCAAACTTGTGGAGAAAGCAAAAAATCTTCCTCTGATGGAAGGACGCAATTTAGCGGATCAGGTAACTTCAAACTCATGCTACGCTTGGAAAGATAACAAGCCGGCTCCTGTTGATGTGTCGGCCGGATATAAATGGAGTGGTAAGGGTCCTAAAGTAGTACTTATTGACTACGGTGTTAAATGGAATATTTTACGTTTGCTTGAAGATCAGGGGTTTGAAGTCCTGTCAGTTCCTTCAAGCTACAGCGAAAAACAAATTCGCGACCTCGGTCCGGAAGCAATATTCCTTTCCAACGGCCCCGGTGATCCCGGAGTTCTTGAACACGCAATCAAGACAGTACGCGGACTTTGTAAGGATTTACCTACAGCCGGCATATGTTTAGGCCACCAGCTTCTTGGGCTTGCGCTCGGCGGTAAAACGTTTAAACTGAAATTCGGGCACCATGGCTGTAACCAGCCTGTAATGGATATGGAATCACAAAAAATTGAAATATCTTCTCAAAACCACGGTTTTTGTGTAGATATCTCCGAGTGTCCAGACCTCCAGATGACCCACAAAAACCTTAATGATGAGACATTGGAAGGATTCGCACATAAGACCAAACCTATAATTGCAATCCAATTCCACCCTGAAGCAGCTCCCGGTCCGCGTGACAGTGAGTATTTCTTCGCAAGATTCCGTAATCTTGTAAAAGAAGCTATCGGGAAATAAATCTCTCCTAAAACATTACTTCGGAGAACAATATGTCCGGTGAACTTACTAATGCCAGAAAAAAGCTGGCTGGAGTATCAAGCCTTTTAAAACAAAAAAAGGCCATGCCTGCTGTTCAGGCTGTATACGATGCAGTTGTTATAATGCTTCGTGGTTCGCTTATGAAGTCGGAACGCGAAGAGTTTCAGGAACTGCTCGACAGTACCGTACATATTTTAAACGGTGATAAAAAATTGCGGGAAGATTATCCGCTGATCATCAATTATACGCACGGTGAAGAAAAAGTTCTGATGGAAGTTCTGCGCGAACTCTTAAAAGAGTTGCAGGAAAAAGTCAGTGCCAATGCTCAGGGTATCCTGAAAGCAATGGAAAAACGGAAGAAAGACAGTCTTGAGCAGGGACAAGCGCTAATAGAAAAAGGCGATGTTCCGGAAGCACACTTTATGTTTAACCAGCTTATCCGTGACTTTAAAGATGACACAGAACTTCGTGCCGAAATTGCTGACAAATTCATTAAAGCAGGTCTGTACAAAGAAGCTCTCAGTTATCTTGAAGATGCACTTGCTCACGATCCGAATGCAATATTCCTGTACAACCGTATCGGAATAGTTCTTCGTAAAATGCAGGACTTCGCCACAGCAGAGAAGTATTACTTGAAGGCGTTACAGATAAACGACAAAGATGAATATCTCTTCTTTAACTGTGGACGTCTTTATTACGACTGGAAAAAATGGGATAAGATGGCCGAAGCCGCAAAAAAAGCGATCAAAATCAATCCCAATTTTGCTGAAGCTGAAAAAATGCTTAAATTTGCCAACAAAAAAATCGGCTGATCACTGCATCCAACAGGCTGAGCTTATTTTGATCCACAAGCTGTAACTAACCTGCTAGGATTTTTATAAATAAAATCAAAAAGCTCAAATTTTCATACGTGAAGATTTGAGCTTTTCTTTTGGAAGGACAATGGAAAACTATATTCTTCTTGATCGGGACGGCACTATAATCGCCGACAAACACTATCTAAGCGACCCTGCAGGAGTTGAAATTCTGCCGAATGCGAAAGAAGGGCTTAAACGGATTCAGGATGCAGGATTCGGTCTGATCGTCATTACCAATCAATCCGGAATAGGCCGCGGATATTATTCCACTCATGACATGGAAGCAGTAAATAGCAAAATGGAAGAGCTGTTAGCCCCAAGCGGAATCAAATTCACAGCGATATATCACTGTCCACATACACCGGAACAAAATTGCAACTGCCGCAAACCTGCACCGGAAATGTTTGACAGAGCTATTGAAGAATTTAAATTAGATCCAGCAAATTGCTACGTAATAGGCGACAAGCTGTGTGACATAGAACTTGGCTTAGCCAAAGGGGCCGGCACAATTCTAGTCCGCACAGGCAAAGGGGCTAAAGAAGAACCCAAATGCAAAGGCAAAGCCACATACATTGCTGACGATCTGCTTGATGCGGCTGAATTTATTATAAATAGTTAATTATACTTTAGTATGCCTCCGGCGGGCAAAGGGCTTTGCCCCTTTCATCCCCACCAAAGGGGATAATCCCCTTTGGAATCCTTGATTATTGGCGTTTTAATCGGAAAATGTATTTTAAATAACTATGCGTCCACCATTTTTTCGGCTGTTTCAAGTGCTGCTTTAAAGCTGTCTAATGACGCTTTTCCGGTACCGGTAATGTCATAGCCTGTACCGTGATCCGGTGAAGTTCTCGGAAACGGCAATCCAAGCGTAATATTTACAGCTTCACTGAAATGCAAAAGTTTAAGCGGAGCCAATCCCTGATCATGATACATGGCAAGGACTGCGCTGTATGCGCCCTGCGCTGCAAAATAAAAAATAGTATCGCCGGGGAACGGACCTTCAACATTCAGCCCTTTTGCATTAGCTTCCTTAATTGCAGGTTCAATAATATCAATCTCTTCGTGCCCGATCCGCCCGGATTCACCTGCATGAGGATTAAGACCGCACACGGCAATAGGCTGTTCTAGACCAAGCGACTTCACAAGCTGATCAGTCAGATCGAGACAGCGCAAAATTCTTTCTTTGGTGACCAAAGCCGGAATATCTCTAAACTTAGGATGAGTGCTGACAAGGCTTACTTTAAGTTTCGGTCCGCCAAGATGCATACAAACATTATCACGCCCTACTCCGGACCTTTCTGCCAGAAACTCCGTATGCCCCGGAAAATCGAATCCGGCCAGTTGCAACATAGCTTTGTTCAGCGGGCAAGTCACAAGCCCGAAAACAATTTTATCATTTAACAACTGAACAGCCGTTTCCAAAGCTTCCCCGGCGCCACGCCCCCCTTCAGGTTCCGCAACACCTATATTCAATTTAAAATTTTTAAGTTTCTCAGGACAATAAAGATAATATCCCGCCTTCGCGCCGACAATCTGTTTCGGGTCGTTAATTTCTTCATAAAACAGATCCAGCCCGAGCCGTTCCAAATGATATTCCAAACTGTTTGCAGGGCCTATCATCAAAAACGCACGATCAGGTTTGCGCCCTGCTAATAATCTGCAAACAAGCTCAGGTCCAAGACCATTCGGATCACCAAGAGTTATACATATATTTTTTTTCATATCGTCACCTTTTTTTGACTATAAAAAACCGCTTAACAGGTGTTATCCAATACTATTTCAAAACCGTTAGCAAGAGCATAAAAAAGGGAAGCTTCCTAAACAGAAAGCTTCCCATAATTTAACATCAATAAAAACATATAAATTAACATAACAAGACTCCCCTAACCGAACTCTCCCGAATAAGGATTCCAAAGGGGATTATCCCCTTTGGTGGGGATGCAAGGGGCAAAGCCCCTGCCAGTCGGAGACAAAATTACTCAGGACGCAAAGCTATAGCACCGAGCGGCGGCAGTGTCAGTTCCAGATAATATGGAAAAGATCCGATATCTCCGGCTTTCTTGGCAACAACTTCACCTACATTGCCGACATTGGACCCGCCGTATATTTCTGAATCGGAATTAAATATTTCCTTCCACCTGCCACCTTGCGGACATCCGAGACAATAGCCTGTCCGCACCACCGGTGTGAAGTTAAAAACCCAGAGAATGGGCTTGTCGCCGGAACTCTTGCGTAAAAAGCTTATGGTAGAAGATTTGTAATCGCTGAAATCTACCCACTCAAAACCGGACCAGTCGTTGTCCCGTTTGTACATGGCGGGGTTCTCGCGCATTGTTCTGTTTAAATCAGTCACAGTACTACGCAGCCCCTGATGTGCAGGAAAACCAAGCAATACCCAATCTAATTCTTTGCGGCAATCCCATTCATTCCACTGCCCGAACTCGCAGCCCATGAATAATAATTTCTTGCCCGGATGAGCCCACTGATAACTGAAAAGCAGACGTAAATTAGCCATCTGCTGCCAAGTATCGCCGGGCATTTTCGATAAAAGAGCACCTTTACCGTGCACAACTTCATCATGCGAAATAGGTAGAACAAAGTTCTCACTGAAAGCATAAATCATAGAAAAAGTTAAACTATTATGATGATATGCGCGGTGTATAGGGCTTTTGCTGACATAATCAAGCGTGTCATTCATCCACCCCATATTCCACTTGAAGGTAAATCCAAGCCCGCCGGTATAAACTGGACGTGAAACTCCCGGCCATGAAGTCGATTCTTCAGCAATCATCATTGCGCCGGGAAACTGGTCATGAACAACAGTGTTGAGCTGTTTAAACATTTCAATGGCTTCTACATTCTCGTTGCCGCCATGATCATTTGCAACCCATTCGCCCTCTTTTCTTGAATAATCAAGATAAAGCATGGAAGCCACAGCATCAATGCGAAGCCCATCAATATGAAATTCTTTAAGCCAGTAAAGGGCATTGGTCAGCAGAAAGTTACAAACTTCGTGCCGGCCGAAATTAAAAATATATGTACCCCAGTCAGGATGCTCACCTTTACGCGGGTCTGCATGCTCATAAAGTGCGGTCCCGTCAAAACGTCCAAGCCCCCACTCATCCTTCGGGAAATGACCGGGAACCCAGTCAAGAATAACTCCGATTCCTTCCTGATGACATTTATCAATAAAATATCTTAAATCATCAGGAGTGCCGTGACGCGATGTGGGAGAAAAATAATGACTGGTCTGATACCCCCACGACTCGTCCAAAGGATGCTCGGCAATAGGCATAAGCTCAATATGGGTAAATCCCATATCTTTTGCATAAGGAATAAGTTCTTCCGTCAGCTGACGATAAGTACGATAATCCCAGTTATTTCTGCGCCATGAACCTAAATGCACTTCATAGCAGGACATAGGCTTATTGAGAGGAATACCGGCACTTCGACGGGCTGTCATCCACGCTTCATCCGCCCATTCATGATTTTCAAGCCCCCATGTAACAGCGGCATGACCGGGTCTCATTTCTGACCGGAATGCAAAAGGATCTGTTTTTGTTACTTCACGTCCGTCACTTTGAATTACCTGAAATTTATACATCTGCCCGGGGACAACATCAGGTACAAATCCTGCCCAGATACCGGACACACCGACGGGGAACAGCGGATTGGTTCTGCTGTCCCAACTGTTGAAATCTCCGGCAACATAAATATTACGGGCATTAGGAGCCCACACGGCAAAACGATATCCTTCCTTTTTATCCTGCACATCAAAATGCGCCCCGAGGATACGATAAAGATCCCAGTGCTCACCTTTCCCGAACATAAACAAATCAAAAGGGGCTATGTAGACAGGTAAAGTTTCAGGCATAAAGCATTAATCCTTTGCTTTTTGAGAATTCTGAAGACATTCAGTATAAAATAAACATTCTTTCTGATTGCAAAAACCGCTTTCAGCCCTTGCAAAACAGTCAAAATTACCTTCAACTCTCTGAAGCATTCTAACCGATTCAATAAGGCTTAAACCTTTAATCTCCACGTTAAGCTTTTCAGCTAAATCCGCTATCAATTCCTGTGACATAATATTCCCTAAATTCTCGCGCCGAGTTTGCGATACAATTTAATATACTCATCAGCTGAATGATCCCATGTGAACTCTTTCAGCATTGCCCGTTTAACCATTTTCTTCCACTCTTTTCTGTCGTGCCAGGCAGCAATAGCCGACTCGATTGCCTCGAAAAACAAATCGGAATCAGGCTCGGCAAAAGTAAATCCGGTTGCAGCTTCGTCAGGAAACGGAGTGATAGTATCACGTAATCCGCCCACAGCTGTCGCAACAGGCGGGGTTCCGAACCTCAAAGCATAAATCTGCGTCAGACCGCACGGTTCATACCTTGACGGCATTAAGAAAATATCCGACCCAGCCTGAATAGAATGAGCCAGGTTTTCGGTATATCCGACCCGGACACTCATTTTACCTGCATACGCTTCCATCAGGTCGAGAAGCTGCGCTTCGTAGGCAAGATTCCCTTCACCAAGCACAATAAGACCGATGTCTTTTTTCATAAGCTTCGGAATAATGTCAATCAGCAGGTCAACACCCTTCTGATCCCTGAGGCGGCCTATGAACCCGAAAACAGGTTTATCTGCAAATTGATCTGATATATTAAATTCGCGCAACATGCTCCGCTTACATTTCTGCTTACCGCTGATATCTTCAGCGGTGTATCTGCATGGCAAAAATTTATCTTCGCTCGGGTCCCATACATTATAGTCTGCGCCGTTCAAAATCCCTTCTATTTTATCTTTATGCAGTTTTAAAAAACCTTCAAGGCCACAGCCGAACTCCGGCCCTAAAATTTCTTGTGCATAAGTAGGACTGACGGCAGTGACAGCGTCGCTGTACGCAATACTGGATTTCAGCATATTAAAGTCGCCATAAAACTCTGCTCCTTGCATGGACCATGCTTCGGCCGGAAGTCCTGACTCATGAAAAAGCCTTTCAGAAAATCGCCCCTGAAAGGCAAGATTATGAATAGTTGAGACTGTTTTGGTGTTTTTCCAGAAAGAATCTTTGGCTCGTTCAAAATACAAATACGGAGGAACAAGCGAAGATTGCCAGTCGTGCGAATGGATTACGGCCGGAGGACTGGGCAGCAGTCTCGCCCACTTTAAAACAGCTTTACAAAAGAAGATAAATCTTTCGCAATTATCAAAATAATCTCCGTTATGGGTGTTGTAGTAATGGCGACGATCAAAATACTCTCCCCTTGCTACAAAATAAACAGGCATCCCGTCATAGTCTGTCTGATATATTTCAGCGGTGGTAGACGGCCACGGATATCCTACATGCAGGTCAGAATATACAAGTCTAAGTTTGTGTCCGGCCAGATTCATCCGCCCGTAAAATGGAGTAATCACCGCAGCGTTAACACCTTTATAATGAACGCAAGGAGGCAAAGCTCCCATAACGTCGCCGAGCCCACCTGTCTTAGAAAAAGGATACATTTCCGAAGTTACGTATAAAACGTCATGCACTGGCCAAACTCCCTATTATTTATACCTGTCGAACAGAATTTCCGGCAGAGTTAAGACCCTACCGAGGCCGAAGTTTTTAACGAAAGTATTTTAGCTGAGAAGTCCTGCAAAATATCCCGATGATCAAACACCAAGTCAGGAAGATCGCCCAGTTTAAAAAAGCGGGCACCTCCGGCATCATCACCGGCTTTAAGAATTCGCGTATCACAGGCAACAGAGCTGTAGGTAATGCTTATTGTATGCTGCCTGTCGTCACGGCACGGCATGGAATAAACCCCAACCAGCCCTGTCAGCACAACATCAAGATTTGTCTCTTCTTTTGCTTCACGGACAGCAGCGTGTTCAAGAGTTTCTCCGTAATCAACAAACCCTCCAGGCAAAGCCCACCCAAGCGGAGGATTATTCCTCTTGATCAACACAACCCCCTGACAGGGGTCATAAATAACAATATCTACAGTGGGAACCGGATTGCGATAAATGACAATATCATTGCCGCAATGGGGACATGGTTTAGAGCCAATCATCTAAGTACAACCTTAAATTATATAGTCGACAAATTAGAGTTCTTACAATCGGTAATCCGTTATGATTGTTAACGCATATGTTTTTTTATGACAAGAGAATACGATTTATTTTTGAGAAAGAAAACAAGACAAATGAAATTACGGTATAAATTCTTGAACAGACTTAAAAACCTTTATGCCGCAACGGTTGAGCAGCTCTTTTGCATCTGAAGTCACCGCATCAAACGAAAAAGGCCCCGTCGGTGGTATCCGGCGGGGCCTTTTTCATTTAATCTCAGCAAAAGAATGAAGGTAACTTTAATACAGCAACTCGCGTGCCAAAAAATCAATTTCAGCAAGTACAAATATAACATACTAAAATATATGCATTTTTAACAAAATAAACAAAACTAACTGCATAGCAGAAAGTTAAATTTTTTATACTCATTCTAAAGTTTACAACGTTAGCAGGGGGGCATAGTTCAATTTTTTGAACGGATAAGGAGATATTTCTAAAGAATACAGAATCCGATCACTAACAAATTTATGCTTAATTGATTTTTCAAAATTTAAATAACGTTCCACAACCTCACTCTGAATTATCCCGCAATTAAGTTCTACTTTACTACAAAATCGAAAAAGCCCCGCCGGTGGTATCCGGCGGGGCCTGTTTTCGATTTAATCTCAGCAAAAGAATGAAGGTAACTTTAATATAGCAACTCGCGTGCCAAAAAATAAAAAGAGACTTATTCAAACTTAACATGCTGTAATATAAAAGTTTTATACAAAAAATATACTTCACAGAAATCAGACAAAAAGTTCAACATTTTATACTGAACTATCACATCTCGACTATTCATCCCGATTGAGGTTTAATTTTTTATACTAAAAAAACCTGCCCTTAAACAAAAGGGCAGGCCACAAAAGCACATTATTAAATAATAAAATCAGTTTACACCGATTAGTCTACAACTACGAATCCAGCCTGAGTCAAAGATTCTTTGGAGATTACTCCATCCCTGAGAACCTTCACTCTTCCATCGCTAAGCGGTTCAATCACAGTTGAAGGACTCCCGCCGCGCGGAGCAGGCTTACCGTCAAATACACCCTCGACCAGCTTCACCAACTCTGCATCAAGGTCTTCAATTTTTTCCGCAGCTTTATTACCGCTAATATTTGCACTGGTGGCAATAAGAGGAGTACGAGCCGCAAGGCATATTTTTGCAGCAACAGGATGATCAGTCCATCTCACGGATGTATAGCCGAATGAATCTTTTACTGCGTAAGGCAATTCATCTCTACCTTTAACCAAGATAGAAAGAGGTCCCGGCCAAAAAGCTTTCGCAAGTTTAAGAACCTCAGGAGATGCAAACTTAGTAACAAGTTCGAGTTGATCCATGCTACCTATAATAAGGGGTAACGGCTTAGAAACAGGGCGTCCTTTCACAAGAGCAACACGGTTTGCAGCCCCCTCATCACTTGCATCCGCCCCAATGGCAAACAACGTTTCGGTAGGATATATAAGTACCCCGCCTGATCTTATTATTTTTACAGCATCAACTTCGGTCATCAAAAAATCTCCGCTCAATTTATTGTGAATAGGAAGCGATTATTCATACCAGTTTTAAAACGTATGTCCAACATCTTTTACAATAGGCTGAAATACAGTATCAAGCAGTCATACTGTAAACACGAAACGCAATTATGGAGAAACGGATGTCCCCGCAAAGTATAAATTTTACGAATTCTGATATTGAAAATTTTCTTTTAGAAATAAAAGAAAGTGTTCCCTTATGGGCATTCGGCACAGAGGAAATATCACATCAACGCGGTCTTATTAATACATTTCAGACTTTTTCGGCAAAGAATCCGTCTTTTCTGCTGCCCTGCCATGGTCTTGCCCTGTGGATGTGGTTACAAAATCCACTGGATGTTTTTGCGGCACGTAAACTTTTAGAAGTAAATAAAAGCAATCTTCCTAAGGGACTTGGAAACATTGTAAATTCCATTGCAAACAGGCCTGCACACAATATTCCACTTGAGGATTTAGACACCCTTCTTCATGCAAACGATAAGACGCTTATAATCAAGCATCTATTCCCTCTGTTTCGCGGACCTGATGGAATTACTTGGCTGGCACACTCGTGGGAGACTCTACTTCGTCTCGGAAACTCTGAACTTCCGAAAACAGCCTTAGATATTACCCCGTGGAATGACGAGTTACTACCTGTAAAACAAAGATTATTTGCCCAGTACAGTTTTTTATACTTGCCCCATCAGGAAGCTTTAGACGCTGTTTCCAAACTGGATGATAAAATCTGGGGATTTTGGAAAGAGTTCATGAAATGTGAGTTATTCTTGAAACTCGGCGAACAGGAAAGAGCAGTTGCAACACTATCCGCCCTCTGGAAGGAAAATATCTGGAATCTGAATTGGGGCCAAAAGTTGCACAGCCTTTTAAACCCTGTTCAAACAAAAAATATTTTAAATTCATCTGATGAAGTTTCTATTCTGTTATACTCTTGGAACAACGCAAAATTAATCGAAAATACTCTTAAAAACGTAGCTGATTCAAGAATCGGCAATGCAAAGATATTTGCGCTGAACAACGGCTCAAGCGACAGCACTGGTCAAGTGATTCACGAAGCTGAAAATTTTTTTCCAAAAGGGCAATACCACTCCATTCAGCTTCCGGTAAACGTCGGGGCTCCTGCGGCCCGCAACTGGCTGCTTGCGCAGCCGGAAGTCCGCAAGGGGAAATGGGCTGTATTTTTAGATGACGATGTTGAGCTTCCGCAAAACTGGCTTGAAGAATTGCTTGCCACAGCAAAGCAGTACAAAAATCCCGGAGCCGTGGGATGCCGGATAACATCCACCACCGTCCCGACCAGCATACAGTCAGCGGATTATCATATCTTCCCGCCGGGAGCAGGAACATCACAGATAGAAGGATTAACAGAAAGGATAATGGTTTTCGACAACTGCCGCTCAGCCTTTGATTACGGACAGTTTTCATACACCCGTCCTGCGGTGCATGTGTCTGGATGCTGTCATATGCTTAACCTTGAAGCAATAAATAAAAGCGGACCGTTTGATGTACGTTTTAATCCCACTCAATTCGATGATCTTGAACGGGATTTAAGAGCATACCTCAGCGGCTGCAACCACATATATGCAGGCCAGCTACGTATAGGGCATATACAGCATTCAAGCCTTGCAAAGGCCAGCAATATAAAAGGAATGGCTCAAGTCTTCGGAAACAAAATCAAACTGGAAAGCAAATTCTCCGAGCAAGATATAAACAATATATTTTCAAGCGATTTGCTCTCTATCTGGTCCGATATTGAAAGAAAATGGAAAGAGTTGGCAGAGAGGTTTTAACGGGAAAGCCAGTCCTCTACAATAACATCCATTTCTTCCTGTGAGAAAGACGGAGTGTCATACATTCCTTTGGCATGTCGCTGTGTAAAGCCATGGTAGAGAATGAGACCGGCGGCAACGGATACATTAAAGCTTTGTATCATCCCCTGCATCGGAATATAAACTTCATCAGGGACAAGCTGCGCCAGCTCAGGAGCAGTGCCGCTATGTTCATTGCTGAGAATAACAGCCGAAGGTTTGCTAAGGTCAAAATCCATAAGTGGACGTGCATTTGCTGAAAAACCGGTTCTTAAAACCTGATATCCCTGATTACGAAGAGATCCGACCATTTCGGCAGCATCTGAGTGCATAGTGCGCTCAACCCATTTTTTACCTGATGCAGAAGATTTGTTATCGAAATCCGGCCACTCTGCATCAGTATAATACAAGTGGATTCCGTAGATACCGAAAGCATCACAACTGCGTAAAATGGCGGAAACATTATGTGGATCCCAAACGTTATCTACAATTAGTGTTAGATCTTTCTGCCGTTTTTCCAGCACTTGCCTGATTCTTGCTTCTCTTTGGGGTGTTCTCTTTTTTTCCATGGAGTCTTAGGTACTCAACCTTTAAAAAGTTTGCAAGAAAAGCTTGAAAAGGTAATGTGAACTATAATTGAGTAATATTTATTGACATTATATTGCTTTAAAAAACATGTTGTGAGAATATTGTCAGAGTTATTTCACCAATGGAGGCATGAATGCGTGCTCTTATAGCAGAAGATGAATTTGTGAGCAGAAAGTTTATCTCCACTTTTTTATCCACTATTTTTGAAATAGATATTGCGGTAAACGGAAAAGAGGCTTTTGAGGCATATAAAATTGCCTTTGCCGAAGGAAAACCGTACACACTCATCTGTATGGATATAATGATGCCTGAAATGGATGGGATCACATCTCTTGAAGCAATACGGGCTTTTGAAAAAGAAAACTCCGTTCCAAGTAAAAAGTGTGTAAAAGTTTTCATGACTACGGCACTTAATGATCCTAAAACTGTCATCCGCTCATTTCATGATGTTGAAGCTTCGGCTTTTCTAGTAAAACCTATTTTAAAAGAAAAACTTTTCGAAGAGCTTGAAAAACTGGGCTTACTGAATAAATAAATCTGATTTTACGGAGCTGATAATGAGTGAAGACGATTCTTTAATTGAAGAATTCTTTTCTGAAGTTAATGATAAATACTACCCGCAAGTTCTTGAGGGTATAGACCTTCTTGATGAGCAGCAGATTGAAGAAGGTATTGAAATACTCTCTCGTCCTCTTCACACAATAAAAGGCGTTACGGGATTTATGTCCGGCTTTGAACCGGCCTCAACCTTTACTCATAAAGTTGAAAGTTTTCTGAGAAAAATGCAGTCAGGCGAAATAGGGAGGAGCTTACCGCAGATAGCCCTTGCTATTGAATCTGTGAACTCCATATTTATTCTTATTGAACAACTCAGAAATACCGGTACTTACGATACAGAATTTACAACAGATATCGAAGAAAGACTTTTAGGAGAAGGTAAACCGGCTGCAGTCACTCTCGGCAACGGGTTATCCCCCGTTGAAATAGAATCCATTGATGAGAATAAAATTATTACCATCTCTGTCAACAGACTGTACCTTTACGAACAGCGTGAAGCTGTTAAAAAAAATTTACATGATATACCAACCAACAGCAGAGTCTTATTTGATTTCACTAACACTTTATCTGTAGGTTCATCGCTTTTCGAACTTATTGTATCTTTTTCAGACAGACTTGAAATCAGTATTACCGGGATGAATAACTTATGTTCATCAACATTTCATTCTTGGGGGTTTTCCAGATATATTACTGAATATGACAACCGGGAAACATTTCTTGCAGACAATATTTCTGGAGCAAACGGATAATGAAAGACAGTATTGCAAACTGTATTGAAGATATACAGAAGACAATCATAGATTTAGAGCAAGGGACAGGTGACATAAACAATGTCATGAAATCCCTTGGGCTTGAGCATGTGAAAATGCCTTCTGCGCAGGTTATAGCTCTGCTTGATATGCTTTCAGACGGCATTACCCCCATAACTCAGGACCTAATTACAACTCTGCTTGAAATTACAGAAGCACAAAAAAAATTCTTTTACTGCATTGCCGGGGTACTGGATAAAGGTGCTGCTCCCGTAGATTGCGCTAAAGATGAACCTATTGAAGAATTACCGGAAATAATCCAAAAAGATATTGAGCTGGAAGCTGATTCTTCTAGCATCCCGGTTTCAGCAGAACCAAGCTTAGAAAAAACGGTTGAAATTAAACTAGAAGATGAGACTGATACAGATACGAATGTACCTGCTGACAAAGATCAGCCAGAACAGGCTACAGCCGCGTCTACCTTAAAAACTGAAGACATCTCAAACAAAGTAGCACCTGATTCACCTGCTAAAAAAGATAAATCACAGGCGATATCTTCAATCAGAGTATCTACGCAGCAGCTTGATTCTATTATCGAACTGGTCGGTAAACTTATGGTCACGCACGCCGTTATTGCGCAAACCGGAACAGAGAATATTGCTAAAATTTCTGTCAGCTTAGGCGAACTGGACAAAGTTATCCGCAGTTTGCAGTCCGAAGTGGATGAAATAAGACTTGTCCCGCTGAAACAAATTTTCATGCCCATGCACAGGCTGGTTAAGTCTACTTCGCAAAAGCTTAACAAGCGGATCAAATTTACTATTCTCGGTGAAGATCTGGCCCTTGATAAAACCATTGTCGAATGCCTCAATGAACCGCTTGTTCATTTACTTCGAAATGCACTGGATCACGGCATTGAAGCTCCTGAAGACCGTGAGATGTTCGGTAAAGATAAAGACGGTTCCGTAACACTTAGTGCAAGCAGAAAAGGCGAATTCGCATACATTGAAATTATTGACGACGGAAAAGGTCTGGACGCAGAAGTGCTACTTGCGAAAGCGCTGGAACGCGGCCTTGCCGATCCTGACAAGAATTACACGCAGGAAGAAATTTTTGAATTTATTCTGCAATCAGGATTTTCCACGGCAGAAGCTGTAACAGATATTTCAGGACGAGGCGTAGGGATGGATGCGGTTGTCAGCTCCATCCAGAATACTCTGGACGGCAAAGTTTCAATCAAAAGCGAACTTGGACACGGTTCTACATTTACAATTGCCATTCCGCTCAGTAGATCCATTAATGAAGGCATTGTCGACGCACTTATAACCATAGTCGGAAATGAAACCTTCATATTCCCAAGCAGAGAGGTTCTTGAAGTATATGAACCTGTACTTAAAGAATTCACAACACTGCCGGACGGACGCGAGACCGTATCGATCAGAGGAAAAGTCCATCCTCTTATCCGCATGCATACTGTTTTCGATTTTCCGCAGCCGCCTGAAGGACAGCTTTCAAAGGTAATTTTAGTGAAAATGGGACAGTACAGTGCCGCGATCCTTGTTGACGATGTTCTGCGGCAGCAGAAGGCTGTTGTCACTGGTTTTACTTTACCTGTGAACAGTATTTACCATTTACCGATTCTAGGTTTTGGAATGATGGGTGAAAAAGATGCTTTGGTAGTCGACACAGAAGTACTTATTACAAAACAACTCGGCATTAAAGAAACACAATAAATAATACAGTTATTCCCGAAAATTAAGATCAAATACTAATTTTTCAGACATATTCAAAAGACTTTGCGCTATGACTTTTGTCTGCTATACACTCCTGTTCACACAAGACGCGATAAATACAGACCAACTTCCACAGGATATCATTTCATGAAAAAAGCCATTCTTCTCGCTGCGCACGGATCGAATAACCGCGCCGCAAACTCTGCTCTCGGTAATATACTCAGATTAACTAAAGCTGAATATCCTGATCTCCTTATTAGAACAGCTTTTACATCCAATCATATCCGCAAAATGATGATGAAACAGGGGCAGTACCTTCCATCAGTAGGCGAGACACTCAAATCTATGCACGAAGAAGGAATTACCCATGTGGTAATTCAATCTCTTCACGTTATTCCGGGCATTGAATTTCATCACATTACTCGCATACTTAATACAATTGAAAAAGGTGAAACACCTTTCAAAAAAGCAGTGTTCGGTCAACCTCTGCTTAGTGATGATAAAGATGTAGACGAAGTTTCAGACTTGATCTTATCTCTTCTGCAAGACCGTGATCCGGAAAAAGATGCGCTGATTCTGGTTGCTCACGGGTCAAAACATTCCGGCAACATTTTTTACCACAAATTTAAACTCGTACTTGAAGGCAAAGATAAGCATGCCTTTTTAGGAGCAGTCAGCTCCCCCACTGACATCGTAGAAATATCCGAAAAAATTAAAAAAGCAGGATTGAAAAGAGCCTTTCTTCTTCCCCTTCTTTTCGGTGCAGGAAATCATGTTCAAAAAGATATGGCCGGGGAATCTGACGATTCATGGAAAAATATTGTCTCAGCAAACGGAATAGAATCCGTTCCGGAAATTAAAGGTATAGGTGAGTTCGGAATTTTTGCTGACCGCTGGATGGAAAATCTGCGTGTAGCCATTAAAGAACTGGACGACTAAACTCACTCCCTGCTCAGAGTTCATACGATTCAGACACTGCTCCCGCTCTTGCTAAAGATGTGCCTCGCATATATGTTGTGCGGGAACAAATAACCTTTTCCTGAAAAACTATTGCGATGCAAAATATTCTGACTATCAAAGTTCATGACGGAACCGTCCTTGAACTCACACCCTCAAGTGAGCTTAATCTTGCTCAACTTTTATTTCTAAATGGAGCCTTCACCGGAGTACCTCTCTGTTCAGGAATGGGAAGGTGCGGTCTTTGCAAAGTTCAGTTTGAATCTGACGCTCCGGCTCCGCTCAAAGAAGAACTTAGAACATTTTCCGCCGCAGAAATAGAATCAGGCTGGCGACTATCCTGTCTGCATAAAGCAAGGTCCGCAAACGTTTATCTTCCAGAACCTGAGCGGGTTGTTCCTAAAATATCCGGTAATATTATAGGTAAATTTGCAAGCAACCTGCCGGAAAACATCTGCCTTGCCGTAGACCTCGGAACCACAGGAATGCAATGGGCTTTTACGGTAAGCGGTGAAATCATATTATCAGGACAAGAACTGAATCCGCAAATCGGACTGGGCAGCGAAGTTATGTCCAGACTGGCCTTTGCCCAAAAACCAAAGCAGTGTAAAATTTTATCAGACTTAGTAACAAAGCGGCTTGTATCTATTATTGAGCAGACAGGTCCGGTTAAGGAAATGGTCATTGCCGGAAACCCTTCCATGATGTCGATTCTTGCTCAGGAGAATGTTGAAGGACTTAGCAGTGCACCGTATTCTCTCCCAAGCTGCGGCGGCGAAATTATCAGTCTTGGAAAAAATCTTCCACAAACTTACGTCCCGAATCATCTTGCTCCGTTTGTAGGGGCTGATATAACTGCCGGAATTGTTGCTCTTAATTTTTCAAAAAATGTTCCCGAGTCGCCATATCTTTTCGCGGACCTCGGAACCAACGGAGAATTTGTCCTCTGCCTTTCACCTGATGAATACATTGTTTCATCGGTCCCGATGGGTCCTGCCCTTGAAGGTGTGGGACTGACAAACGGACGAACTGCCGGCCCCGGTGCGATTTCATCTTTCACCCTCACTCCGGCCGGACTTTCTCCCTCATTTATTAGTGAACCGGACAAAACAGCCGTTCCCGGTATTACCGGAACAGGCTATTTGTCTCTCTGCTCCCTTTTACTGAAATCAGGAGTTCTTACACGGGAAGGACAGTTTTCAAGAGGAAACACCCCCCTTGCCGCGCGACTGGCTCGCAATATCACTCAGCACAAAGGTTCTCCGGCCCTTGATCTGGGCTTAAATTCCGAGCTTTTACTGCCGGCTTCTGATATAGAAGAAATATTAAAAGTAAAAGCTGCTTTCAATTTGGCCATGACAGCCCTTTTAGATAAAGCAGACCTGTCACCTTCATCACTGAATTCAGTAATTCTGGGCGGAGCCATGGGGCAGCACGTAAATATTAATGATCTTGTAACGACCGGATTTATCCCTGCTGAAACAGGTCCTATAACCCGCGCCGCAGGCAACACCTCCCTTGCCGGAGCTGTAATTCTCACAAATAATAAAAATGCTCGGGATTTTGCTTCATCTCTCCCCGCCCTTACTTCAGTTCTGGAGTTAGCAGGCGGTCAGGATTTTGGACAAAAATTTCTCGAAAGGATGATATTTCAATATGTCTATTAGAGTCACTTCACTATTTCCTCTTCCTCAAGAAAAGTTGACCAAGAAGCTGGAAAACTACTTAAATATTCTGGATATTGCTTCTCCGCTGCACCCTAAGCATAAGCTCGAACTTCCTTACGCAATTCGGGATCTTTCAAATATGCTTACCGAAGAACGTTCCAACATGCCTAAAGATTATATGAGTGAACCGCGCAGCCTTAACGCGTATCTGCGCTATTTTCTGCCTTGGAACCTTTACCGCATGACTCGCCTTTTTCAGGGACTGGAAATTAATATTCCTGACGACGGCGTTGTTATCGATCTAGGCGCAGGACCTTTGACCGTAGCGCAGGCACTCTGGATTGCCAGACCGGATCTTCGTGAAAAGAAAATCACATTTGTAAACGTAGACCGCACACCTAAACCGATGCGCGAAGGTGTCAAACTTTTCGAAGCTTTAGCCGGTAACAGTAAATGGCGGCATATTAACGTAAAAGGCGGCCCTTCTTCTAAAATCCGCGAAAAAGCCGATCTTCTTGTTACCGCAAACATGGTCAACGAAGCCTCTTCCGGTACTCGTACACCACTTCCCGTATGGGCTTCAAAATTCTGTCAGCAACTCAGCAGAATGCTTGCTCCGAACGGCAAAATACTTATTATCGAACCGGGAATACGCCGTTCCGGACGCGTTCTTTCAGTTATGCGCAACGAGTTCATTGAACACGGCTGTTCAATTCTTGCTCCATGCCCGCATCATGAAGAGTGTCCTCTCAGCGGTGATCAAGGTAAATCATGGTGCCATTTCAACTTTGACTCCGACCATGCGCCCATGTGGTTACAGAAACTTTCCACCCGCTGTCGTTTGGAAAAAACCAACGTCAGTATGAGTTTTCTCTATATAGCTCAGCCCGGAACTGCGGTGACGGAACCGAGAGAAGGCGAAATGCTCATCCGCACCATTTCCGATTCTTTCAGAATTGATGATGGCGGATTCGGTCAGTATGCATGTGCGGCGCAAGGGTTAATCCTGCTTCTCGCAAAAGGCGGAGCACGTTCTATTTTCCCCGGTGGACTTATCGGAATGCCGCAGCCTGAAGAAATGGCGGATGATGTGAAATCCGGCGCAAAAATTGTTGAGCTGCCGACACGCCTAGTTCATAAAGATAAAGATCAGGATAAAGATTAAGAAAGCCTCCGGCGGCTTAAACCCTTTTGAAAAAGGGTTTAAGAATCCCAAAACTTTTTAATGGGTTATTATTATAAACCGACAGAATTTTGGAAAAGTCGGAGAAGATTATTAATTCGGTAATTTTATAAGATTTTCTCCCCTTATATTTAAGGATAATTTTGATGGATTTTATTGATCTTGGAATTATTCCGCATGCCGAGGCTGAAAAGGTTCAACTTGAAAGATTAAATCTGGTTATGCAATATGCTGCGCCTGACACTTTATATCTGTTGGAGCATCCTCCCGTAGTAACTCTCGGCAGACAGGGCGGACTGGATAATCTGCTTATAAGTGAAGAAGCCTTACGTAAAATGGGTGCACAGATAGTGCGCACCGCGCGAGGCGGGAATATAACCTGCCACTACCCCGGGCAGCTTGTTGTCTACCCCGTTATGCGCATTGAAAAACGGACCGGAGGCATTAAGAAGTTCTTTCATGACATGGAAGAAACTGCTATCCGTACAGCGGCCCGTTTTAATGTAATAGCTGCACGAAGTGAAGGCAAACCCGGTGTATGGGTCGGAGAAGGCAAACTCTGCTCAATCGGCATCGGCGTAAAAAAATGGATAACCTACCACGGACTTTCATTTAATATTTCGCGTGATATGACACTTTTCAACGCCATCACCCTTTGCGGATTACATGGCGCGCACCCTACATCTCTTTCAGTCGAAGCTGGCAGGGATATTGACATCAAGGATGTTAAAAATGTCTTCAAAGAAGAGTTCAGAAGAATATTTACGGATTCCACCGTGGCTTAGAGTTAAGCTTCCATCCGGAAGAACTTTCAATGATACAGCAAGCTTACTTGCGGACTTAAATCTGAACACAGTCTGCCAGAACGCAAAATGCCCCAACACATGGGACTGCTTTTCGCGCAAAGTCGCCACTTTTCTTATTATGGGATTCGTCTGCACCCGCAACTGTGCATTCTGCAACATCACCTCCGGTGATATAGATCCGCTCGATATAGACGAACCGCGCCGCGTATCCGAAGCGGTCTCGCGTCTGAAGCTCAAATATACGGTCATAACCTCTGTCACCAGAGACGATCTGCCGGACGGCGGAGCCGCACATTACGCGGAAACCATCACCCGCATCCGCACAGATCACCCGGACTGCGCTGTCGAAGTGCTCATTCCTGATTTTCAAGGTAATTTAGAAGCACTCAAAACCGTGATTGCAGCAAAACCGAACGTTATTAATCACAACGTTGAGACTTCACCGGATCTTTACTCAGAAATCAGACCGCAAGCTGATTATAAGCAAAGCTTGGAATTACTACGCAGAGTAAAAGATTTAAGCGGTGGCATCCCTGCCAAATCCGGATTGATGGTGGGACTTGGTGAAACTGATGAGCAAGTCTACAAGGTCATTGATGATCTGGCAGAAATCGACTGCGACATCGTAACTATCGGGCAATACATGCGTCCCTCAACAGAACATCCGGCCGTAAAGAGATACGTTGAGCCACACGTTTTCGATGAATACGCCAAGTACGGAAAATCGCGGGGCATAAAACATATGTTCTGTGCACCATTGGTTCGTAGCAGCTACAACGCTGCGGAATCCTTTGATAAGTTGTAAACGATGAATTTACAATACGTCTCTACTTTATCAATTAATATTGACAAAAGAAGATACAAAGACATACGCAACAATAGAAGGTTGAAGTATTCAACAGCTTATTAATCGTTTGAATACACCATGAATATACGACTTGCCGCATGCCCTCAAAAATCACCTCAAAAAAAAGGAGAAGGAAGTGCCAAAGTTTGTTATTGAACGTGAAATCCCCAACGCCGGAGCCCTTAAACCCGAAGAGTTGAAAGGAATTTCACAAACATCATGCGGAGTTTTGAAAGAACTTGGACCGCAAGTTCAATGGGTTCAAAGCTACGTAACAGATGATAAAATCTATTGTGTATACATTGCACCGGATGAAGCTTCTGTTCGCAAACACGCCGAAATGGGCGGATTCCCTGCGAATAAAGTATCTGAAGTAAAATCTATTATAGACCCGACTACCGCTGAATAAATTGAATAAAAAAGGTTAGCTAAAATTTTAGCTAACCTTTTTTATGAAAATCAAAAAATTATTCTATTTGCAAAATATCACACAGTCTCATTCATCCAAACTGTAGCCATCCTGACTTTTAATAAATTCACCGTCAATACAGCTTGAAAGGACCTTTTCAATTTTATTACTGTCCTTACCTGCTCCGGTAAGGAGAGTGCTCTTTATAAACTCTTTTAAAGAAATTTTATCATTACCTTCGCCTAGGTTGAAAACAGAATCAGATGCATAAAGACCGGAAACAGTATCATTGCCAGCCCCCATATTCACAAAACTGTCCACAAAGCGATCAGAATACACATAATCATCGCCTTTCCCCATGTACAAAGTTGTGCGGGTATCACTGGCAACAACCCTGTCGTTACCGTCTCCGGCATAAACCCGCACCCCCCAAAGCCATCCGGTCTTCACACTATCGTCTCCGGACCCAAGGTACATTGCGGATTTATCCGATGAAAAACTGAGTATTCCAAATTCGGCACTCACCCTATCATTACCAGATCCGGTTCGGATGGAGCTATTGTTATACATAAAGATGTTGTCACCTGAATGAATCTCATCATCACCAGCACCTGTGTCTATTGTGCCGTTATTAGACAAATTGATGGAGAAACCAGCATTTATACTATCATGATCTGCCCCAGTGGAAATTGAACCTCCTTCCCTCACTCCAATAGAGAAACCAGCATCTATACTATCATCACCGCTTCCTGTGGAAAGTGTTCCGTTGCGGACGCCAACAGAATGACCGGATTTTAAACTATCATCACCTGCACCTGTAGAGATTGAACCGACTTCACTCACTCCAATAGAGAAACCAGCATCTATACTATCATCACCGCTTCCAGTGGAAAGTGTTCCGTTGCGGACGCCAACAGAATGACCGGATTTTAAACTATCATCACCGCTTCCTGTAGAGATTGTACCACGGCTAGAGGATCCAATATGTTGACCGGAGATTAAAACATCATCACCTGACCCAGTAACAATTGATCCCCCCGTATTTGCACTAATCACTTTTCCAGCTTCTATACTATCATCTCCTGCACCAGTAATAATATCACCATCATGTGCTACTACAGTCATTGCGGACTTAATCACATCATTTCCATCTCCAGTATTGATACTACTTTTATTTGAAGCAGTAACAGTTACTCCTGAGTAAATTATGTCATCTCCAGCACCTGTTGTAATTTTACTACCATTCGTTGCATAAACTCCGTTTTCTCCGTTTATAACATCATCACCTGCACCTGTACTTAGAGTCCCATTATTCAAATATATATTATGCGATGCGCTAATCTTATCATTTCCACTTCCAGTCTTTATAGAACTGCCATCCATAACACGAATATCCTTGGCGATAATCGTATCGTCGCCAGCTCCTGTATCGAGGATGTAGGCCCCTTTACGATAATCAATACGATCTGCATTGATAGAGTCATTGCCATCGCCGGTATTAACATTGGCGCGAATATCTTTTGCACTAACAGTATCATCGCCGTCACCTGTATCAATGGTGCCACGCAATGTTCCATCAGTCTGAACAATATCATTCCCTGCGCCGGTACGAACTGTTACATCCGTATCTTTGCCTAAAACAACCGTGTCATCCCCATCTCCAGAATCTATAACGGCACTGCTTCCGGCATCAAAAATAGTATCATTACCGGCTCCGCCGTTTATCTCGGTAGCCTCGGCTCCTGCAATAATGATATCGTCGCCATCTGTTTCCATACCCTTGGCATACTTAGCGACATTTAATTTTCCGTCAGCTCCTTCAGAGAAAAACATGCTGCTACTGACAAAATACCGCTGCTCTTCTTCACCTTCCATCCCGGTAACACGAGCCATGTAGCCCAACTCTTTAGTATATGCTTTTTGACCTTCAAGCTTAGGCTCAATTGTCTGACTTACCCGCTCAAAGCTAACTGTTCTACCCATTTTAGTGGTAGCAGTGCCGAGCACTTCGTAAGTAGCGTTTTTGGGAATAGCGACACGCACCGGCTCAACAGCGACAACCCCTTCGGTATCCTTTGCTGCTTCACTCATAGCAGACTGCGTATTAGCCAATGACCGAGCCTCTTCAGAAAAATTAAGATTAATTCCATTTGAGGAATCACCGGAAGCTTCATTTTCTACGGGCTCTATATTCTTTGATTTTTGTGCCTGCTCTGCAGCTAACTGCTTTGCAGTCAAAGACTGATCAACTCCCATTTGCTCTGTAACAGCCTGTCCATCTACGCCAATTGCATTAGTCATGTCAGATCTCCTAAACCATACTGACTTGTGGTAGAAAAAGAGAGAATCCTCCGAACGGGGTAAATAAAGCTCTTAAAGCGAATGAGTTATAAAATTCTAACCGTTTAAAATGATACTTTCACTAAACTCACAGTTATTATATCGACAATACTTAATATTTCTTAAGATTAAATTAGCTTAATTTCCTAATATTTTTGGATATTATATAAGCGGATAGCAAACAAGATTTTCCATAGAATTAGAAAATAGGAAAATAGCACGATGTATTAAACAAAAAGAACCCCGCTATAGCTTAATGCCGAGCGGGGTTCTTTTGTTAGCTTGAGAAATATTAAGTGAGTGAAACCTATTTAAGCTTCCTCGTAAAATCACGAATAGTAAGTTCAATAGTTGGGATACCGTTAAATTTGTCTATTTTAGGAGAGAATGCGAAGCGCATTTTCTTGCCGATTAACTCAGACCCCAGCTTTTCAGCCAAACGCCATGCTTTCGCAGGCATTCTGCGGGTTCTGTCTAAATCAGCTATGGTAAGTTTTACGTGTTCTTTACCCATTGGCCTGCGTTCTAAAACTTCTACCGGGGGAGTTGTAAAAACAGGCTCGGGATTTCCCATACCGAAAGGTTGCATAAGTTCAAGCTCTTTGAGCAGAACATAATCTATATTTTCCAGAGGTAATTCCTTATCTACTTTCAGCGTAGGCTTAAGCGGCTCAGTCCCGACAACATCTACAACCGCTTTATCAAATTTTTCATTAAATGATTTAAAATTTGCTGCCGGAAAAGACATGCCTGCCGCAAGCTTATGCCCACCGAAATTAGTAAATAATTCAGACATCCCGGTCAGAGCTTCGTGCATATGAAATTCACGGATAGAACGGGCGGAACCTTTGATAACTCCATCATCCTCACACAGCATTACAGTCGGGCGGTAATACTTCTCCACAACTCGCGATGCTACAATTCCGATAATTCCCGGATGCCAATCCTTTGAAAATAATACCAGACCGGCGCGATTATGCGGCGGCTTTGATTGAGTCTCAGCCTGAGCCAGAGCTTCTTTAAGGATCTTGTCTTCTTCTGCACGACGCTCAGAATTTAACGCATCAAGTTCTTTTGCAATAGGACGGGCTGTTTCCATATCAACTGCAAGCAAAAGCTTAAGAGCCTTACCGGGGTCACCCATCCTGCCGGATGCATTTATGCGCGGAGCAAGTCCGAAACCGACTTGTCCGGCTCCGATTGCGGCAAACATATCATACCCGCTGACAACTTTGAGAGCTGCCAGTCCGGGCCGTTTTGCCTCTTTCAAAAGAAGTAATCCGTTTTTAACCAAAATACGGTTGTGCCCTTGCAGTTCCACGACATCGGCAATGGTTCCAAGGGCTACAAAATCAAGATACTCCCTGAGATCGGCAGGTTCACCCGGAAGAAGTCTGTTCATCTGCGCCATAAGCATAAAGGCCACGCCGACCCCTGCCAAAGTGGCACAAGAACAGTCATAGGATTTACCGTTCATAGAAGTGATACGCGGATTGCAGACAGCGGCAGCCGGAGGTAACACTTCACTCGGCAAATGATGATCAGAAACAACAACAGTCATTCCCATTTCATTTGCAGCAGCTATTTCCACATTATTACTTATGCCGCAGTCGACAGTAAGCAGAAGCTCGACCCCTTCATCACTAAGCTTTTTAAGCTGAGGAATATTAAGCCCGTATCCTTCTTCAATTCGATTCGGTAGATGATAAGCACATTCAAAACCGCGAGATTCAAGAAAAGATATTACGAGAGCTGTGGAGGTTATGCCGTCAACATCATAGTCGCCCCACACCGCAAACTTTTTACCATCAGTAAGCCCCTTGACCAGTACATTCGCGGCTTCTTCAATACCGGGTACTTCTGTAGGTTTACATAAGTTTCTAAGCCCCGGAGACAGAAAAAAATCCATCTCGCTGCGAGTATGAAAGCCTCTGTTCCATAATATTTCAGCTAAAAGTTCAGTAATACCTAACTCCGCCGCCAATGATGTTAATGACGAAGGCAATTCCTCTTCACTTCTCAGCTTCCAGATGGATGGCAAATCAAACTCCGTTATTCTTTGTGAGGTAAGTCTTTAAGGTGCGGCTGTTTATTGCGGTTAAAAACTAATCGTCAAATCTGGGATTGGACCTTTTATGCTTTTTTTCTTTTTTGTAATAGGATTAACAACGTTTTCAGATTGAACGACTTTGTCCTTTCCGTAGACGATATCCTGCATATACTTTAAAAAAAGACCGGCTTCTTCATGGTTAGGATTAATCTTAAGACTTTTGTTAAGGTATTTCAGGCAGCCGTCAATATCTGATTTTTCAAAATAGGCACGAGCAATATTGAGGCATAAATTATCATCTTTTTTGCAGAGACTTTCAGCTTTGCGATAATACTTCAAAGCCTGGTCAAGCATGCCGTTTTTGCGAAGGCCCATCCCGAATTCATTGAATAAATGTTTATGCTCCGGTTCATATATCGCCTCAAGATTAATCAGACGATTAAAAAGAGCTCCAGCTCTTTCAGTTTCACCGCGGTCAAGATATGTCAGTCCCAAACCAAAATTTGCCCTGATATTATACTTATCAATTTTTACAGCAGAATTGAATTCATACTCCGCGCTGTAATTTTCAGAAAGGTCACGGTGGTGCTCACCACGCTTGATTGTGGCTTCAAGTTCCATAATTTTAGGCAGAACAACATCAGCGTAATATTCAGGCTCAGGTTCAAAATTATCCCAAAATTCAGCTTTACTCACAGTATGTTTAATCCCCGAAGGAACATCATTACTGTTTAAAGGCTGAACCTCAAAGACATCCCCTGCAAGTTCCTTTACAAACAAGTAGGTCTTTTGCATGATTTTTTTGGTCGTAGTCCCTATTCCGACTTTTGATCTAGTCATAGTAGAAAAAACACCAGTAATTTCATTTTTATGTCCGGTAGACATTTTACCGTCCAACCTCCAACTAAGAGTTCATTTCAGCAACAATTCTGCGAGCAGCTTCGGCCGGATTATCTGCGCCGGTAATAGGTCTGCCCACAACTAAAAAGTTTGACCCTCTACTTACTGCTTGAGCCGGGGTAACAACTCTGCGCTGGTCATCTGAGACGGACGCAGGTCTGATTCCCGGGGTCAAGCATAAGAAATCGCTTCCGCACTTCTCTTTGACAGACTCAACTTCAAGTCCGGAACAGACAACTCCGTCAAGACCAGCCTGCGAAGAAGCAAGTGCTAAATCAAGCACAACTTCGCCGATTCCGTTAGGAACGGCAAAAGGCAGATCTTCTTCACTCATACTTGTAAGCACTGTAATGGCCATAAGCAATGGCCCTTCGCCGCCGACAGCAGCTTCAGCCCTGCCTTCACGTGCGGCAATGGCCATGCGCTCTCCGCCCATAGCATGCAGACTGAGCATGTCGGCTCCGGCAAGAGTCGCTGAACGAACAGCACCTTTTACGGTATTGGGGATATCAAAAAATTTAAGATCGATAAAAACTTTAAACCCCATTTCCTTAAACGTGGTCACGATATGAGGCCCTTCTGCACAAAAAAGTTCAAGACCTACTTTTACCCATGGAGCAACTCCGCGGACTTTTTCGGCCATGGCTATGGCAGATTTTGCATCTTTAAAATCTAAGGCGACTACCAATTCAGACATACTACTCCCAGGTGCTTAATATACTTTCTAGAAGTCCCGGATTTGTACAGGGACGGTTTTTTCCGGCAAGATAAATTGATCTCAACTCAAAATAAGCCTTTTCAAGATCATCATTGACGATCCAGAACTGAAATTGAGGAGCTGAGGCCATTTCACTCATGGCATTTCTGAGTCTGCGCCCGATAACCTCTGCAGAATCGGTATTCCGACCTTCAAGACGAGCTTTAAGTTCAGCATAAGACGGAGGCATCAAAAAGACAAATATCGCATCCGGCATTGTTTCCATGAGCTGCATGGCTCCCTGAAAATCAATGTCAAAAAGAATATCCATTCCTTTAAACAACATTTTCTCAACAGGTCTTTTCGGAGTTCCATAGAAATTACCATGAACTTCGGCCCATTCAGCAAATTCTCCGCCATCGCGTTTTGCCATAAATTCTTCAACAGATAAAAAATAATATTCTCTACCATGCGCCTCGCCCGGTCTGGGTTCACGCGTGGTGCAGGAGATAGAAAATCCGACTTCCTGAAAATCACTGCGAAGACTCTTCACAAGCGTGCTTTTACCAGTGCCTGATGGCGCGCAAAGCACCAGAACCTGTCCTTTTCGTGGGGGGAAAGGATTATCACTCACTATCAGCTTCTCCAGATGTATAACGATGTCCGATGGTTTCCGCCTGTATAGCTGAAAGGATTACATGGTTGGAATCCATAACTATAATAGATCTAGTTTTACGTCCCTGCGTTGCATCGACAAGACGGCCTTCCTGCCTTGCATCTTCACGAAGCCTACGCATCGGAGAAGATGAAGGATTAACAATGGTAATTACGCGGCTGGAAACCACGTAATTACCAAAACCAATATTGAGTAATGTCTGCTTTTGCATTTCAGATATAATTATTCGATGTTTTGAACCTGCTCACGGCATTTTTCAAGCTCAGCCTTAAATTCAACAACAACACGGCTGACTTCTGCATCCTGACACTTGTTACCGCAGGTGTTAATTTCTCTGAATGTTTCCTGTAGCAGAAAATCAAGCCTCTTACCCGCATCATTGTCACTGCGTAAGACTTCAAAGATGCGGTCAAGATGAGCATCGAGACGGGTTGCTTCTTCTGATACATCAAGCTTATCAGTAAGAATAGCAACTTCCTGAATCATTCTGTCTTCTGAATATTCAGCTCCTAAAGTTTCCATCATGCTGGCCACTCTTTCAATAAGAGCGGCACGTCTTGCTTCAAGTATTTCAGGAACTTTAATTTTTACGCTTTCACCGTATTCTTTGAGCAGAGTAAAACGTTCTTCAAGATCTTTAACAAGATCCGCTCCCTCAGCTTCTCTTGATTCCCGCCAGTTGGCAAGGGCGCCTTCAAGTCCGGCAGTAATGCTTGCTGCAAGCTTTGGATCAGGCTCACTCAAAGCATCTCTCCACAAAGAAGAAAGTCCGAAAAGTTTATTATAATCAGGAGTGAAAGCAACTCCGTCAGCTTCGGCCATTTCACGAACCTGATTGATCATAGCTTCAGCCTGAAGTTTATTCAAACCTATTCCCATAAGTTCTGCGCTGAAAACTTCAAGGTTTAAAGAAATATCAACTCTACCGCGGGAACCGTATTTTCTGACAAGTTTTTCCCAGCGGGCTTCATAGCCGCGCAGAAAACCGGGAAGTCTCCATTTCAGATCAAGGTAACGTGAATTTACACTGCGTATTTCCCAGCAATGGCTCCATTTATCTTCAGTAGTCTCAAAACGTCCGAATCCAGTCATGCTAACAGGCATTTGTGCCTCCTTCGTTTAAATATCATTCAAGCAGTATACGTACGGGCTGCGCATCAATTTTATAAGAACAAATTCACTATAACATTAAGGTTCTAAAAGCCGAACCAGCAACTTATCTTCCAAAACTTTTACAGGAACCACTTTCACTAGTTCACGCGGAACTATTCCTTCAAAACTATTTTCCAATTCGCATGTAGAATAAAACTCACAAATTCCTTTATCCTTATCCTGAAAAAGAACATTCAATGAATCAAACTTGGAAATTTTGTGTAAAAATTTACTTTTTTTCTCTTCGACAAGTGCGCGAAGTTTTGCCCCGCGTTCTTTTTTAACAGAGCTTGAAAGCTGCCCTTTCATCTTTGCCGCAGCTGTTCCCGGTCTGATTGAATACGGAAAAACATGCGCGTACGTTAAAGGAAGCTTTCGGCAGAATTCAAGAGTATTATTGAACTCATCCTCAGTTTCCCCCGGGAAACAAGTTAAAATATCAGCTCCAAGACCGAAAACAGGCCATATTTTGCTAAGTTCTTCGGTAAAGAGAAGCGCATCTTCAGCTTTGTAATGTCCTCTTCCCATCCTTTTTAAAACAGAATCATCTCCGCTCTGCAAAGACAAATGCAGCTGCGGGCATATCAATTTAGAAGAGGAAAAAATTTCAAGGGCACGATCTTTAAGCTGTCCCGGTTCCAGTGAGCTGATTCGCAGTCTGGCTTTTGTGCCCCACTCTGCGCCGAACTCTTTTTCAATCCTTTCCATGAGATCCCAGAAATCAAGGTGATCCTTGAATTCCCGTCCATAATGACTGAGGTTGATACCGCTGATCACCATTTCTCTGAATCCGGCATCCAGAAGTCTTTGAATCTCACTTATGATATCTTCCATTTTCCTGCTGACGCTGGGGCCGCGGGTAATTGGAACTATGCAATAGGTACAGCGGTGCGAACAGCCGTCCTGAACTTTAACAACAGCTCTTGCCCGTTGGTAATCTTTAATCTCAAACGGCTGAAAAATTGTTGTACTGCCTGAAACTTCGCCGTTAATCTCAGCTTTATCCCTATCGCCGAGCCTTAAAATATCCGCTTTACGATCTTGGGGAATAACTTCACTTACACCGGGAAGTTTTTTTAAATCTTCGGCAAAAACCTGCGCGGCGCATCCTGTAATTATAATATCAGCTTCAGGATTACGGCGATTTATTCTACGAACCAACTGTCGCAAATCACTCAAGGCCGAAGCAGTTACAGCGCACGAATTAATCACGACCTCGTGAGCCTGCGCATCGTTTAAAGCCAGCTCAAAACCCATCTGTTCCCAACGCTGACGAATTGATTCGCTTTCATATTGGTTGATCTTGCAACCAAGGGTGGTAATCCAAAATTTTTTCATATTTATATCCGATCCATTTCAATCATATATCATGGAGGCCCAAGATATTAAACAAGTTTACTTTTTAGTGTTAAACCCGCCCCTTAGCACCGTGACTCTGGATTTTAACGCCTTTCTTAAAGCGATAGGATTTGCCGTGATCTTTCTTCAAAACAGGTTCAGGTAGAACAGGCTCAGGCTTAGCCATTTTATAATCAAAATTTTCAAGATGATGTAAGGAAAGATGCCCGCCGATTAATTTATCGATCTCTTCAACCTGCTTAATGTCTTCATCTGCCGCGAAAAGAAAGATCACACCTTTTTTGCCGTCAATATCAGCCTTTTCTATACGATGTTCATATATTTCAGTAGTATCCGGCATATCATAATTAATGACATGCGTAATGGATGAGCATTCGATACTGCAGGCAGCGAGATCGGTTGCGACCATAATTTTAAATTCTCCGGATTTAAATCCGTCTAAAACAATCTTCCGCTTACTTTGAGACAAATCACCGTGAAGCGAGACCGCATTCAACCCTGCTTTTATAAGCCTTGCTCCAAGCCGGTCAGCCCAGCGTCTTGTTCTGACGAAAACAAGAACACTTTCAAATTCAATATCTTCAAGTAAGGCTTTTAAAAATTCCTGCTTAAGATGCACGGGAACAGGACAGCAGATATGCTTTACAGTTTCAACAGGCGCAGTGTTGGCTATTTGAAATATTTTCGGATCTTTTAGGACCGCTGCAGAAAGGCTGCTCACGCCTGAAGGCAGTGTTGCGGAAAACATTAAATTCTGACGATTCTTTGAAAGCTTAGTGAGAATAGACTTGATCTCGAAAGAAAAACCCTGCTCAAGCAGGCAGTCAACATCGTCAAGAACAATGGTATCAACCTGCGACAAATCAACTTCGGCCCGGTTAATCAGTTCCATGAGTCTGTCAGGACCGGCTACAAGCACGGTCACATGGAAAAGATCTTTCAGTTTGGTCTGCTTTACTAATTCAGAATCATCGGCGCTGAAAACTGCGCCGCAGCGTATTCCGGTCTGCTTGCCGAGTGAAATAAACTTTTCATGAATTTTTATAACCTGTGCAGAGCCTGGAGCAAGCACCAAAACACGCACAGGACCGCGTGTATGGGCTTCGGAATTGATTAAACGCTGGAGAACAGGCAGCACAAAAGCAGAGGTTTTTCCGGTTCCGGACTGAGTTAACCCGAGTACATCATAGCCTTCCAAAATTGCGGGAATAGCTTTTACCTGAACAGAGGTCGGAGAGCTGTAACCGGTCGCACGAATGCCTGAAGCTATGCGGGAGTCAAAGCAAAACGATTCAAAATTCAAGTATTTCTCCGTTATCTTATTAAAGTTACAGCGCGCCCTTCACGGTGTCAAACAGCTATACGCTCAGTCACGCGAGCGCGCGGACTATCATATATTTATTGCACACTGTAAAGCTAAATGGGAGTGCTATAAATATAAAGAATCTCCTCCGACATACCATAAAATATGCAGGAGGAGATTCAAAAATTTGTAAATATTAATATTTAAGGCAAGTTACTTTGACAACTGAAACAGATATTTTTTACCACCTGCGTGACAGACGTTCGCGTGCCCATTCCGCCATATACGGCAGCAGTTCCTCGCCAAGCTGATGAAGAGGAACAATACTTCCTTCTATTATAATACCCTGCGGCAGAAGCTGCATATCATGGTATTCTTTAGGCCCCAGAAAAGCCGTGTTTTTTGCAAGCAGCACAGAAACATTCATTTCAGAACAAAAGGCTATCAATCCTTCCGGAAAAAATCCGGCATCTTTGATATTTTCACCTACAGTTCTAAAGAGAGTGCTGCAAATTGCTACTAAATGTTCACGACGCAAGGGTTGATGCATTGCGGCAACGTTTTCATTTGAGACAAATGTAATCTGTTTGTCCTTCAAAAATTCATAATTTCGACTGTCCCGGGCATCAGCAAGAATAATCTCGGCAATACCCAGCTCTTTAAAAATTTTATAACTCTGCAATCCGACCATTTTATCATATTCTATCCCGAAAAGATTAATATTTTCAAACCCCAGTCTGCGGGCATGGATATGCTGTGCAAGGAGTAAAATTCCTGTTCCGGTCCCGATATCAAGCCCGACATATTCATTTGAATCAATTAAATTCGGAGAAATTTTATGGGTGATAATAGAACGTATAATATGACTTGTTTTTGGAATATCAGCGAGCATTCGGAGAGAAAATGACCACTGACGCAGATAATTCATAAGTTCAATGTCATCATCAGGTTCGTTAAGACTGCGATGCCGGCTGAACATCTCGCAAAGAGAGCTTACTTCTTCCAGCGGAACAACTTCATCAAAACTGCCCTTATGAACATAACAATAAAAAAATTTGAGAACCATTCCCATAACCATGGGATCGGTTACAACAACAGAAGGATCACTCATCATGCTTACATCTTTCAGCAATGATCTTTCAGCATAAAATGACGGATCGATGACCATATCCTGAATAAATTTATTCTGATGACCAGCCTTCTCTACTTCCGCGGCGATATGTTCATGCATATCTATCTCCCCTTGCAACCATCAATATGTTAATCAGGCAGGCTTTGCCTTTCCTCTTCGCACATTGCATAGACCGTACCCAATCTTTTATGATATTTACATAAAGCGAAATTTTATATATTTATCATTATATTTTGGTATGTTGTTTGTCTAAATTTATTTTAGACTCTCATAAAAAAAGGTCGTCTTCAAAATTGAAAACGACCTTAATGGGAAATAAATTCACCCTGACAGCAGCTCTTCTTGTGAGAAAAGATTTCGCCTTATTTTTAAAAACTCCTGAAAGCCCCTCCTGAGGGATATCTGCGTCTTATGGAATCCACCACATCAAGATGTGCCTTGAAAGGATTCAGCGGTTCCAAAACTTCAGGAAGCGGCTTAAGATCATGCTGCGGAAATCTTTCAATATGCAGATTATACCCGCGAATCATTAAATTTTCGAGGTTGACGCTGTCCAGAACATTGTACGCAAGCAAAGTTTCGAGAGCTTTATCATTACCGGACATTTCATATTCATTCCATAAAAGAACTGCAAAATACCCATCGAGCCCTTCCGCATCTCCGCGATCCATACCGAAATAATGTTCAATCCCCTTAAGACCACCGGTAATCCCTAGCGACCGGAAGACAAATCGCAAATCAATATGGGCTGCTTTAACCTTTATACCGAAGTACTTTTCAATAAACGGGACATCAAAACATTTTCCATTAAAACTTACTATCATCGAATACTTGGCAATCTCATCTTCAAAATCATAAAGATTGCGCCCTTGAACGTAAGTTTTAACGTCATGCCCGTTCCATAACGCGATAGTTGTAATATCACAGCTATGAGAATCTGTTCCGGTGGTTTCTATATCTATATATGCAATGTTCTTTCTAAAATGAGGAAAAAGACGCCATTGATCCGAGGCAGGAAGCCTTTCCGCAAACCAGACGGGATCACATTTTTCAAGTCTGTCCAGAGATTCACTGCACCCCTTCTCAAGCTCGTTCACCTTAGCAGAGGAAAAAGGTATTTCAATTCCGGCAAGAATATCCTTCCAATGACTTACTCCGGATTCCCAAATTTTTGCTTCGGACGCGGCTCCGATTCCTTTAAGATGACAAAAAGTCCTTTCGAGCATTTCACAAACCTTTTATTAAGCAATGTTATCACATACGTTACAATAACCATTTATTCTGGAGGTGAATAGCCGTAATGACCATTATAGTCCAGAGCAAACCGACATTGACAATTTAACGGTCCGGCAACTACATAGATACATAATAAGTATAAATTTTAGCGTACTCATATATTCACAACAGGATATCAATAATGGATAAATTAAACCTTCAGCTCTTGTTAGACAAAATAAATACAGTGATCGTAGCCCCGGTTATGAAAATTTTTAAGACCATGCCTCCGGAGTCTATACCCATCATACTTGCAGCTGCCGGAGCCTTAGCTTTACTTGCTTCGCTTGTTGCTTATCTCATAATCCGACCTTCTTCAAAAAAACAAAGCAGCGAAACTTCCGGCAAAGAAAAGTTGATATCAAGTTTCAAAGATAACGGCGTAATCTTGGACATTGCTCTTCCTGATGCGCATGAAAATGTTCTGGCAAGAGCTGTTATTACGGACATAAAAGAGGACAGATTAAGCTTAGAAATAGTTTACGATATGGGTCTGTCGGAGCAACAGGAATCCGGCCGGATACTGCTGATGTTCCCACCGGAGAAAACAGCAACAGGAACAGTTAACAGCTTCAAAGTAACAATAGCGACTCTTCAATGTAAAAAAGAAGGATGCAGCAGATTAAGCACAACTCTTCCACAAGCTTTTTCAGCAGTTATCCGCCGCCGTCATAAGCGCAAAAAAGTTATCGATCAACAATTCATACGGGTTAAAATATGGCTAGGAAAGCCGGATACAGATGATGCTTCGTTTGCGGATTCCATTCCTGATCTGGCTGTTAATTCGTATGACCCAAGATCCGGCGGTCATGAAGACAATGAAGTTATTAATATTTCGAACGGTGGGCTAGCAATCAGCACGCCTCTCATCTTAAGCGAAAATAAATTTGATACGGATACGGATGTGCTTATCAATATTTTTATGTTCAATTTTCGACAAAAAATATTCAAACCTTATTGGTATGCAGGTAAAATACGCACGGTTGAAAATATCAACAGAGCATCATGCAGACTTGGTGTGGGTTTCACCATGAGTGGAACCATACGGGATGAAAATGAACAATTTATTGATTGGGTTAAAATTTAATTCATTACACCAGACGATAAACCCCGACCGGAATATAATTCCTGCCGGGGCTAATCATGTCGTACCGTCATCTACCGCATAAAGATTAGACTAAAAACCTGTTTGCGAAGTTATCCAACCTTATTGATAAACATATTTGTCATGCGAGGAGTCCCCTTAGCAGCGCCGAGATACCCCTTAAACCTGACATTTTCTTTCTTGGTCCGGCCCAAATCAGCTTTAAGTGAAGCATGCAGCTTCTTCGCTTCTGTAGTCAGCTGTCCCTGAAGAGACTTGAGCTTTTCGATCCTGCTGAGTACATCATTAAGACTTACGCTTGCTTTAGTTTCAAGGGCCTGACTGGTGTAAAGACCTCTTTTTTCAGCAGCCTCAAAAGCTTCATCAACGTCTCCGGCCAGCAGGAGCTTGAGTTCCTTATGGCCGAGATCCAAAGCCTGATCCAAAAGATGTAGTGTGTCAGCCATAATAATTACCTCTTTGCAGCCTCTCTGATATCTTCACGAATTGCGGAAATAACGTTCTTCCACTTTTCAACTGAAGGCAGAAATTCATATTCAAGTAGGTCTGCAAGTAAAATCCAGTCTTCGTTTTCAAGTACTTCAGTCATTTCAGTGAAAAGACTGGAAAATTCTTCCAGTACAACACCGAAGCCATTGCTGTCTTTAAGAGAAAAGTTATCTCTGAGGCTGCCCAGCATATTGAGAAAATCTCTGGTTACATCAAGTAGATCCTGATATAATTCAAGAGCTTCTGCATCATCTGCCTGCCTGAAAAGTTCTGCTACCTGCTTACCGCCGCCAGCCATAATGTTAACGACTTTATACAGTTCAATGGTAATGCTGCTTGCAATTTCAACGGTTGAAGCACTCTTGATTTCAAGGCTTTCAATTTCGGTAGTTTCAATATCCTCGGATTGGTTGGGGTAAATTTCGCTGAATGGTTCATCATTTACAAAAACATCAGTTACAATGCGGTCAGCAAGAAAACCCTGTTCCAATACACTGTCAAAAACTTGCTCAAGATTTTCAAAACTTCTAACATCCAAGTCCTTTTTCTGCCCATCGATGACGATCATGATTAATCTCCTTCTAAAATTAGGTACGTAATTATTTCCGGTTGGTCCGGTACACAGGAGATTATACAAGAGTTGTGCCAATTTTATTCAAAAGAGACATAAAGCGCAGAGACAAGCCCCATGTAACGACTTAAAAGAAGCGCAAGTCCATCCATTGTATCATTCGCTCTGGACTCAAAATACCAAAGAGAAGAAAGGACTGTAAGCTCAGGGCATGAAGACAAAATATCCTGTATTTTTTGAAAGTTAGCCAAAAATTTAACCTTAAGATTTTCCATAGGATTGTCTTGCAAAAGCTGCGCTTGTTTACTCAGCAGAAAGAGAATATCCCGTGCTTCTGAAAGCGGCCTTACAAGTCTTAAACGAAATTCAAGTGAAGGAGGTTCGCCATGCAGTGTCAGTGCAGAAATATCTTCATCGTCAAGAAAACGACGATATAGTTCACGTTGAAGCATTATCCATTTATAGCGGTCAGTATCATTGTGGTCTGAACGCGACGTCAGGGACATAAAACCAAGTTCATCCCGTCCGGTGAGATATAAACGGGCTCCCTTCAAGGTTGAAGCTTCCCATACTCCTTTAGTAATGAACTTAGAGACCGCCTCAAAAACGGCATCTGCGCTAACCTCATACCGGCACATATTATCATGTGGACAGGGGACTCCAAACGGGCAGGGATGACAATCAACATCGGGTTCCAGACAAAGCGAGTTGACTGCCGCCGGTCCTGTATCCCAAGGCTGAGCTGTAGCCAGAAAAATCGCAGCAACAGGTGTTCCAGCTCCGGCGGCAAGATGCATTGTTCCGGTATCGTTTGTCACAAGCACATCAAGCTTGCCAAGCACTGCAGCAAGTTCAGGGAGGCCGGTTTTACCCATCAAATTTACGGACGGAAAAGAAGCTCCTTCAAGAATTCTGTCTCCGAGATGTCGTTCTCCTTTGGTTCCTAGAAGCACAGGAACCTTCCGCAGTTCTTTCCATAACCGTTCGCCAAGTTCTCTGAAATATTTAACTGGCCAGCGTCTGCGTTCTTCACTTGCTCCTGGTTGAAAGCCTACGTATCCTTCTGCTCCGTCTATAGTTTCAGCAAAAAGTATGTCAGATGCCACCTTCATTTCAGGTGAAGGATCAGCAAGTTTAAAAGGAACTGTATTCCCGAGTCCGGCTACCCTGCTGAAAAGATCAACAACGTTAAAGGGACTGGCCCCTCTGTTAGCCGAAGCGACTTGAAGAAATCCTGCCCACGGAGTGGTATCAGCGTTAAAACCGAAACTGTCCACGGCAAAACCGCGCAGTTCCCGCACCTTTCCCTCCATTCGGCTAAACCGCATTGCCAGCAGACGTGCAGGAAGTGACGGGGTTAAGTTCACTATTAGATCAGGATCAATCTGCTCCAGCACTTCAGCGCAAAATATTTCAAAAAGCTTTAAGGATTCCCGCCAGTCACGGTCAAGAGCGGCAAGAACAGAAGCTCCCGGCAAGGCAAAAGTTAAAGAAACATCCCGCATAAGATCCGTTGTTCCGGCAAAATTTTCAAGACACATGATGCTGGTCTCATATCCGTTTTGCACAAGGCCGGAAACCACAGGTTGAGTTTGGAGTAAATCTCCGAAACGCGTAAGATTTATGACAAGAGCTTTCATCGGGTAAAACTTCCTTTTTTCATCTTTTTTAGACTATTATACTCTGATAACACCAGTCTACAGACTCGGGCAAGGGTTACAAGTCTCCATTAACGGCATCTTGTTTAGGTGAACGGGCCTTTCACTCCGCCAAACGGTACTCCATTCAACCCCTGATTTTAATAATGCCGTTTATCGAAAAGCGTGTGCATCACCTTGGAAAAACGTATATAACTAACTCATCTGGTCAAAAGAACTGTTATACAGGCGGCTGACCGAATACAACTTCTTTACATAAACAGGCATCTGCAAAAACTCTCAGGAGGTCCGGGACATGAATGAAGAAAATAAAATTGAAAGCCTTTCCACTGAACACAGAATTTTTAACCCTCCGACCAACCCGACTGCATGTGTAAAAAGCCTTGAAGAATATAAAGCCATTTATGATCGTTCCATCAACGATATGGATGGATTCTGGGCTGAACGCGCAGAGGAACTCCTCACATGGGACCGTAAATGGGACACTGTCCTTGAATATGATTTCGACAAACCTGAAATCAAATGGTTTGAAGGCGGAAAGCTCAATGCCTCTGCAAACTGCCTTGACCGTCATCTGGAAAATGGACGCCGTAACAAAGCAGCCCTTATCTGGCAGGGTGAGCAGGACAATGAGGTAAAAGTTTACACATACGATATGCTTCATCGTGAAGTTTGCCGGTTTGCAAATGTGCTTAAAAAGCTTGGCGTTGAAAAAGGTGATCGTGTTTCAATCTATCTGCCCATGATTCCGGAACTGGCCATTGCCATGCTGGCCTGTACCAGAATTGGAGCTCCTCACACAATCATTTTTGCAGGCTTCAGCTCCAACAGCCTTCGTGACCGCATCAATGACTGCGGCGTAAAAGTTCACATCACAGGTGACGGAGTTCTAAGAGGCGGCAGAGTCATTCCTTTGAAACCTAATTCAGATGAAGCTCTTAAAGAATGCCCCACGGTTGAACAATGTGTTGTTGTCCCGAGAGCAGGCAATGAAGTTAACATGGTTGAAGGGAGAGATCACCTGTGGGCAGATCTTATGTCCGACCCGGATATAACCGACAACTGTCCTTATGAGCTGATGGATTCGGAAGATCCTCTCTTTATCCTCTACACTTCCGGCAGTACCGGAAAACCGAAAGGTGTTTTCCACACAACCGGCGGTTACATGACTTACGCAGCACACACCTGCCAGTGGGTCTTCGACCTTAAAGACGACGATGTTCATTGGTGTACAGCGGATATCGGCTGGGTAACCGGACATTCATATATTGTATACGGCCCGCTCGCTCTCGGAGCGACCAGTGTAATGTTTGAATCTGTACCCACCTACCCTGACCCGGCAAGATTCTGGCAGATCTGTGAAAAATTCAGAGTTAATATTTTCTACACAGCACCTACGGCCATTCGCGCACTGATGCGTGAAGGCGATCAATGGACTGAAAAATATGATCTCTCCAGCCTGCGCATTCTGGGAACAGTCGGCGAACCGATCAATCCTGAGGCATGGATGTGGTATCATAACCAGATAGGCGGGGGAAAACTCCCTATCGTAGACACATGGTGGCAGACCGAAACAGGTGGGCATGTTCTCTCTCCGCTGCCATACGCCACACCACTCAAACCGGGGTCCGCAACACTACCGCTGCCCGGTATTGATGCCGCGATTGTGGACAGACACGGCAATGAAGTCGGACCGAATGAAGGCGGATTCCTTGTTATCAGAAAACCGTGGCCCGGAATGCTTCGGGGTGTCTGGGGCAATCAGGAAAGATTCAAGCAACAATACTTCCAGGGATTCCCCGGCGTATATGAATCCGGTGACGGAGCACGCAGAGACGAAGACGGCTATTTCTGGATCATGGGTCGCGTTGATGACGTTATCAATGTATCAGGTCACAGGCTCGGAACAGCCGAAATCGAATCGGCTCTGGTTTCACATCCAGCTGTTTCAGAAGCAGCAGTTGTCGGAATGCCGCATGAAATTAAAGGGCAATCTATTTATGCTTACGTGACTCTCAAGGCTGAATTCGATGAAGGCGAAGATATCACCAAGGAACTGCGCAATCATGTCCGCAAAGAAATCGGACCTCTGGCCGCACCGGAAGTGATTCAGTTCTCACCGTCACTGCCTAAAACCAGAAGCGGTAAAATCATGCGCAGAATTCTTCGTAAGATTGTTGAAGGTGACACTGCAAATCTCGGTGACACTTCAACACTGGCTGATCCGTCAGTAGTCACAGCTCTTATCGAAGGTTACCATGAAATTATGAATTCTAAATAAATCTTAAATATTCCGGATCAGGCCGGGAGTTCGTAAGGCTTTTGCATATTGGAAGGTGGCAGCAAAAGTAATATGAACCCCGGCTTTTTTATGCCCGGCGTAATTATCATGCAAAATTATCATGTTCACACTTGCAAAGCTTATTCTAACTGCTACTATATAGGTATAGAACTTTTACAAATAAGGAGTACCCAGTGAGACGTGAGATAGGTCAAATTTTTAAAGGGGAACCTGTTACTGAAGGGGCAGGTGTAAAGCTGCATCGTGCTTTCGGATATTTTGAAGCATCTCTTTTTGATCCATTTCTGATGCTGGATGATTTCCGTTCGCATAATCCGGAAGATTACATCAAAGGTTTCACGTGGCATCCTCATCGGGGAATAGAAACCATAACCTATATTCACAGTGGTGATGTAGAGCATGGCGACAGTCTCGGTAATAAAGGGATAATTTCATCAGGCAGTGTGCAATGGATGACTGCCGGAAGTGGAATTATTCATCAGGAAATGCCCAAGGGAGATGAAAACGGTTCCATGCTGGGATTTCAGTTATGGGCAAATCTTCCTGCGTCTCATAAGATGATTGAGCCCTGCTACCGCGAAATAGGCAAAGATGAAGTTCCGGAAATTGTACGAGAAAACGGTACTAAAATAAAAATTATTGCAGGTACTGTTGACGGTATAAAAGGCCCGGCGCGCAATATTGCCATTGATCCTGAATACCTTGACTGCCGCGTTCCGGCAGGACTAGAATTTGTTCATCCGACAAACAGAGAATACACCGTTTTTATTTATGTAATAGATGGGCAGGGAACCGTAAACGGTTCCGAAGTTAAAAACCGCTCACTTGTTCTGTTTGATAAAGGTGATGAGCTGGCCGTAACCGCCGGCAAAGAAGGTTTGCGCTTTCTGCTCATTTCCGGCAAACCATTAAATGAACCTATCTTCTGGCGCGGTCCTATAGTTATGAACTCCATGGAAGAGTTGGATCTGGCATTTAAAGAGTATAAGGACGGAACATTTATAAAACACAACCCATAGGGAGGATAATATCATGGATTTTAAGGATATTTTAATAAAAAGAAGAGCTGTTAACTTTTTTGACCCTGACCGCAACGTAGAAGAATCCCTCTTAAAAGCGGTTATCGAAGATGCAGCCAAAGCGCCTTCAAGTTATAACCTCCAACCTTGGAAGCTTATGGTGCTAAGAGACCAAGCCGAAAAAGCAAAGCTCCAAGCCCTTGCTTTTGACCAGCCTAAAGTGAGCGAAGCTCCAGTCACACTTATTGTTCTGGCTGACCGTGACGGATGGAAAGAAGAAAGCAGCACCCTGAAAGCTGTCTTCAAAGACCTTGTTGCTTCCGGAAAAATGCAACTGGAACAAAAGGAATGGTTCGCAGGAGTAACGCAGGGATTATACGGAAGAAGCGATGAAGCTGCGCAGGCTTTTGCCAATAAAAATGCAGGGTTATTCTGCATGTCACTTATGTATGCGGCATCTGAACATGGCCTGCAAACTCACCCCATGGATGGTTTCGATCATGACGGAGTAAAAAAAGCCTTCAATATACCTGACAATTACTGGATTCCTATGCTCATTGCCGTTGGATACTTGAAACCGGGAATTGAAGTTTATCCCAAAGCATGGCGGCAATCTTACGAAGAAATGGTTATAAAATAGCAAACACACATTTTAAAGCGGCTCTGATACATTCAGGGCCGCTTTTTTAAGACAAGCAAAATAGTTTCAACCTCTTTATCATAAAAGATTCCTACCACTGTTTTCCCTTTCATTATAAAACCTGTCCATGGCCCCGTAAACGGCTTTAATATTACGATGGATGGTATACAAAATATGCTCCCCGCCATCCTCCAGATTATCCTGCCCGTTCACCGAAAAAGAGATGCATAAGTCTTTTTACTGTGCTTTACTCCATAAATAAGGAGACTTTTGCAGCAAAAAGTGATTGTACACACCTCTGGAAAAGGAATGGCTAACAACAACACTTGAACTGTAAAAATACGAAACCAAAAGAGGAGAATTAAAATGGAACAGAAATTAGCAAATCCGGCACCTTTGGGGCTCATGGGATTCGGCATGACAACCATTTTGCTTAACATTCACAATGCGGGGTTTTATCCTATCAGTGCGATGATTCTTGCTATGGGAATATGTTATGGCGGAATAGCGCAGGTCATTGCCGGAATAATGGAATTTAAAAAAGGAAATACATTCGGCATGACCGCATTTGTTTCCTATGGTTTTTTCTGGCTCAGCCTAGTCGCTCTTATTGTTTTACCTAAAATAGGATGGGCGGAACCGACTCCGGCAGGATTTATGGCATGGTATCTTGTAGTTTGGGGAATTTTTACATTATTCATGTTCATAGGCACACTTAAAAGCAACAAAGTTTTGCAGTTTATCTTCCTGTCACTTACCATTTTATTTTTTATGCTTGCAGCCCGTGACTTTACAGGCAATGAAGCAATAGGAACTCTTGCCGGATATGAAGGCATTATCTGCGGAGCTTCAGCCTTCTATCTTGCTATGGCAGAAGTTATAAATGAAGTTTACGACCGTACAGTACTGCCGATAGGTTAATTCTACAGTTTATTTATTAAGACCTTCATGGAAAACATGGAGGTCTTTTTTATGTATGCTTTCGGCTAAAAATAAATTTTTCATTACCATTTTTCATCCAACCTTAGCTTGACAGGGATGATGTCAGTCACTAACTCTTATCAGTTACAGCAATGCGCAATATTAGAAGCCGGAACAACTTTTTATTTCCGGCCTTTTTTTATAATGACAATCAAATTTAAGGAGAGTTCCTGTGGCTTACAATGTAAAGCTTTTTAAACTGATTAATGGCGAAATGGTTATCGGAAAATGGGATGCTGAAAAAAATCTTATCAATGATCCTGCAGTACTTCAGACTGTTCCTTCACAGCAGGGCGGTGTACAGATGATGATTCTGCCGTTCGGATACCCCTTTGACAACGAAATTGAAGGCGAAATTGACGGCAAACATATTATGTTTGAATACAAAAACTGCCCTGAAGATGTTTCTAACAAATATCTTGAAGCAGTAAGCAAAATCACCCTTTCTTCAGGCGGACTCGGCGGAAAACTTTCCGACATTTCCGGACTTATAAAATAGCAATTCTGACGGGGAGTTTTTACTAAGCTCCCCGCTTTAAACTTCCCGCGATATAAATACTATGGTATTTTATTAAACGCGCCCTTTTACGCAACGTCGCGCATAAATCTTTTTTTACAGGCAATACATTTGAAAAAGCTACTCCCCCTCCTTACACGCCCCACCCGTTACCTCGGCTCTGAATGGGGCACCGTTCACAAGGACCTGACCACGGTTAAAGCTCATATAGCTTTGGGATTTCCAGACCTGTATGAAATCGGAATGTCATATCTCGGTCAGAAAATTCTTTATGAAATTGTGAACAAAATTCCTGAGTTCTACGCTGAACGTGCTTACGTGCCATGCGAAGAAACAGCTGGAATAATGCGCGAACATGGCGAATTGCTATGCACCATGGAAAGCGACACGCCGCTCAAAGAGATTGACGCGGTCGGTGTAAGTCTTACGCATGAGTTATGCTATACAAATGTACTTTATATGCTGGATCTCGCAGGAATACCGCTTAAATCAGCTGACAGAGCAGAAGACTGCCCGCTCATCATTGCCGGCGGCGGGGCCTGTTTCAACGCTGAACCGATGGCTGATTTTCTTGACGTAATGATGATCGGAGACGGTGAAGAATCCATTATATCCGTTCTTGAAACTATTGCGGACTGTAAAGAAAAAGGTCTTTCCAGAGCGGACAAGCTGACAGCGCTGTCCAAACTCCCCGGTATTTATATCCCATCCTTTTTCGATCCGGAAAACCCCGGTGATTTCATGGTTGAAAAAGCTATTGTAGACGATCTTAATCCCATTGATTTCCCGAAAGATCAGGTTCTTCCATACGGTAACGCCATTCACGACAGACTGACTCTTGAAATTGCCAGAGGTTGCACAAGAGGTTGCAGATTCTGTCAGGCAGGGATTATCTATCGTCCGGTAAGAGAGCGTACACCTGAGGTTTTAAACAATACAATGATGCAGGGGCTAGATGAAACTGGGTACGAAGAAACCTCTTTGCTTTCACTAAGTACTGGCGACTACTCTGCTCTTGATACTTTGTTTGCAAAAAGTTTCGACCACTGCGCAGCCGAACAAATTTCAATTTCACTTCCTTCTCTGCGTGTAGGCTCACTTTCACAGCCTATCATGGAACGCATTGCAACCATCAGACGCACAGGCGCAACCCTTGCGCCGGAAGCGGGAAGCCAGCGTTTACGTGATGTCATCAACAAAGGAATCACGGAACAGGGTTTACTCGATCATTCGTTAATGCTCTTCGAGAACGGATGGCAGAGCATCAAACTTTATTTCATGATCGGACTGCCCACAGAAACCTTCGAAGACCTTGATGCAATGTTGGATCTTTGCCTCAAAGTCCGCGATATTGCAGGCCCGCACGTTAAACTCATGCAGATAACAGCGGCAATTTCTCCGTTTGTGCCGAAACCGCACACTCCGTTTCAGTGGGAGCAGCAGATTTCACTGGCTGAAATTAATGAGCGGCTTGACTATCTGCGCTCTAAATTCAGCAAATATAAAAGAATTAAACTTAAATTCCACATTCCGCGCATGAGCTTCCTTGAAGGCATTTTCTCACGCGGTGACCGCCGTCTCGGACCTGTTATTCAAAAGGCGTACGAACGCGGTGCTCTTTTTTCAAGCTGGAAAGATCATTTGAATTTAGATCCTTACCTTGAAGCGATGAAAGAAGAAGGTCTCACTCCCGAAGAATTTCTTGCAGAACGTCCTGTTGAAAGCAGACTCCCCTGGGATCATATTTCCAGCGGTGTGAGCAAAAAATTCCTGCTCACCGAAAGAGAACGCGGTTTTAAAGGAAAAATCACCCAAGACTGCCGTTACGAAGAATGCCGTAATTGCGGAATCTGCGAATTTGACGGACGCAAATCTCTGTTAACCAAACAGGCTGCAGTAAAAGACATACGCCATAAAATGGTCTTCACTCAAAGAGATCAGGCTAATGAGGATATTCCTCCGTATATTCCTAAAGAAAAACCGGACCTCGGACTCAAAGGAAGTCATTTCAGAGTATGGTATACGAAAATCGGAACAACTGCTTATTTGAGCCAGCTCGATTTGCAACCTGTTTTTGAACGGGCAATACGCAGAGCCAAACTTCCGCTTACTTTCTCTCAAGGATTCCACCCGATGCCGCGGATTTCCTTCGGACGGGCACTTCCTGTCGCAGTGGAAAGTCAGGCTGAATGGATGAACATAATGTTCCGTACAGAAATTCACGAGAGCGAACTGGTTAAAGAGCTAAACAAGCAAATGCCCATCGGCATTGTCATAATTAAAGCGGACACGCTTTCTCTTTCTCACAAACAGGAGCAGCCTCAAGTTGAAGATTTTATCATCTCTTTCAGAGGTGATGATGAAAAAACCGCCCAGAGAGTTGCAAAATGGCGTGAATATCTTGAGTCTGAAGAATATCTCATTCAGCACAAGGTAAAAAAGGGATTTAAAGAGAAAAATGCCAGAGCATGTCTAAGCAGTTACGAAGATCTAGGGCATAATACAATAAAAATGACTTTTGACTGGACTGACCTTTACATCAGCCCGACCAAAATTATTGCAGCGATTTGTCCGGAAACAACATTACTGGACTACTCATTAATAAAAACCGATCAACGATTCTAGCTGACAACCGATAATATCAAAAAAGGGTGCATTTCATATTATGAAATGCACCCTTTTTATTTGAGAAAAAATCAGCTACCATTTTAAAAACGGCTCACCGTCTTTTGTAATATTTATCTTTACAATTTTATAAGCATCACGCTGTGTATCATTTGCCCTTTTAATATTTATAACGATCGGAACTTCTCCTATCGCCAAAACATTAAACTTAAACCGCCAGCGTCCGAAATCACCCATCATGCCGGAATCAGGCTTTACTATTTTAAATTTCTCAAGCTTGACCAGTTTAGGGTCAAACGTAACCCCGTCAAACAGATACCCGCCTGAGCCGGGATTTCTCATTTCAAAGAGAACGGAGTCGCCAGGCTTCATAATCAATGACAGTTCATGCATTCCATCAAGATCATACTCCGGAACAGAAGAGGCAAATGGATTAATGGATGCGCAACCACCTGCAGTTACAAGAATCAGGACTAATATTGAAAAAAATACAGCCCTGTTCTTAGCTCTAAATTGCAACAAACATTGACTTTTATTGGCAAATTTAAAACTATTCTCGAATAAATTATTTTTCATAAGTAATTTCAAGATGTTAAAGATTTGAGAAAAAATTAATTCGAGCGTAATACTATAGAGCACTTACGGCAAGGGGAAGCCGTACAGTTTACATTTTTTTGCAATATCTTAATGTTTTGATGTAACCTTTTTCGAGCGTCATTTGTAAAAGGTCTACCTGTTTTTATTACCGTTTTTTAATTATCAAGGAGTGTGGGGATGAAACGTTCATTAGTATTTCTGGTGATTGTCGCCGTTCTGGCTCTCGGCCTTATCGGCTGTAGCTCAGAAAAGAAAGAAGAAACCAAGGCTAAACAGGAAACCGCTGAAAGCGCAACCGGCGGAAAAACTCTTAAACTTGCTATGGATGCCGACCCGGTATCTCTCGACCCTCAGGTCCAGCTTTCCGGTGGGATGATGCAGTACGCACACATGGTTTTTGATCCACTCCTACGCTGGAAAAAAGACGGTTCATTTGAACCTCGCCTCGCAGAATCATGGGAGCAGATTAATCCTACAACCATGCGTTTCCACCTTCGTAAAGATGTAAAATTCCACAGCGGAAACCCCTTTACAGCTGAAGACGTTGTATGGTCACTCGACCGCCTCCAAAAAAGCCCTGACTTCAAAGGACTCTTTGAACCTTTCGGACAGGCCGTTGCAGTTGACGATCATACTGTAGATCTCGTTACTAAGAAGCCTTACGGATTGCTACTGAACATGGCCACTTATATCTGCCCCATGGATAAAAAATTCTATGCAGGTAATGACGAGAGCGGACAGCCTAAAGATGCTATCGTAAAAACCGGACCCTCTTTTGCAAACACACACGAATCCGGAACAGGTAAATATATTGTAGCTGAACGCGAACAGGGTGTCCGTGTCGTTTTCAAAGCTTTCCCTCAGTACTGGGACAAAAACACCGGTAATGTTGACACCATCATTCTTACTCCAATCAAGAACGATGCTACACGCGTGGCAGCGCTTCTCTCCGGAGATGTTGATTTCATCATGCCCGTCCCCCCCCAGGATCTGGATCGCATCGGCAAGACAGAAGGCCTTCATCTTGTAACCATGTCAGGTTCACGTGTCATCACCTTCCAGCTTAATCAGAAACGTTTCGAACCGTTTAGAAATCTTAAAGTACGTCAGGCTATCTGTTACGCAACAGACAATACCGGTATCGTAGAAAAAGTAATGAAAGGTTTTGCAACAGTTGCATGTCAGCAGGGTCCAAAAGGATATGCAGGTTACAATCCTGAACTGACTCCTCGTTACGACCTCGAAAAAGCTAAAAAGCTTATGAAAGAAGCCGGTTACGCTGACGGTTTTGAATGTACTATGATTGCACCTAACAACCGCTATGTTAACGACGAAAAAATATGTGAAGCTTTTGTTTCCATGCTCGGCAAAATCGGTATCAAAGTTAACCTCAAGACTATGCCTAAAGCACAGTACTGGGATCAGTTTGACGCACAGGTTGCTGATATTGAAATGATCGGTTGGCATGCAGACACAGAAGATTCTGCAAACTACACAGAATTCCTGCTTATGTGCCCGAATACCAAAACAGGTTACGGCCAGTACAACAGCGGTAACTACTGCAACCCTGAAGTTGATGCTCTGACCCTTGAAAGCCAGACTGAAACCGACCTTGCAAAACGTAAAGCTATCCTTCAGAAGACTGAAAAGATCCTTTACGACGACGCAGCATTCGTACCTCTTCACTGGCAGAACCTTTCATGGGCCAGCAAGAACAATATGAACACTGAAGAAATCGTGAATATTCAGAACTTCCCTTACTTCGGCGACCTTGTTATTAAATAGCCTACCATAACCTATACTAGAAACAGAGGGGAACCCCGTAATGGAGTTCCCCTTTGAAATGAAGTGCCTATGTTTGCTTTTATAGTTCGACGAATCGCGCAGGCGATAATAGTTATGCTGGTTATCAGCTTCATCGGCTTTGCAATAAAGCAAAGCTTCGGTGATCCGATCAGGGAAATTACCGGAGTTACGGTTTCGGTTGCAGAACGTACAAAACTCAGAAATGAGCTCGGGCTTAATGATCCTTTCCTAGTCCAATTCGGCAGATTTATGAAAGGAGCGGTCCATGGCGACATAGGCAGATCCTTTTTCTATAAAAAATCTGCTCTGGATGTCATTCTTACAAAAGCCCCTGCGACTTTAGAGCTTGTTTTCTGCTCTGCTATAATAATTGTGCTTTTTTCTATCCCCCTCGGGATATATTCAGCCATCAAGCCGCGATCGATACTCTCGCGAATTATCATGAGCGGTTCGACTCTGGGTGTTTCTATCCCGGTATTCCTGACCGCGATTTTGATGATTTACATTTTTTCGGTTGAATTACACTGGCTCCCTTCTTACGGACGCGGTGAAACTATAAACCTTGGCGGATGGCGTACAGGGCTTCTGACTCTTGACGGTCTCAAGCATTTAATTATGCCGTCAATCGCCTTGTCCTCTATCATGCTCCCTCTGTTTATTCGCCTCATCCGCTCTGAAATGATGGAAGTTCTGCAGAACGATTACATCAAATACGCATGGGCGAAAGGACTTACTCCTCGCCGCGTGTGGATCGTTCACGCTTTCAAGAACACTCTGCTTCCGGTCATCACCGTCGGCGGTGTACAGCTTGGAACAATGATTGCGTTCACCATCCTGACTGAAACTGTATTTCAGTGGCAGGGCATGGGTTTCATGTTTATTGAAGCCGTTGAACGAGGTGATGCTCCATTGATGGTAGCCTATCTGGTAGTTGTCGGATTTATATTCGTTATTGTTAACACTCTGGTTGACGTCATTTACGGACTGGTCAATCCACAAGTCAGAATTACGGGGCAAAAATGATAACCAGATCTCGCTGGCAGAGATTCAAAGAATCATATTTTCTGCATGATTTCCTGCGCGACCCCGTTGCTATTACAAGCTTCTGTATTTTGGTCGTGCTCGTATTTTTGGGTTTTGCGGCTCCGCTTGTTGCACCCTTTAATCCATATGATTCCGCAAACATAAACATCATGAATGCGGAAATTCCGCCAGCATGGCTCGCCGGCGGACATTCGGCTTTTCTGCTTGGTACGGATGGGCAGGGAAGAGACCTTTTTTCCACAATGCTTTACGGCATGCGAGTCTCGCTTATTATCGGTTTCGGCGCAGTTGCACTCCAGGCTTTTCTTGGAATTCTGGTCGGGCTTATTGCCGGATTCATGGGCAAGAAAACAGAATCAATTTTAATGCGTGTTGCAGATATTCAGCTATCATTTTCAACTTATATGGTAGCTATTTTTATTTCTGCAATCTTTCAGGCCGCTTTCGGCGTAGCCCAGTATGAAGAAATTGCTGTACCGCTCCTTATTCTGATTATCGGATTTGCGGAATGGCCTCAGTATGCCCGAACTGTCAGGGCTTCCGTGCTGGCTGAAAAGAAAAAAGAATACGTTGAAGCTGCGAAGGTTATCGGCCTTTCCCAAAAACGTATTATGTGGAGACATATTCTCCCTAACACCCTTTCACCTGTATTCGTTATTTCCACCATTCAGGTTGCAAATGCTATCATGAGTGAAGCAGCTCTTTCCTTCGTAGGACTGGGCATGCCTGCAACAAAGCCCTCTCTCGGATCGCTGATTAATGTCGGGTTTGAGTATATTTTCAGCGGATCATGGTGGATTACCATGTTCCCCGGAATAATACTTGTAGTCCTGATTCTGGTCATAAACCTGCTTGGGGACTGGCTGCGCGATTATCTGAACCCGAAGCTGTATAAGGGATAAAGCATGCAACATCTACTCGAAGTAAAAGACTTAAGCGTAGACTTCGCTTTGCGGGCAGGCTCTTTAACGGCTGTGCGCAATGTGAGTTTTAATCTGGATAAAGGCGAAAGACTGGGGCTGGTGGGAGAATCCGGAGCAGGAAAATCCGTTACCGGTTTTTCAATCATTAATCTTATTTCACAGCCTGGCCATATCTCAAAAGGCTCAATTCTGTTTGAAGGTAAAAATCTGGCTAAACTTCCTGACGAAGAGATGCGTCAGATTCGCGGCAACAGAATTTCAATGATTTTTCAGGACCCGATGATGACCCTTAATCCGGTTCTGACCATCGGCACCCAGATGATCGAGACAGTTCTGGCCCATATGGATGTCAGCCACAAAGAAGCTGAAGAGATTGCTCTTGAAAAACTTAAAAAAGTTTATATCCCATCTCCACGCAAAAGGCTCAGCCAGTACCCGCATGAGTTTTCCGGCGGAATGCGGCAGCGCATTGTAATTGCAATTTCACTGCTCACTGAGCCGTCTTTGATTATTGCGGATGAACCTACAACAGCTCTTGATGTTACTATTCAGGCTGAGATAATGGACCTGCTCCTTGAGCTTTGCCAGTCTGATGATATGGCACTCATCCTTATTACTCATGACCTTGCCGTTGTTTCAGAAGTCACGCAGAGAATTGCCGTTATGTATGCAGGAAGTATTGTTGAAACAGGTCTCACCAGTCAGGTTACAGGAAATCCTGCTCATCCTTATACTAAGGGACTTATTGCGGCTCTGCCGCAGAGCGGAGGTTCCGGCGACAGATTGACTCAGATTCCCGGAGCCATGCCTTCTTTACTGCACATGCCTTCAGGTTGTCCGTTCCACTCAAGGTGCTCAATCTGTACAGATATTTGTAAAATAGAAATTCCTAAACTTATTGAAAATAAATCCGGTATTCTGGTGGCCTGCCACCATGCCGATAAATAATAGAGAATCGTCATGAAGACCGACTCCCTTGTAGAAGTAAAAAATCTGGTTAAGCACTTTGATATTTCCGGAGGATTGCTTGATCAGTTATCAATAGAAAAAGGGCGCATCACTCGCCAGCACACAATTGTTCAGGCTGTAAATAACGTCAGCTTTGCAATAAAAAAAGGCGAAACCTTGAGCGTGGTAGGTGAATCCGGTTGCGGTAAATCAACACTGGCAAGAACCGTTATGGGACTGTACCCTCCTAACAGCGGTGAAATTTATTACGACGGACAGCGCATCGATAAGCTGTCCTCATCGAAAATGCTGCCGTTCCGCAAAAAAATGCAGATGGTTTTTCAGGATCCTTATGCATCCCTTAATCCTCGCATGAGAGTTCGCCAGATCATTGAAGAACCGATCTACTTTCACAATAAAGGAATCTCCCGCGGGGAGGCTAAAGAACGCCTTCATAATGTAATGAAAAGTGTAGGCATGGACCCCGAATGGGCAAATAACTATCCGCATGAGTTCTCAGGCGGTCAGAGGCAGCGTATCAGCATTGCCCGTGCACTGGCTGTAGACCCTGAATTCATCGTAGCAGACGAACCGATTGCGGCTCTTGATGTTTCTATCCAGGCTCAGGTTCTGAACCTGCTGATGGACGCACAGGAAGAACGCAATCTGACCTACCTGTTCATCAGCCATGACCTTTCTGTTGTTGAACATATCAGTACAAGAGTTGCTGTTATGTACCTAGGATGCTTATGTGAACTTGCACCTGCAAAAGAACTTTTTTCATCACCGAAACATCCGTATACGCAAGCTCTCCTCTCAGCAATACCGACCCTTGGCGGAAAGCGTAAAAAGCATATTCACCTTTCCGGTGATGTCCCGACCCCGATTAATCTACCAACAGGCTGTGTCTTTAACGGCAGATGCCCTCATGCTAATGACCGCTGTCGTGAAGAAATACCGCAAGCCGTTCAAGTCGGTGCGGAAGGATTAGTTGCATGTCACGCCTTTGAAGAAGGAAGAATTTAACATTCTAATCGACATAGTTTATAAACCTGCTTATAATACTTTGGATAAAAACCATTTTTGATTTTATTTAAACGAAATCAAAAATGGTTTTTATCTGATATACCCTCCATTTTCTCTAAATTTGTTGAAAAAGCATTTTTTTCTTCAAAAACACGAATAATATTAAATTTTAATTAGAAAATAATTTGATTTTTATAAATATTCATATTTAGTTCTTTTGCGTATCTTAAAAAATTTAATTTTCTAATTTTGCTCATTACGGCTATCCGATCACTCTTTAGGGAAAAATATTATGACTGAAATAAATCAAGTGCTGGGCGTCTATTCAAAAAACACCGAAGAAAAGACCGGAACAGGCACAACCCTTCAGAAAGCAGCTCATAAGACATTTTACTACGTAACCCGTTCAGAAATTGATGAATACCATGTACAGCCGTTAAATCAGCAGCATGTTCCTTCAGGACTTGTAACCAGTTTAACAAAGCGACAATTTTTAACAACTTTTACTCCTGAAATGGACTATTATGAAAAGAAAACAATCCCTGCATTAAGATCTCTGCAAGCTAAAATTTTAAAGGGAGAAGAATTGTTTTCCGAAGGAAATCTGGACGAGGCTGAACAATATTTTGCAAAAGCACTCCTGCTGGACCCTGAAAATCCGAAAGCAAGTCTGGGAATAGGCTCAATCTTATGCAATAAGCAAAACTTCCAAAAGCTTTCTAAAATAGTTAGCAAACTCTTAAACAGTGATGCAGTCTTTTTAGAATCACAAAGAAAAGAATTTAATATCTTTGCTATAGCTCTACGCAAGCAGGAACTTTTTGAGGAATCTATCAATTTCTACAAAAAAGCGTTGGAAATTAATAAAAATGATGAAAACCTGCATTTCAATCTTGCAAGAGCATATTTTGATTCAGGAAATACTGGCAGGGCCTTAAAGCATATTGATAAGGCATTAGCTATTCAGCCAAACCTTGAGTGGGCACATAAATTTAAAAAATATATAATCAAACAAACGGGAAAATGATGAATCAAAGTGCAAAACTGAAAGCAGCATGTACTCCGGGATTACGAGTTGCCATTGAACTCGGCGGCCTTAATGACAAAGCTCCTTCCATTGTTATAGGAGGAGACCCGTCTAAATATATACTCCTCAAAGAACCGATGGTTCATCCAAATGACAAATCAATCTGGTCAGAATACCTCTACCCTGGAAATGAAGCCACTGTCAGGTACATATTTGAAGGTGTTGCCTCCGGATTTAAAACCAGCATCATCAAATTGATCAACTCGCCTGACAAAATACTTTTCTTAAAATATCCTAATCGCGTAGAAACATACAATCTCAGAAGACATAGGAGAATCAATTGTTTCCTGGAAGCTGAGATAATGATCGGTGAGCAAAAGACTCTGGCAATTGTTGAGGATTTGAGTAGTAGCGGATGCGGAATCACCTATCTTAAAGATGATAATTCATTTTTCCCTGAAATCGGAGATGATGTTAAAATATTTTGCCCATATTTTATTGAAAATGATAAAGGATTCATCCCCTGCAAAGTTCAAAGAGCCACAAAAGATACACGTAAAATAGCACTCGGCTTAACCTTTGATAAGCCTGCTCCGGAAATTCTTGTCAAAATTCAGGACTATGTTGCTACGGTTCTACAGCACTCAATATAGTACGATATTAAAATATAAGCAGAATAGCCTCATAAAAAAAGATCAAATCTACGAACAAATATTGTTTCGTAAATTTGATCTTTTAATTTTAAGCGACCATTTCTCAGATTTTCCCGTTAACCTTTCCTCTTTACCGTCAGTCCAAGATCACTGAGCATTGTAAGGTCATTTTCAAGTCCCTGCCCTGAAACAGTCAGAAAATCTCCGACCATAAGACCGTTACATCCTGCATGGAATATAAATGACTGCAGAGAGCGCAAAGCACCGCGTCCGGCGGCCATTCTTACTTCTGAATCGGGATTTACAAGACGAAACATAGCGATGTTGAGTAAAATTTCAAGCGGTTCCAGCTGTGGACGATCTTCCATTGGCGTACCGGGAATCGGAACCAGAAAGTTAAGCGGAATTGAATCAACTTTCTCAGCAGCAATAGCCATTGCAAGCTCCACTCGTTGCTCAAGACTTTCGCCAAGTCCCAAAAGTCCGCCACAACATACTTGAAGTCCTGCTCGCCTTGCATCACGTACGGTTCTGATTCTTTCCGCATAAGTATGTGTAGTACACACAGAAGGGAAAAAGCTCTCAGAGGACTCAAGGTTATGATGGTAACGCGTAACCCCTGAATCTTTAAGCTTCTGTAAAGATTCAAAGCTTAGGCAACCAAGAGAAGCACAATGGTTGAAAGATCCTTTTGACGGGTTCATTCCACGCACCGCTTCGCAAACATTATCCAAAGATTTATCGTCAAGAGCCCTGCCGCTGGTAACATAACTGAAAAATTCAACAGGGGCTTTTCCACCTTTTTCAGCGCATTTTTTTATCTCATCAACGGACATAAGCGGATATTTCGGAGCAGGCACTCCCTTAAAATGGCTGGACTGAGCGCAGAATGAACAATTTTCAGAACAGTTTCCACTCCGCACATTTGCTATGGAACATAAACTAATTTCATTGCCGAAACGGTGCGTGGTAACATGATGCGCAGCGTGAAGAATTTCAGCAAGTTCTCCATGCGATGCTCTGAGAACTGCAAGGGCTATATATTTATCTATGGCTTCACCTGCGTGGACACAGTCCCACAAAGCCAGTTTTTCCTGTCTATCCATCAAAATTACCTCTGCAAACTGACCACTTCGCAAATAGCGGAAGTGAGAGCTTCAAGCTCAAGGTTGGAAATAATATAAGGCGGCATAATATAAATAAGCTTACCAAAAGGCCTTACCCAAACACCGCGCTTAACAAATTCACGCTGTATGGCATCCAAATCCACAGGATTTTTCATTTCAACAACGCCGATAGCACCGAGACAGCGCACATCCGCAACAGTAGAAAGCTTTGCACAAGGGGTAAATCCCGCTCGAAGCATAGCTGTGATCTGCGGTATGCGCTCCTGCCAGTTACTTTCCACAAGCAAATCAAGGGCCGCATTGGCAACAGCGCAGGCAAGAGGGTTCGCCATAAAAGTAGGCCCATGCATAAAAACACCGCCGTCTGACGAAATTCCCTCTGCCACTTTAGCAGTAGCAAGAGTTGCTGCAAGAGTCATATAGCCGCCGGTTATGGCCTTTCCTACGCACATTATATCAGGGCATATTCCGGCAATCTCACTGGCAAACATAGCCCCTGCGCGGCAAAATCCGGTTGCAATTTCATCACAGATCAGCAGTACATCATGTTCATCACATGCTTGCCGAACTCTTTTAAGATATTGCGGAGAATAAAAGCGCATCCCCCCCGCGCCCTGCACAACAGGCTCTAAGATCACAGCAGCAAGTTCATGTGCGTGAGTTTCAATCTTAATTTTAAAATCAGCAAAATCAGCATCCGAGCAACCGTCTTCATAACCGCAGCAAGGAGCATCTGCAAAAATATGTTTCGGAAGAACTGACGCAAACAACGAATGCATTCCGTTTACCGGATCACACACAGACATAGCACCCAGAGTGTCACCGTGATACCCGTTGCGTATTGTCATAATTCTATTCTTTTCTGTTTTTCCGGTAGCCTGAAAATACTGAATAGCCATTTTAAGGGCAACTTCTACAGAAACAGAACCTGAATCAGCAAAAAATACATGCTGTAGCGGAGCCGGCGAAAGATCAATAAGCTTACGTGCGAGAGAAACAGCAGGTTCATGAGTAAGACCGCCGAACATGACATGAGACATTGTCTGCGCCTGATCACAAACAGCTTTATTCAGTACAGGGTTATTATACCCGTGAATAGCACACCACCACGAAGCCATCCCGTCAATCAGCTCTCTACCGTCTTCAAGGATTATCCTTACACCGTCGGTTTTAGCGACAGGATAGGCGGTCAGAGGATTTACGGCAGAAGTATAGGGATGCCAAAGATGCTCGCGGTCAAAGGCAAGCATAGATTCTATATTATTCATTATTACTCAGTAGAGCCGTCAGGACTCTTTGCGAATGAATTCAGGTCAATTCTTGCTAACGCGCGATCCACTTCGATCCAGCAACGGAGTTCGGACGGATTCCAATTCGGAATATACGGAATAGAAGCAAGCACTTTAATACCGGAGAAAGATTCAATAGAACGGATATTCTCTTCCGCCATGCCGAATTCTAAAGGCTCAGGCCCCGCGCTGGAAGTCATGATAACCCCGGCAGTTTTTACTCCGGCTTGTTTTAATGCGGCAAGGGAAAGCAAAGTATCGTTAATAACGCCAAGTTTGTTTCCGGCAACCAGAACTACCGGATAGGAAAGTTCTTTCATCAGATCCAGCATGGTCCGTTCACCGTTCAACGGGACAAATATTCCTCCGGCACCTTCCGCAATCAATGTTGCCGAACCTTCCAGCTGTCGTACTTTATCTGCGATATCGACAACATCAAGCGCAACTCCGGACAGCCGCGCAGCAAGATGCGGAGAACAGGCGGGCTCAAATATATACGGGCACTGTTTATCAATATCCCAGACAGCTCCCGCACTTTTATAAACTTCTCCATCCGGAGAATCCATTTTGCCGTGGGAATTATTAATCCCGCCGGACTGTACAGGCTTAACGGGTAATACTTTATACCCAGCGCCTTGCAGCAATCGTACAAGTCCGGCTGTGACAACTGTTTTACCTACATCAGTTCCGACTCCGGTTACAAATAAACCGGAAATATCAGTATTCACAACAACCAGCCTTATTTTGCTTTGTTTGCCGCAATCACATCAATAGGATCTTCATCTGATGTTTCAGCAAAAAAGAATTCTTTATCATATGGTCCGAAATGCTTTTCGTCACCGACCAGAGTGAAAAATTCTAAGCGTGAGTATCTTTTGCAACGCTCATCACTGACCATGTGTTTCAAATAATATTCAAATTTAGGCATGGAATGAGTTGACTCAGTCAGATCAATAACTCTATCAGCGAATTCACACCATGCATGAGTAACCCACTTGCCTTCCTTAAAAACCCAGCCATGGACAACTTCAACTTCGGTATTCTCACTTGCCCCTTCGAGGCAGTATTCCCATGCAGAAGGTTGACGATCAAACATTACTCACTCTCCTTGTTCATATTATCAAGAGCCATTCTCACTGCGCCGAGAGCGTTTCCGACCTCATGATACTCAGGAAAAACAGCTTCGGTATGTAATTCTTCAGCAACTTCCGACAGCAGACAATCAGCCGCTGCGCCGATTCCGACAATGGGAAGATTAAGGGAAACATCAAAGCTGACCAGCTTGCTGGCAGAACGTCCGGCAACGATACCGGCCATATTCCCGCCGATTTCTTTACGTACAATATGCTCCAGCATCGCATTTTCGATTTTAAAGCGCGTATCGTTCAAAACTTTTTCTGAAAATTCTTCGCTGCTCATTTCAAATAAGGCACCGAGAACTTTTGCGGCAGAAACAGACATATCACGATTGCCGATTTTTATTTTATCAAGCACATGAAGTGCATCAGTCGGCGTAAAACCTACTTCATCAATCAACTGTTCCCGCACGAGTTTCTCAAGCTTACTTCCTAGTGAAATTTCACCGAGATCAAGCCCGGCCATAAGTTGACCAAAAGTAGACGGTCCATTTTCTGAAAGATAACTGAGAATTGCGTCATCAGAAACATCTGAAGCGGCAGGTCCGAGCTTAATCAACCGGGAATCGTTTCCTGCACCCATCCATTTTTCAGGAAGCGGAATCTCCCCGGCCATACATAAAGGTACAACCCTGCCGGGGCCTATTTCAAGCTTTCCGGAACGGTTAACGCGTGAATAACTGTCGCCGCCTATACCAACGGTAAACATTTCCACAGCTTCAACATGAGTTTCCCAGTCACCGATAGTACTGCCGTTTTCCTGAATGGTAGGCTGTGAATTTCTGATTAGAGTAACATCGGTAGTTGTTCCGCCCACATCAACAATAAGTGCATCCTTCGCGGGAGAATAAATACAGCCGTAGTAGGCTGTGGATGCAGGTCCGCTTGCAAAGGTATCCGCAGCACGTTTGGTAGCCTTTTCCATGCTCATTGAAGTAGCATTTCCGCGGATGACAACAACATATCCGCCAAGACTGCGTTCATTAAGTACCGCGCTGACACCTTTGAGAAATTCGGACATAACAGGCATGAGACGGGCGTTCAGCACTGTTGTTGCGGAGCGTTCAGCATGGCCGGCTTTGGTGCTTATTCTATGGGAGCAGAACACCGGCTTAGGATCAGTAAGTGAAATAGCTTTTTCTGCAATAATTTCATGGGCGGGATTCTTGATACTCATGGCAGAGCAAACAGCATAACTGTCCACATACCCTTTCATATTCATTACGCCGTCAACAAGTGACTCGATATCAAGCGGATCAACTTCATCACCTGTGACTTTATGTCCGCCTTTGACGTAGCGTGCAGTAACAACAGGCAGCTTAACAGCCTTGGACGAACCGATACTGAACAGGCCGACTCTGGCCCCTTTATTTTCCACAACGGCATTTGTCGCAAGAGTTGTTGAAACCGCAACAAGATTCACTTCCGCAGGGTCAACTTTACTTTTCTTTAACACCTCATCAAGAGATGCAGCCAGACCGAGGCTCAAATCATGATGAGTGGTCGGCGATTTAGCAGTCGCAACAACACTTAAATCAGCACACTTCACCACAACGGTATCAGTGTATGTTCCACCTGTATCAATTCCGATTGCATAGCCGTTTTCAAAATTCATTTGTATATCCTTCGATCATTATTATTCCAGATTCAACAAATTCGGGAACATATCTGTAACCGACGCTCAGTACTGATAATGCCGCTTAGCGACAATGGCAACCTGTTGCCACCGTTTAATTTTAATAACAGAGATAATCAGCTAAAATAAAAGGGTTATTTAAACCCACAAAAAAACGGCCATTATGAATAATAACGACCGCTAAATAAACCATTTCCAAACAAAGACACTCTGTTTATGAAATAATTATTCCCGCATAAGCGACAACACTTTCATAATCCCCAGTGACTTTACCGGAATTAGTATATTCAAGAAGTTTACCGCGAACAGCCCCGGCCTTACGCACAGCATACATGGCTAGCGTCATGGGAAGAACTCCGCACATACTTATATTATTTGAAACTATTTCCGAATAGAACTCTTCAGGGTCCATCCTGATCACGGCTTCAAGCGCAATTGAATCAAGTTTCTTGGCCATATCGGAACTGATAAAATGGCTCATGTCGGAGCTGACGACTATTGAAACATCCATCTGACTGCGTTCAATAATTTCTGCCAGTGCTTCTCCGGCTTTTTTTAATGATTTAATTGATGATTCGGCAACAGTGACAGGAACAATTTTAATTGCCGGATTAACGTAATTAAGAAAAGGAATAAGAACTTCAAGAGAATGCTCTCTGTTATGAGCTGCTTCATTGTGAACAAAGCCGGCTCCGCTTTCAATAAGCTCCGCTGCCAGATTTTCGTCCACATCGAGCTTGCCTCCGGGAAAATTCCAGCTCCCTTTAGACCAGACCGACAAAGGCGCGCCAAGTCCGGTATGATTCGGACCTAATAGAATTACTGTCGAAGCCAGAGAGGCAGCAGCCAGAGTTTTACCGCAGGTTTCACCGGAAAAAACATATCCGGCGTGAGGAACCATCACCAGCCTGTCATGCGGCCCTTTAGATTTCTTTTTAACCTTTCCCACAAACTGCTCTAATTCGCTTCTGAGCTCCTGCGGATTCTCGGTATAAAAACGTCCGGCAACAATCGGTTTTCTGTCCATGCCCATCTGCCTCCAGAAGATCTAATCAAAAACTGCTGCCGATTACATAGAAGGACTCGGCACAAATTTTGATGCGTCTCGCTCGATTTTACTGGTTTCAAGAGCGGATTTAGCCAAGCGTCCATATAGACCGTCAGGACTTTTCTTGGCAACTTCTTCCATCAATTTTTTCCATTCAGCAGTAGCCCCGGCTTTTTCATAAAGTTGAGCCAGTCTAAAACGGGAAGAAGCCCACTCCGGATCTGAAATAGGAATATACTTATCATACTCGGAAGCCCACTGAAGAGCCTCTCTATACCTGCCGGAACTTTCGGCCGCATAGATAGTCATTAAAATACAATCTTTAATCTTCTCTCTATCGCCGCCTGTTTCAAGCAGCATTGAAAGGGCTTCCTGAGAGTAAACAAATACTTTTTTCAGTTCCTTCTGCTTCATAGCAGACTTTGCCATATAGTACATGGCGTAAGCTCTTGAAGATTCCGGAAGCTGTAAATTAGCGGCAAGCCCGGCCCAGAGAGGCGTACTTGATTCTGTCTCACCAAGATTTTCATATGCCATTGCATTGGCGTATTCAATATGGGCTTTTTGCTTGGGATCAATATCCCAATTCTTTTGAACCATATCAGCGAGTTCTGAAACCTTACTCCACTCCTGACCATCCACATATATTCCAAGAGCCATATCAAGTGCCATAGCGGAATATTTAGGAATCTGCTTCTCTTTCAGATAACGATCTATCAGCTTCAGAGCTGCATCAGGTTGTTCTTTTTTCCAGTAACTTAAGGCAACGCCCAGCCGAGTCTCATCGCTGACACCGTCACCATCATTATTTTTCTTGGCATAAGAATCCCAGAACTTAACAACTCTGCCGTAATTTTCATCTTTTACCAAATCAGGAACAGCTTTATCAAAAACTCTGTATCCTAATTCACTGGCTTTATCATGCATAGAGCTTCTAGGATATTTATCCATAAAGTCCTGTACAGCTCCAAGACAGTCTCCATATTTTTTATTCCAGTAATACCACATTGCAAGCTTGAGCTGAGCCAGCGGAGCAAGGGGACTGTCAGGATGATTCTTAACAATCTCAGTATAAATTTTCTGAGGTCTGAGATTATAAGGACGATCAAAAACTTTATCCATCTGGTTCATGTTCGGGTCGTCATAAATGCCTTCCTCAGCAAGACGCATCTTGGAGACAAGGCCGCCCTCTTCATCAGGATAATCCTTCGCCGCTTTCTCATAAATTTCTTTTGCAGCTCTCATATCATCAGATTTAAGATAAATATCCCCGATACGGGCTAAGACTGTATCATTCTCTTTTGATTCAGGATTAAGATTGTAAAACGCCCAATAATTTTTCTTGGCATCATCAAGCTTCCCGAGTTTGTTCTGGGTGTTAGCCGCCATCAGCAAAAAGTTGAGATCTTCAATATAATATCTGGGCCAACGTTTATCAATATAATCAATGATCTGGTATGCCTGCTTGTTATATCCCAAAGCGTTCAAAGATTTGGCAAGTCCAAGAGCAGCCTCGCGCACAACCTTGCTGTCCGGGTAACTCTGAACCAGATTTTGAAACTGGTCCGCAGCTTTCTCATACTCATGCATCCCTAAATAATATTCCCCCCAGTAATAACTGATATACGGAATATTCAAATCGTTCGGATACTGAGATTTCAATAGATTAAAGTAAGCTTTTGCCTCAGGCATATTTCCGGCTTTCAAATTTACAAGACCAAGATTAAGCAATGCCATCGGCACATTGGGAGAGTTGGTGTCCGAATTCATGGCTTCCATCCATGAACTGGAAACGGTGCCGAAATTATTTTTAAGGTCGTCTTTATGAAGTTCAGTCAGAGCCTCAGCTTTGCCGTATACCGCTTTAATTCTCAAATCTTTAGGCAAATAAGACATTGCAGCAACGTCTTTAAACCCATCAACCGCGGCCTGAATCTCCCCGTCTTCAAGGGCTGTTTCAGCAGCAAGCAAAAGACCTTTGGCTATTTTTATCTTATCTTCCAAAGTCAGCTCTTTTGACTCACCATCTTTTCCTTTAGCAGCGTCTTCTGTAGGATATGCATCAGTACTATCCATAGGCTTTTCCGCCACGTCCGTACTGTTATAAACTTCCCCGTAATTTATCTCAGCATCTCCTGCGCCCGGAGCAGCCGCAACACTTGGCTCTGGAGGAGTTGCCACCGAACCTGACACCTGTGCCGGAGGTAGAGGTGGAGGTGGGGAGACAACTTCAACCGCAGTTCCACCATCTATCGAATTTGCCGCAGCTTGCACGGGTTCAGGAGGCGTTATTGCGCCCGAAGCAGAGCCGCCAGTCTGATCTTCAACAGGCTGGGTCTGGCCGGAAATAGCGCCTTCGTTATTGAATGGAGGTGGCGGCGCAACTATGCCTCCGACTGTCCCTCCGGATGATCCGGCAGGCAACTCTACGGCCACACGTTCTGTCACAGGACTGGAATCACCACCTGCTCTGGACGGTGGACTCGAAGTATCAACAACAGCCGCATCTTCCGGCCCGACTTTTGAAACAGGCGAGCGATAAGTGTATGGAACAGAATAGAAAGGACGTCTGGGGCCGGAATCAGGCGAAACAGTATCATTTTTGATGGGAATAGCCTGCCCGTCATTTTCGGGAGTAATATCAATTTCCTCAAGAATCGGAGGTTTAGCGTCAGAAACAGCTTTCTGTTGATCCACTATATTTTGATCAATAGTTTTTTGAGCAGCTGATTTTCTGGCGGCAGCCTGTTGAGCAGCGGATCTTTGGGCGGCGGCTTTTTTAGCAGCCTCAGCCTTTTGAGCATCGGCTTTAGTTTTCTGAGCCGCAGCGAGTTTTGCGTTATCAACCGGAGAACGCCATTTGGAACCAATGGGATCACGGAAAAACTGCAAAACCATTTCCCCGTTTCCACCCGGAAGACGGATAAATCCGAAGCCGCTCATTCTGGTCCCGATAACAATAGAGTTTGCACCTATTTTAACGGAATCAACCACACGCATGCCTGATAAGGGCATAGGTGCAGGAGCTTTTTCGCCTTTTAATGAGCCTGCCGGGAATGAAATTGTAATCTGCTGACGTCCGGTTCGGCGTACGGAACTATCAAGATTCTTCTGATCAAAGACAAGACGAAGGGAATCCATGTCTGACTTGGTATTGATATAATACTGCATAGCCAAACCAGAATGAGGGCAGGCGAGCCAAATAAAGGCCGCCATCAAGAGTGTCCGGAGTATTCCGGTAAAACTGCTGATCGTCACAATCCGGTATTTCTGCAATATTCTTGCCTACCCTGCATAATCAACAAATAAAAATGAAATAATCTTTACGCTTCCAGATTTCTTTTCTTGATTTTCTCAATGAGAGTTGTTCGTTTAACTCCAAGAAGTTCTGCGGCCTTGTTTTTGACGCCATCCGCTTTCTGCAAAGCTTCAAGAAGAATTCTATCTTCAATCTGGTCAAGAAAATCTTTAAGACCATCGGAACTGTGCTCGTTCATATCTTCTAAAGTAGGCCACGTAAAACCCGCAGGCTGAACAAGTGCCGCAACTTTAACTTTCGGTTCAGCTCCGACATCCTTCAGTATTTTCTCAGGCAGATCATCCGGAGTGACTTCATCCTCATCACATAGGATAGACAGCCTCTCCATGAAATTCTCCAGCTCACGGACATTGCCGGGCCAGGAATAAGAAACCAGCATATCCGCAGTTTCCGGACTCAGCTTCAAAGTACATCTGTCTTTTCCGGAGCAGAAACCTGCAAGAAAATGCTTAGCCAGAATGAGAACATCCCCTCCCCTTTCACGCAAGGGAGGCAGATGCATCGGAATAACATTTAAACGGTAAAAAAGATCTTCGCGAAATCTTCCGGCAGCAACTTCGGCTTCCAGATCCCTATTGGTTGCAGCAACAATTCTGACATCCACTTTTTTGATCTGTGTACCGCCGACCCGCTCAATTTCCTTTTCCTGCAAAACTCTTAAAATCTTAACTTGCAGGCTGAGATCCATTTCGCCGATTTCATCAAGGAAAATAGTTCCGCCGTCAGCCAGTTCAAATCTGCCCGGCCGTGAACGGATTGCGTGAGTGAAGGCACCTTTTTCGTGCCCGAAAAGTTCTGACTCAAGCAACTCCCTGGGAATTGCGCCGCAGTTAACAGGAACAAAAGGTTTACCCCTGCGTTTACTGTTATGATGCAGTGCTCTGACGATAAGTTCCTTACCCGTACCGGATTCCCCGGTCACCAGCACGGTACTGTCAGTAGGCGCAACTTTTCCAAGGATTCTAAAAACATCCTTGAGCGTAACACTGTTACCGATTATTCCATCAAGATTAAGAGCCATCTGGCCTCCGAAATTTACTATCCGGGGAACTGATAAAATAACGTTCCAAGCATCCCGTCTTAGACCGGATTACTTATTTTTCAGACAGTTGAGAGAAAGTCTATATATTCAGTGTCAATGAAATGACACAAAGTCAATATACAAGTTGATTTTTGTTGTGAAATCACAATAAAACCACCTAAAATAGGAATTTTCACCTTATTACATTTCTTCCAGTTCCTTCCCGCGGGTTTCACGCACACAAAACATTACAAAGAAAAATGAAACAGCGGCAAAAAATGCATAAATGGAATAAGTTCTTCCAAGTCCGGCCCATGCAACCATTGAGGGAAAAGAAGCTGAAACTAAAAAGTTAGCTATCCACTGCGCACCTGCGCTCAAAGCAAGAGCAGAAGCTCTTACGCGATTATTAAACATTTCCCCGAGCAGAACCCACACGACAGGGCCCCACGAAAAACCGAAACAGAATACATACAGATTTGCAGCAAAAAGGGCTGTTGTAGCTGAAGAGCCGCTTAAAGCAGGATGGCCTGCCGCGTCGAGCGGAGCGTAAGCAAAAATGTAAGCAAGCACCCCCAGAGTCACCAGCATCCCGGCGGAACCTATAAGAAGTAAAGGTTTGCGCCCAACACGGTCGATAAAAGCAATAGCCACAAGAGTGGTCACAACATTTACAACTCCGGTAATCACTGTGATCCACAAAGAATTTTCTTCTGAAAAACCAACACTGCGCCAGAGCATGCTGCCATAATAAAAAATCACATTAATACCGACAAACTGCTGAAGTATTGAAAGTCCGAATCCTACCCAGATAATGGGTGAAAATCCGTACCGTCCTTTCAAATCAGAAAAGGAAGAGCCTTTTTCTGTTTTAAGTGAGTTTTTAATTTCATCTATTTTTTTGAGGACATCCTTTCCCAGAACTTTAAACAAAACACTTTCTGCCTCACGCTCACAACCTGTTCCGATCAGATAGCGGGGAGACTCCGGTATAATCAAAGCAGCAACACCGTATAACACGGCGGGTGGAACTTCAGCCCAGAACATCCAGCGCCATGTTTCGGCTCCTAACCATAAATCCATACCGGCAGATCCGCCGGCAATCTTAACCAGCAAGTAGTTACTGACCATAGCGACAAAAATTCCAGTCACAATAGCTAACTGCTGGAGAGAACCGAACCGTCCACGCAAGTGAGCCGGTGAAATCTCCGCGATATAAGCAGGAGTAATTGCACTGGCAAGACCGATTCCGACTCCACCGACAAAACGCCAGAAAATAAAATCCCAAACTGAATACGGAAGTCCTGACCCTATGCCGCTTGCAGTAAACATTACCGCGGCAATCAGCATTGGTTTCACTCTGCCGTAACGATCTGAAATGCACCCGGAGGACAACGCTCCAACCGCCGACCCCATGAGAGCCAGCGAAACAGACAGCCCTATAAGAACAGGTCCGACGTTAAAATGTTCCCCCAAAGCAATCACAGCACCGTTGATTACGGATGTATCAAATCCGAAAAGAAAACCGCCTAGAGCTGCGGAAACAGAAATGAGCAGAACAAAAACTATATTTGTAGACTGGTTATCTGATGAAACCTCATTAACCATAACGGACCTCTATTTTATAAGATTGTCATCACGAATTAATTTAAAAAGGCTGTGCCAAGAGAAAACATGAAAGAGAGTGTTTAAAAATCGGTAACATACTCAGTAATATGTGTCACCATTATAAGGTCATAGTTGCGTATATTTATATAGAAGCATCATCCGTGAATAAAAAAATCCGCCGGATGTATTCGCATCCGGCGGATTATGTATTTTAGTCAAAATATGCGGCAAGAAGCCGTTTTTATAATTTAATCAAGTCAGCTGTTCCTGCGGGCAATTTCCTTGGCTGGAATGAGACCGGTAGCAGAAGCGGAAACAATATTTCCGGCGACTCCCGGACCGTCTCCAGCAACAAACAGACCTTCATAAGCAGTTTCAAGCATATTGCTTGTTTCCACCTGTGTTGAAAAGAATTTAATCTCAGGAGCATAGAGCAAAGTTTCTTCATTCGCCACACCCGGAATAACTTCATTAAGTTTTTCAAGACCTTCCACGATATTCCGTACAATACGCTCAGGAAGAGCCATTGCGATATCACCGCAGGTGACATTTTTCATGGTAGGTTCAATAAAACTGTTATGAACGCGATTCCATGTTGAGCGGCGGCCGCGTTTTAAATCTCCGAAACGCTGCAAAATAGGTTTTCCACCACCGATAATAGTTGCAAGCTTACCTATAGATTCACCATATGCATGGTTATCCGTCACAGGTTCTTCAAGCACTACTTTAGAGAGAAATGCAAAGTTCGTATTTTCTGATTTTTTATCCATGTAGGCGTGGCCGTTGACACACACAAAATCCTGATAGTTTTCAAGCGCAATGAAACCACCCTGATTAGTACAGAATGTACGAACCTGATCATCATACGTAGTGGTGCGGATAAAGAACGTGGGGTCATAAATAACATCACAGAGATCACGCATGATATCAGCATGAACTTCAACACGCACTCCGACTTCAATACCGCGCTGGGTAATGGCAAGGTCGTGACGTTTAGCAAGACTTCCCATCCATTCAGAACCGACTCTTCCAGGAGCAAGAATTACATTTTTAGCGCGATATTCATCACGGCTTGTAACAACTCCGGCGAGAGCCCCGTCTTCAATCAATATATCTTTAACTTCTTCCGAAGTATGAAAGGTTACGCCGCATTTTTTGACATATTCAGCCATTGCCGCAATATGATTAGGAAGATTATCACTTCCAAGATGCTTTTGCTTAATCAGGAGAAGGTCAATGCCGTTTTTAAGTGCATTTTTGCGAATCTCTTTAGCTGCATTCATATCAGTCGGGAAAACTTTCCCGTCCATATTGAACCGGTTAAAGATTTCTTCAGTCTCATCAATAAGCTCTTTTGCTTTAGAAACAGTCATAAACTGAGTTAAATCAGTTTTACCGAGCTTATGTATGTAATTAAGTTTACCGTCGGAAAACAGCCCTGCTCCGCCGACACCGGAAAGGATATTACAAGGTTTGCATTTAATACATTCCTGATCTCCGGTTATGGGACAATTTCTTTTAAGTGAAGGTTTTCCTTTTTCGATTACAAGAACATCAAGGTTTGTGTTTTCACCAAGATAGTAAGCAGCGAAAAGCCCCGCAGGTCCGCCGCCAACGATAATAACATCAAACTCTTTCTTCACGGTACTGTTCGAGCACATAATTTTCTCCAGATTGGTCTTCTTATCAGCGTCAACGCAAGACGCGCAAACATCCCAATATACGCTTTTACCTAAGGTCAATCAAGAAAACAACACATAAATTTTTTTTTACTTTTTAAGATGAATACTGCTATCAGTTGAATAGAAAAACTTATAATCTAGACTAACTTTAATGACGTTAGCGACTTGACCGGACAACGTTACTTTCCTAATGCTGTTAGAAAAACAAGGAACTGATCATGAGACTTACTACCAGAAGCAGATACGGAACAAGAATGATGCTCGACATTGCAATGCACTGCGACAAAGGACCGGTTCGCATAAGTGATATTGCCAGTCGTCAGGGACTTTCCACGAAATATCTTGAAAAACTGATTCGTGAACTGAAAAAAGCCGGTTTCATATCCAGTAAACGCGGCCCCGGCGGTGGACATACACTGTCCATGATTCCGAAAGACATTTCAATAGGTGCCATTGTTAGAAGCCTTGAAGGTGAAGCTGCGCTTGTAGAATGTCTGGAAAGCGACAAACTCTGCCAGAGAATTGATGACTGCCCTACCCGCGAAGTCTGGATCAAAGCAAGCAAAGCAATGTACGCCGCGCTGGATGAAATAAGTTTAGCAGATATTCTGAAAGAAGGAGTGTTCTGTATTAAAAGTAGCCCGTTTTAAAAGCGTCCACAGCGAAAACAGCCTGCGCAGTCCCAACTTTCAGGCTTGAGACTGCGAGGAGGCCGAAGACAAATAATTTTCTATTATAAGTGCTTAGCTATTTGTTTACTTTTTTATTAGAATATCACTCTGCATAGCAACTACTATTCAAACAACCCTGCATTCCTTCTAAGTTACAAAGCTCTTATATCAGAGATGTAGATGCCAAAACTCTTGATCCATCCATTATTAAGATTAGACCTTTTCAATCCACATGCATATATATGATCGTCTAACTCTGATCACACTCAAAAGGAGAAAACTATGTTTGCGCCCAAAAAAATTTTATGCACCTGCTCTGCCGTTCTTATGATTCTACTTATTGCCAGCGCGGCTTTTGCTATGAAGGATCAATATAATTACATGAGTTCTGATTCATTGCAGAACGCTATTGATCAAAATGCGGCAGTAACAATTGTTGACATTCAGATTGCTGACGAATTCAATGTTCATCACATTAAAGGTGCTATTGAAACTTGCGCATTCCCGGTAAAATCAAGCGAAGATAAAGCTAAACTTGATGCTGCACTCCCGGAACTGAAATCAAGTACAAAGCCTGTTGTCGTTATCTGCCCACGCGGTCAGGGCGGAGCAGAACGCACAGTTGACTATCTTAATGCAAACGGCGTCCCGTCATATCGCCTATTCATTTTGACAAATGGTCAGGGTGGCTGGAATCACGCAGTTGAAACAAAATAGTTTCTGAATCTTTTTGAAACACAAAAGGGTCGGCAGAAAAACTGCTGACCCTTTTTTTATTTCATAGCTTGCCTGTTTCACTCAAAACACCTTACTGTTCCAGTATGACATACAAACTAATTATACTTTGCGTTTTAGTTCTGCTGGCGATTCTTTTTATATCCGCCTGCTCCGCAAAAAGACCTGATAATCTGGGTGTTGTAAACGGAGAGTTCGCAGCATGCCCATCCAGCCCTAATTGCGTTTCTTCACAGGCAGCCGATCCTGAACATAAAATCGATCCGCTCAAAGCTCATGGCAATATTAAAAACGTGATGGAAAAGCTTAAAAAAAGTATTGAGCAAATGGAAGGAGGCAAAGTTATTACTCAGGAAGGAACTTACCTTCACGCAGAATTTACAAGCCGTATTATGCGCTTTGTAGATGATTTGGAATGTTTTTACCAAGAAGAGAATGGCGAAATTGCAGTTCGCTCAGCATCTCGCATCGGATATTCAGATTTTTCCGCAAATAGAAAAAGGATTGAACATCTGCGGACAATATTTGAGTCCATGCAACAATAAAACAACTTGCCGCCATCGCCCACCTCAAATTCCGAGGAAGCAACAGCGGCTATTGTCAGTAACAAGCGGAGTATAACTCCCCTGCTACCTATATTTAATATAGCGATTTATTTTTTTTCAATACTTGCAAAAGCACAATGGTTGTGAATTGATTCAAAACTTTCCACGTCAACTTTATACCATGTTATTTTAGGCTGTTTTTCAAGACCATTAGCGGCATTTCTCACAACATCTTCAACAAATGTGGGATTTGAAAAAGATTTTTCGGTAACGTATTTTTCGTCTTCTCTCTTAAGGAGTGAGTAGACTTGTGACGAGCCGGAGCGTTCCGCAATTTCTATCAAGTCTTCGATCCAGACAAATCCTTTTGAACGTGTCTTGATGTGTACTACAGCACGCTGGCTGTGCGCACCCTCATCACTGATTGCTTTTGAACATGGGCAAACTGTCATTACAGGAACTTTTACACCTAGCGTAAATTCCAGTTGCCCGCCGATCAGTTCACCCTCAACAGAACAGTCATAACTCATGATCCCCTTGCGCCCGCTGACGGGAGAAGTCTTTTGCAGGCAAAAGGGAAAGCAGAGTTCTGCGTGGGCACTTTTAGCTTCCAGCCTTTTCAAAATATCACTCAAAAGATTAAAGAAACTTTTATAATCAAGTTCTTCCGACCAATCTTCAAGAGCTTCAATAAATCTGCTCATATGCGTACCCTTGAAATGGGCAGGCAAATCAACCGAAAGAGCTACTTTAGCCATGGTATTCTGGCTCTTGGCCGCACGGTCTTTAACGAGCAAAGGCAGGGTAAGGTCACGGACTCCGACCCTGTCAATTGACATGGCCACTTGAGAAGGACTGTTCTGAACGTCTTCCATTTTACTCCATCGGCATCAAAGTGCTGAAGCCTTATTTAATCCACCCGCAAAACTTAGCGGCGGGAATAATTTATACGAGAGTTTCTCCGGTAGTAGTCAGTCCGAGTTTACCGTGCTTGACTCCTTTGGTAGAAATAAGTCTGTGAGCAAGTTCTTTGATTTCCTTGCCGTCACCTTTTAAAATAATAACTTCCAGACAGTTGTCATGATCTAAATGAACATGCAGCGTGGACATGATAAGGCTGTGGCTGTCATGCTGCAATTCGGTAAGCCTTTGTGAAAGGCCGCTTTGATGATGATCGTATACTAATGATAAAGTTCCGGCCATTTGACCGTCAGTCTCGTCCCATTCTTTCTCGACCAGCATATTGCGGATAAGATCTCTGATGGCTTCAGAGCGTGTCTGATAACTTTTTTCATCACACAGTTTATCGAATTTTTCCAGCAGATCTGAATCAAGAGAAACCCCGAAACGTATAGTTTTACCCATTTTAGTCCTCCATATTAATTAGATGTGCCGGGAACAACTTCCCGAATATTAACTGTCATTTCAGCACTGCAACAGGCAGCTTTTTCAGTCAGAGGCAAAGATGTGTTCCAACCTAGCTTTTCAAGCTTTTTCCATACAGGAGTTGAAACATCTCTCACAGGCTCCGCCATCCAGATTTTTCCATCAGGTTTCAGCACCCGTTTGAACAATTTTTCCAGCGGACCAAAAAATCTTTTTTCATAAAGAATGTCCCCGCCCCATATATAATCAAATGAATTATCGGCTAAAGCAATCTCACGCCAATCCATCTGCAACCAAAGGGGGGAAGGAGTTCCGTTTAAAACGGCATTTTCTTTTGCGAAAATAAGTGGAGGAAATTCATAGTCAAATGCAACAACGTCCGCGCCGAGTGACGCGCCGATAATAGCTGTTAAACCGAGTCCGCAACCAAGATCGAGACACTTCTTGCCGTTAATTAAGGATTGGTTGCGGTAAAGCCATTCACCCAGCAAAACGCTTGCAGGCCAAAGCTCTGCCCAGTAAGGCAACCGTTCGTCTTCACCGAAATCATCTTCACCGATAGATTCCCACAGACTCTCAAGGTCGGCGGTACGTTCTACCTTCCACTCGCGCCCTGCGGTGTTAACTAAAATAATTTCTCTATCACCTGAAGTCCAGTCCATCAAAGAACGCTCCACAAGAATAGTTTATCATTTAAAGATATTACGCAGATCACAAAACATCTTTAATATTTTAAATCAAAATAAACATATACATTTAAAAGAAAATACTTTCATTTGCGTATGCTTTTTTTCGTCAAAAGACAAGCTTTGGTAACACGAATAGAACCATTATCACTTGCACAAATTCATTATTTATCTTTTTTTTGTTAATTTTGCAGGCATATTTTATTGAATTACCCTATCAGTAAGACTTTTATTTCTTAAGCAGGAATGCTATCAGAAAAAAGTCCTCTGAATGGACTACTCATAAATAACATAAAATACAGAGCACTCATAAAGGAGGCTTCATGATCCCTCAGGAACTTCTTTACGCCAAATCTCACGAATGGCTGAAAGTCGACGGCGAAAACGGAACCATCGGTATCACCCAATTTGCTCAGGAGCAGCTTGGAGATCTTACTTTCATAGAATTACCGCAGGAAGGCGATACATTTGAAGCTGGAGACGAATTCGGCTCTATCGAATCTGTTAAAGCCGCCAGTGAAGTTTACATGCCTGTAGCATGTGAAGTTATCGCTGTTAACGAAAGCCTTGAAGACGCACCTGAAAAAGTAAATGACGATCCCTATGGCGAAGGCTGGCTGGTCAAAGTCAAAATCACCGGATCGACCGACGATCTTTTAGACGCTGCTGCCTACCAGGAAGTAACCGAAGAAGACGCCCATTAATTCAGGTACACCGCTACCTTATATAGTTAACTGAATCTTCCCCGCATGCCTCAAGTGGCTGGCGGGGAAGTAACTTTTTTATCGGAGGTTTAAATGCCTTACGTACCCCATTCCCCGGAAGAAGTACGGGAAATGCTTGATGTGATCGGCGTAAACTCCGTGGATGACTTGTTCGCTGAAATTCCGGCAGAACTCAGACCTAAAAGCTTTGACCTTCCTAAAGGTAAGAGCGAAATGGCTGTTCTGCAAAATATGGAAAAACTGGCTGCAAGAAACACCACAGATTTAACCAGCTTTCTCGGAGCCGGATTTTACGACCACTTCATCCCTACCGCAGTTGATGCCCTTGTTTCCCGCAGCGAATTTTACACCGCATATACACCGTATCAGCCGGAAGCTTCTCAAGGAACTTTGCAGGCTATTTTTGAATACCAGACAGCAATGGCAAGACTTATGGGTCTTGATTACTCCAATGCGTCTGTATACGATGGCGGAACTGCTTTGTATGAAGCAACCCTTATGGCTGTCCGCAAAACTAAACGTCGCAAAATCATAGTCAGTGAAGCGCTGAACCCCATTTACAGGGTAATGCTGGACTCATATACAGGCAATTTGAACCTTGAACTGGTGACTGTTCCACACAATCACGGGCGGACAAACATCAAATCACTCACAGCCGCAATCGATAAAGATACCGCAGCTGTAATCGTTCAGAACCCTAACTTTTTCGGCTCAGTAAATGACTTCACAGATCTTTTCGCTACTGCTCATGAACATAAAGCCGTTACGATCATGTCAGCCTACCCGGTACTGCAGGCGGTCTTAAAGACCCCCGGACAAATGGGTGCTGACATTGCCGTTGCAGAAGGACAAAGCATAGGCCAGCCTCTCTCCTTCGGCGGTCCTTACCTCGGAATCATGACATGTTCCAAAGACCTTGTCCGCCAGATGCCCGGACGCGTGGTAGGACGGACTGAAGACGGTGAAGGCAGAACAGGTTATGTTCTGACTCTTCAAGCAAGAGAACAGCACATCAGAAGACAGAAAGCGACCTCAAATATCTGCTCGAATCAGGCGTTATGTGCTCTTCGTACTCTTATTCATCTCTGCCTGCTCGGGGAAGAAGGACTTCGCCGTACAGCTTTACTTTCAATTGAGCGTGCACATTACGCAGCAGAAAAACTGACCTCAATCACCGGCGTAGAGCTTTTCACCAAGGGACCTTTCGGTAACGAGTTTGCAATTACCCTTCCGGTTAACGCATTTGAAATTATAGACAAACTTACCGAGCGCGGCATTATCCCGGGCTTCCCTCTCGGACGCTACTATGAAGGTCTTGAAAACGGACTGCTTGTAGCCTGCACTGAAAAGACCACGGAAGAGCAAATCGGCATTTTTGCTGAAATACTGCGGGGGGCAATCTAATGAAAACCGTATTCAAAAAATCCGTATCCGGTCGCGAAGGTGTGTGGCCTGAAAAACCCGCAAGCAACATAGAAGACTTCATTCCGGCAGAACTGCTCCGCGAAAGCTCAGGCATGCCTTCCCTTTCCGAACTTGATGTAGTTCGCCATTTCACAAAGTTGTCCATGAAAAACTTCGGGGTAGATTCCAATTTCTATCCTCTCGGTTCATGCACAATGAAATACAATCCTAAATTCACAGAACAGGTTGCAGCTCTGCCAGGGTTTGCAAGACTGCACCCAGCTATATCCCAGCTCAAAGGAGCCGGACGTCATTGTCAGGGCGCGCTAGAAGTCATTTTTGAAACAGAAAGACTGCTGAGCGAACTTTGCGGTATGGCAGACTTCACCATGCATCCTATGGCAGGAGCACACGGCGAACTGACCGGTGTTATGATTATTTCCGCCTACCATAGAGATAAAGGTAATAAAAAAACTAAAGTAATATGCCCTGACTCAGCTCACGGAACCAACCCTGCATCGGCTTCAATCGCCGGATACGAAGTTGTTTCTGTTGAATCAAATAACGGAATTATTACTCCTGAAGCACTCGCAGAAGTTCTGGATGATGAAGTTGCGGCAGTTATGATGACCTGTCCGAACACTCTTGGACTGTTCGAAAAACACCTCCCTGAAATAGTTAAAATGATTCATGAAAAAGATGCTCTGCTCTATTATGACGGAGCAAACATGAACGCTATCATGGGTAAAATGAGAGTCGGTGATGCAGGATTTGATGTTGTTCATTTAAATCTGCATAAAACTTTCGCTACTCCTCACGGCGGAGGCGGTCCCGGCTCCGGACCTGTCGGTGTTTGTGAAAAACTGACCCCTTTCCTGCCTGTTTCAAGGGTTAAAAAACTTGAAGACGGTCAGTACTACCTTTCATACGATGCTCCTAAATCAATCGGTTTTGTGGCACCTTTCTATGGCAACTTCGGAGTTTATCTTAAAGCATATGCCTACATGCTCCGCTTAGGACGTGAAGGTCTCATCAGAGCTACAGAAAATGCAGTTCTCAGTGCGAACTATATGCGCAAAAGACTCGAAGACTACTTTGAAGTTCCATACAACCGCACCTGCATGCACGAATTCGTTCTTTCAGCTGTGAATCAGGCTAAAAACGGAGTTCGCGCACTGGATGTTGCAAAAGCTCTTCTCGATAAGGGGCACCATGCTCCCACCATCTACTTCCCTCTTATTGTTAAGGAATGTATGATGATCGAGCCTACTGAAACAGAAAGTAAGGAAACGCTGGACCGCTTTGTCGATGATCTGATTGAAATTGCAAAAATCGCAGAAGAAAATCCTGATTTCATTACGAACGCTCCGGTTACCCTTTCAGTCAGCAGACTGGATGAAACTAAAGCTGCTCGCGACATGGTGATCACTGATGACATTAACTAATTTACCAGCCGGACCCCGTTCCTACGACCTCGTGGTCGTAGGAGCCGGACCGGGCGGTTTTGACGCAGCAACGGAAGCGGCTGCACTCGGAATAAAAGTTGCCTTGGTAGAAAAAGATCTGCTCGGCGGAACCTGCTTAAATGTCGGCTGCATCCCCACAAAGCTGTATCTGGGAGCAACTTCTCCGGTTGAAGACCTCGCCGCGCAGGTCAAAGCTAAAATAGCTACAGGTAATATTGAAATAGATTTTGAAGCTCTTTGTACTAAAAAAGACCGCTTTACAGGTGCTACCCGTAAAGCAATGGCGCAAAAACTGAAAGCTCTGAACATTGATTTTTACCATGCTGCGGCAAAGATCATTGAGCAGGGAAAAGTGGAAGTTTCCCACCATAATGAAACAGCGGTGCTGGAGTATAAAAACCTTGTACTCGCTACAGGTTCCCACCCAACTGTTTTCCCCGGACTTGAACCTGATAATGAGACTGTTTTAGACAACACAGGGTTTCTTGCTCTTACTGAAATGACTAAGTCACTTCTCGTTATCGGAGCGGGGTTTATCGGCCTTGAAATGGCTCAAATTGCCCACAGAACCGGAACTGAAATCACAGTTGTTGACGCTCTCGACAGAATAGCAATGTATGAAGACCCGGAGGTCTCCAAAACTTTGCATTCAGTTTTCAAGCGTAACAAGTGGAATATTAAACTCGGCGTGAAAGTAAAATCCGTTACTGCTGAAAACGGCAAAGCTGTTTTACGCACTGAAGACGGTGAAGAAATAATCGCGGACAAAGCTCTTATAGCTGTAGGAAGACGACCCAATTCAAAAGACCTGGGTCTGGAGAACTGCGGAGCTTCAACCGTTGGTCCCGGTTTTGTTAAAATTAATGAAAACCTCGAAGCCGCGCCCAATGTTTATGCAATCGGTGACCTTAACGGTAATGTTTTACTCGCTCACGCAGCCAGCCATCAGGCCGGATATGTTGTGCGCAGAATTACCGGAAAAGACAAGGGGCCGTACACACATGCTCCTGTCCCTTCTATTCTGTACGGTTCACCGGAAACCATGCGTGTAGGGCTGATGGTCAAAGACCTTGAAGGAAAAGGCGAAATAAAAGTTTCATCATTTCCGCTTGTTGCTAACCCCATTGCGCAGTCTTACGCCTCGACACAAGGCTTTGTGAAAGTTGTATGGCTGGATGATAAGGTTGCAGGTATTACAGCTGTGGGACACCACGTCTCCGGCTTTACAACTGCGGCCGCAATGATTGTTCAGGAAGCTTGGACCGAAGAAGATCTGCATAAAGTAATCTTCCCCCATCCTTCACTTGATGAAGCCTTACTTGGTGCATTGAAAGCTGATAAACAATTACCAAAATAGTTTACCGACATAGCAGAAGACTGCTTACCAAAGTTAAACACAATCCCGTTGAAGAATATTCTTCAACGGGATTTTACAATTTACTGTCCGGAATAATTTATTACATTTACGCTTTGCCTGAAGCAAACTTCTCCACTTCATTAAGCCGCTCAATATAATCCTGCGTGTAAAGCGGCCCGTTTGCAGTAAATTTCAGTACATTTTCACGATGAACATTGCACCACAGCGCAAGATCCGGATTTCTCCAAATTCGCCCATAAGTTTTAATCATATGCAACGTGTTATGGCATACAGGTGTGTACTGCGCTGTTTTTACCAATAATTCTGTGTAATCATGCTCGTGATTAATAAAAAAGCTCCCGATTGCCCTGGCGCAAAGATAATTAGCTCCTGACCCGAGCATTTTAAGCAATTCTTCATCCTGATATTTCTCTGGCTGCCACGACCTTTTCCACTCAGCAGGTATGACTTCCTCTGCGCAGTAACTTATTTTACCTTTCTCAACAAATTCAGTGATCTTTTTGGCTAAAACTGGCCACATTGAACCTATATGTTCAACATCGCGACTGGCATGAAGTCCGGTTATTACATTATCTTTTTCTGTCAGCTTAAATTTTAAAAAAGGACAATGAGCTTCAATCCTTTTTTCAGATGCGGACCAAATTCCTGCAAAAATTCTATCCATATCAACAACAGTTAAATCAGAAATATTGTTTTCCCATCGATTAAAGATTTGACCGCTGTATTTCCAAAGATCATTCCACCCCTCAAGGTAAGAATATGGTTCCGGGCCAAACGCGGGATAATGGGACAACCTTGAAACAACAAGAATAGGCACCTGCGGAAACTTCAAGCGAAGATTTTTAATCATCTCTTCATATCGTTTTAAGTACGTAGCAGGATTTGTCTGAATCATACCGAATCCGGCTTTCATCCACTCCTCAAAAGATGGATGATATGTCCAAGCTTTCGGATCAATAAAAAATATATATTTCTGCTCTTTTTCAATAAAAAGAGGACTGCTTTCGTGAAACAGGTTAATTACTATTGCTTCTGGTTCATCATCAGCAGAAATCATTTCAAACTGATTAAACAGACTGCGATCATGATAAAAATCTGCAAGACCGAAAGTTTGATCCTTCTCAAGCAACTCGTGCGGAATGATTCCCGGGGAACTATTATATGTAAAAGGCGACGCAAGAACTCTATATATGCAATCGTGTCCGAGCTCAGTAACGGCGCGACTTAGAAAATCCATTTGACAGTTTCCTAAAAAGTAAAGCATCTTTAATCCTGTTTAATTATTAATTATTCTAATAAAAAATAAATTTAAGTTCACTATATGGCCTGTACACAGTCAAGGATTGTAAAATGACAAATATTGCAGTTGAAACGTTTATTCTAGGACCACTTGAAACAAACTGCTACCTGCTGACTTCCGGCAAAGATGCAATCGTAATAGACTGTGCGCCGGAACCTTTCCCTCTTTTGGAGGCAATCAAAACCAGAAATCTCAATGTTACAGCCATCTACCTGACTCATATGCATCTTGATCACATCGGCGGAGTGGGCGAGCTGCAACAATTGACCGGAGCGGAGGTTTTTGGAAATATCGAAGACATGTACTTAAACGAAGTTTCTTTCTCCTACGGAGGATCAAAAGAGTTCCCGCAACTGCATGACTTTAAAGCGACAGACCTTAAACCCGGAAAACAGTTTATATTTGATCAGCCGATGATGGTGCTGGACACCCCCGGGCACACACGAGGCAGCCTTTCATATTTCTTCCCTGCTCTAAACTGCGTATTCGTCGGAGATGTAATATTTATGATAGCAGTGGGCCGGACAGATTTTCCCGGCGGAGACAGTGAAACTTTGCTAAATTCCATACGAAACAGAATCTTTATTCTGCCAGATGAGACTCAGATTCATTCAGGACACGGCCCCATGACCACTGTAATTCACGAAAAACGGAATAATCCGTTTTTTACATAAAAAAACAGCCCCGCACGTTATGACATGCGGGGCTTAGTTTATAACTAGTATTTTAGATCAAGTTCTTTCTTTATGTATGCAAAATCGATATGCGACGCTACAAGTTCCGCGCCATGCTTGATTTTAGCAGGTTCGCGCAGTTTATGCCGCGATAGAATGTCTTCCATTTTTTTCGCTACTGAAAAGGTATCGTCCCGCACAACAATTATGGGAGTCCCTAAAATCTCTGAGCGGGTTAAAATAATATCATTAGGGTAAAGATTTCCGGTCAGCACAAGACATGGACATTCGCCCTCAAGCGCGACAAGCTGAACATCAGACCTGTCACCGCCGACAATAACAGCGGAATTACGGTGCTTGCGAAAATGGGTCATAAAGTTTTCGACCTGCATAGTACCAATCAGAAAACTTTCAACCGGCTGCTCTTTTTTACTGTGAGCAGAAATAATTTTTCCGCCGAGGTGCTCTGCCAGATCACAGACTTTAATCGTTCCCATGAGTGAATCTTTAGGAATTACTCCTAGCACTTTAACTCCTTTTCTTTCGAGAAAAGGTTTAATGAGTGAGGTAATTTCATCCATAAAAGTAGGCGGGATATCATTTAAAATTACCCCGATCATGCTGTCACCTAAGGTTTCTTTAAGCACTACCAGATAATCATAGTTCAATTCTTTTTGGAATCTATCAATAACAATGCATTTGATTCCCAGAGTTTTAACAAGATGAATCCCGTCAACTCCGCAGTATTTGCCAGAGTTCATTGAACCGGATCCGGCGACAAGGGTAAGATCCTTATCCGCGCTTATTTTTTCGTAAGCCTGAACTATAGGTTCAACATGATCTTCACATTTTCCGTTAAAAGCCTGAACTTTAAAATCATGGGTAACTACAACCGGAGTGACAACTTTAGCGGGATTAGAAACACCTAAAACCTCTTGAATAAAGAATGCATCTTCATCACCTAAACATCCGTCAACTTCAACCGGAATAGCTCCGACAGGCTTCATATAACCAAGGCTGATGCCTGCTTTCTGAAAATATAGACCAAGGCCCATAACGATCATATTCTTACCGGAATATCCGCTGGTGGAGCCTATATATAAACCGGGCATGAAGGTTACTCCTTATATTTGAAATTTTAACCGATAGTCATACGCATATTGGCGACAACCGCCCCGTCAGGTCCCGCAATAACAGGGCTGAATTCTGCTTCCTGAATTTCCGGCAGATCTGACGCCATTTGAGAAACCATAAGCAGGATATCTTCAAGGCAGCCTAAATCAATTGCAGTCCCTGCTCTGGCTCCGCGTAAAATAGGATAAGCCTTAACTTCACGGATCATTTCCTGCGCGTCATTAAGGGCTAACGGTGCCAGCCTTGATGAAACATCCCCAAGCATATCAGCGTGAATACCGCCAAGAGAAAAACTGATCAAGGGGCCGAACTGGGCATCCCGTCTGAATGAAATGACGACTTCATGTGAGTCTTTGGGGCCCATAGCCTGAACAAGGCAACCTGTAATATACGCATCTTTACATCTTCTGGCTGCGCGGGAAGTTATCTCTAAAAAAGCCCGTCGCAATTCTTGAGGAGTATTGAGATTTGTTGCAATCAGTCCAAGTTCATCTTTTCTGGATATCTGAGGTGAAGCAATTTTAAGGACAACAGGATAACCGATCCGCTTAGCGGCCTTAGCAGCCTGATTAGATGTGCGGGCCAAAACTGTTTCCGGAACCGGAAGTTCATAAGCCGAGGCCAGATACTGTGCATCAAGTTCAACAAGTTCCATAAGTCCGATTCTTCTGGAATTAGCCACAATGCTTTGTGCCTTTGCAATATCCCGTCTGAAACAGACCTCAATGGGCCAGTCTTTACTTTGCCACCTGTGGCAGTGCGTCAACGCATCAAGGCTTCTGACTGCCGCCTCAGGAAAATCATAACATGGAATCCCACCGTCGCGAAGCAAAGCTCGTGCTCCGCTGACAGAATGCCCCCCCATAAAACAAGCAACAATCGGCTTAGGAGAACTCTGCGCAGCAGCAAGAATCACCTCGGCAACTTTTTCCACTTCTGCTGCAACCTTTGCGACAGGTGTAAGAATTACCAAAACAGAATCGAAGACATCATCTTCAATTACAGCTTTAAGCGTCTTTGCATATGTTTCGGCAGTGGCATCGCCGATCATATCCACAGGATTATACAACGAGGCATAAGGCTTTAGAAAACTTTTCATTTCATCAATTGTGGAATTTGAAGGACATGAAACCGTAAGACTTCCCTTTTCACACATATCAGCGGCAATTATTCCGGGTCCGCCGGAATTAGTAACAATTGCGACACTTGGTCCATTTGGAAGCGGCTGGCAGGAAAAAGCGTGAGCCAGATTGAACATATCCTCGATATCAACCGCCTGCAGCACTCCTGCCTGACGGAAAGCGGCGTTGTATGCGCAAGTTGCCCCGGTTAAGGCCCCTGAATGAGCTGACGCAGCTTTTGCACCGGACGATGTACCGCCGGCCCGAAGTAAGATCACAGGTTTCTTACAGGTTGTATCATAGGCAACTCTTAAAAAATCCTGCCCGTCCTCGAGTGTTTCACAATAACCGACAATAACTTTCGTATCCGGATCATTAGCAAGATATCTTAGCATTGTAGATTCGCTAAGCACCGCTTTGTTACCCAGACTGATAAATTTAGAAAAACCGACGCCTTCACTGTTGGCCCAATCCAGCGCAGTATTGCAAAGAGCTCCGGACTGAGAAAAAAATGCAATATTTCCCTTCTTAGTATAATCTACCGAAAGACTGGCGTTAAGTGCCAGCGATGGATTCATGAGCCCGAGGCAATTAGGTCCAAGTATAATCATACCGGTATTTTTAGCCATTTTAGCAAGATGCTGCTCAAGCATGTACCCTTCGCGCCCAGTCTCCCCGAAACCGGAAGAGGTTACGATTGCGGCGCGGACAGGAAGCTCAGCCAGCATTTCAACCGCCCCCAGCACCTCTGCCGGAGACAGGCAGATAACAGCCAGATCCGTAAATCGTGGAATCATAGAAATTGAAGAAAAAGCCTTTATTCCGAGAACTTCTTCACCTTCGGCATTGACTGGAAAGATTTTGCCCTTATATCCTGAGTTAAGAAGATTGGCCGCAACGATACTTCCAGGATCAGCCGGATCTGAGGTTGCTCCGATAATAGCAATAGACGCTGGCTCAAATAGAGCCTCTAGCGATGAATAAGAGTGCATTATTAATTTACTATAAATTTAAGCAGGTTTTTTATGGAAGAAGAATACTTACCCCTACAGCAATGTATCCACTATCGATTTTCGCAAGTCAAGCATTTAACAACGGCATTAACCCACAGTTCATGGGCAAATGAACAGCTTGAACCATGCGAAGACAATGAGCGACTCGAATTTCTCGGAGACGCAGTTCTTGAATTATGCGTAACCGAAGAACTTTTCAAGAGATTTAATGATGCGCATGAAGGACAGTTAACCAAAATCAGATCTAAACTGGTAAAGGAAAAAAGTCTTTCAACAATCGCTCTTGAATTAGGGTTAAATAATTTTTCCAGACTTGGCAAAGGGGAAGAGTCTCAGGGTGGCAGACTGAGATCGTCACTGCTTGCAGATACAATGGAAGCGGTTATAGGGGCTGTATTCATTGACGGAGGATATCAAGAGGCCCACGATTTCATTATGAGAATATTTAAAGATAAATGGCCTGAATCTTTCGAAGTTGAAACATCCAAAGATTTTAAAAGCAAACTGCAGGAAATAACACAGGCTCTCTTTAAAGAACGCCCTACATACACACTTTCAGGAACTGAAGGGCCTGAGCATGAAAAAGTATTTCAAGTTGAACTGAATCTGCCGAATGGCAAGAAATTTGAAGCTGACGGGACAAGTCTGAAAAAAGCTGAACAGATAGCTGCTGCAACGGCAATTGTTTATTTAAATTCTAAGAAAAACGAAGATTGATCATTCCAGAATAAAGACAACTCTTTTTATAAAATTTTATTTTACTACCTGCCCCAAAAGGTTAAGGACCGGGAGGCGGTGATCAGCCACCTCCACAGTCCTTAATCGTCACCCAATATGTCATGCGTTATCCGCCAATGAGCTGCATTGCCATCTTCGGTAGCGAGTTGGCCTGTGACAACATTGCCACAGCTGACTGAGTGAGAATCTGGTTACGAACGAATTCAGTCATTTCGCTTGCAACGTCTACGTCAGAAATACGTGATTCTGAAGCCTGAATGTTTTCAGCCTGAATGGAAAGGTTGGTAATAGTGTTTTCCAACCTGTTCTGCATAGCACCGAGATTAGCACGAATCTTATCTTTGGATATGATCGCCTGATTCAACTTATCCAGAGCCTGCTGTGCCAAAGCCTGAGTTGAAATTGCTGTTTGTACTCCGAGAGCCGAGGCTGTAGCGGTGCCGACTGAAATGTAGTAATAGTCTTCGGAACTATCATTACCTGTTCCAAAGTGAACCTTCATAGGACCGGTTGAATGCAACCCGTTACCATTATGGGCTGAGGCTGCTCCGGAAAGGTTACCGTTTAACAGATGGATTCCGTTAAAGTCTGTAGCGTTGGCGATTCGGGTAATTTCCGAAGCCATTGCCTGAAATTCTGAGTCGATAATCAGACGCTGATCGGAGTTATAAGTACCGGTCGAGGCCTGGGTTGCAAGTTCTTTCATGCGGATGAGCTTTTCATCGATAACCTGTAATGCTCCGTCTGCAGTCTGAATCATGGAAATCGCGTCATTGGCGTTTCGCATACCCTGATTCAAAGATTTAACATCAGCACGCATAAGTTCGCGAATTGCTAACCCGGCAGCATCGTCTGCTGCGGTTCCTACTCTTAAGCCGGATGACAAGCGCCGGGTGGAGACGCCTAAGTTGCCGTACGCTGTATCTAAATTGCGTTGAGCGGTCATGGCCATAAGGTTGTGATTGATGATTAAGGACATATCTGAACCTCCGTGTTGTTCACAAAATTCCGTTTTGTTAACTTACCTTCAGCAACCATAATGCCAAAAACACTTTTATTAACAAATATAAACATTTATAACGATAGATAAAGTCTAGACTTTAAAACTTAAGCAATATCGGTCATTTTTTACCGACGGCTCTAAAGGTTACACGTCAATTTTTTCCCCTTCTGATAAAACCATTGTCGCTATACAACCATCTTAATTTATAAATCTTTTAACATTTCACTGAGTTAATTTCATTTAAGTGATAAAACGGTAGGTAAAGTAAAATCAGATTGAAGCAGTCATTATTTCGGCAGGCATAAAATAGAGAAATCCTTGCTCCCGATACGGCACGATCGGGAGCAAGGATTTCAGGTACCTGTGTAGTCAGGGGAGTCAATCCCGGCTACGGAGGTTGTAAGAAAGGAGCTTTCTTATATTTTCAGCATATTCTCAAAGTACATCAGTTTTTATTAACGTTTGAGCTGGATAAGTTCACCCATCATTGTATCAGTTGTTGTGATAACCTTGGAGTTTGCCTGGAAACCACGCTGAGTGGTAATCATATTTACAAACTCTACGGCAAGGTCAACGTTTGAAGCTTCCAGAGAGTTTGAAGCAATCGACCCCTTACCACCGGAATTAGGCAAACCTGTCAAGGCATCACCTGATTCTCTGGTTTGCGAGAAGAGGTTACCGCCTTCCCGCCTTAGCCCCCACTGGTTATTAAAGTCAGCAAGAGTCAAGACAAAAAGTTCCTGTATCTGTCCATTTGAATACCTACCTGTCAGAACACCGTCTCTACTTACTGATACACTCTGCAGGAATCCTGCTGTGTATCCATCCTGAGACATAAACAGGGTGGTTGAGCCGGTACTGTAACTAGTTGAGGACAGAGCACTTTTCTCGACTTTCCCAAAGTTAGGTACACGGGTAATATCGGTAATATCTGTTCCTATCTGCGAAGCATTTGTGATTGCAGCAGAGCCTGTATTCCATCCCTTGGTTACACCACTTCCCGATAGATCCTGATTTGTCAGCCCAAAATTCATTTCAATTGTCGTAGGCTGTACTGAATTAGTAAAACTGGCGTTGGAAGTTGACAAAAAGTTGGCTGTCAGGACAGGGAGACCATCCTGCGAGAAATTCGCAAGAGTCCAGTTGGATAGATTCTTAACGCCACCTGCGCCTACTCCGCTTTTAAGGGTAAAAGCTGAGATTCCGGTCATATCACCGGCTGCGTCAAAAGTCATGGTTCCGGTCATCAAAAGACCTGCGGCAGAAGTTGTAGAAAAATTGGAATTACTTAAAACTCGTCCATCTTCATTCGGCTGGCTGGTTACAATAAATTCCCAAACCTTCTTACCACCGGCATTACTAAGCGTAACCTGATCATAATAGACCGTGACATTATGAGACGAGCCGTTAGCATCATAAACCTTAATAGTTGACTGATAGCCGTAAAGCGAATCCCCGAGCGGCGGAGTTGCTGTCCCATTCCACGATTCAAAGAGTGAGAAATAAGGATTATTCTTACTGTCTGAATGGCTCTCCTCTCCGGAATCAAGGTTAGTGATCATATTGACACGGCTGGTAGCCTGCGGCGCAGATTGGAAATTCTCTAATCTGATATCTGTAGGAACACCCACAGTACGAACTTTGTTAGTGGTGGTCGTTGAATTTCCTGTAGCAATACCACCTGTGGAATGCTGAACCTGCCATCCTTGTAGAACGTAACCGTGAGGATCTGTCAGATACCCGTCTTTGTCAAAACGAAAGTTACCGGCTCTACTGTAATAAGTAGTTTCCTCTTCTTTCGGTTTAACTATGAAAAATCCCTTTCCACCGATTGCAAGGTCAGTTGATTCAGAAGTTGTCTCAAATGAGCCCTGTGCAAAGTCGGCATAAATTGCCCCTACCTGAACACCGCGACCGACCTGAGCAATACCTGTCGCAGTGGACATATCCTGACTGATAGCGTCTTCAAAATGCATCTTAGCACTTTTAAAACCGACCGTGTTGACGTTTGCAATGTTGTTACCGAGGACAGACATCTTGTCGCCGTGTGCCTGCAATCCTGTGATACCTGAGAATAATGATGCTGATAAACCCATGAGAAACCTCCTTTAAGTCCCGTTGACTCGTGGTTGCTTTTAACTTCCAGTTTTTGCTGAATCATCAGTTTTGCCTGAATCATCAGTTTTGCCAGAACTGTCCGCAACAACCGTGGGACTGACAACTTCACTAATATTAAGAAAGTTGATAAAACGACCGTCCTTAAGGTGCAGGAATTGTTGACCATTTTCTGAGACAATTCCTGTCACTTCTCCACTTACTTCTGTTTTAATCATTACCGGCTTGCCGTTGACATCTTCAGCAGCCATTGCGATGTTGTAAACACCGTCTTTAACGTCCTTGCCAGACCAATCTTTCCCATCCCACTCAAATTCGTAGGTGCCTTTGGCTTTTGAGCCGATCTTTTCTGTTCTGACAAGGTTCTTGTCGGCATCGTAAATATTGATAAATGCGCTTGCGACAGGTTCACCTAGTCCGTAAAAAATCTTACTGATTTTGCCTTCGGAGCGGCTAACGCTGTAACCTTCAGCCTTAACTTCTTTACCTATAAAGCTTACCGCGGAAACCATTTGTTCCTGAGAACTGTTAGTGAGCATACTTTCTAAAGAAGTATTTACTTTTGTAAGCTGCTCAAGGCTGGAAAATTGTGCGATTTGAGCCATGTACTCTTTATCATCCATAGGATTTGCAGGGTCTTGATTCTGCATCTGGGTCAAGAGAAGTTTTAAGAAATCATCGTTACCCAGTGAAGTTTTATGCTCCGTTTCGTTGCTTGCAGCCATATCGGCTTCAGCCCTGCCCAGTAAGTTACTGTACCCTACATATCCCATGACTCTTACCTCTTATTTTTCGTTAAGCGACTACGTGTAGACCGCTTTGGGAAATTGTTGCCGTATGCTCTATATTCTGCACATCCTGGGCCAAAGAGGTTCCGCCACTTCGTAAATCGTGCCAACGTTTCTTCATTCCAGCCATCATCTCCTGATAATGAGCAGTGTTATGATCCTGTGCGCCATTCCATGAAGATTGTGTCTGACTGTCAGCAAGCCCTGTTTGCACTTCAAGCTTATCGACCTTAAGTCCCTGTTGTTCCAGAGCATGCTTAACGGACTCAAGCTGGTCTGCAATCATTCTGGCAGTATCTGGATTATCTGCTCTGATAACAGCCTTAACGTCCTTATTATGGACCTGAATCATAACGTTAACAGTTCCGAGGTCGAGAGGATTAAGTTTAAGGGTAAGCTGTTTTGTGCCCTGCCCCAAATTCTTAAAAGCCCCCTGCTGGACCTGCTCAAGAACATTAGACCGGGCAGTTTGTTCCCACATTCCTGTGGCCTTGCCTGACTGGGCAGCATTTGCAGCATTCTTAAGCGTACCGAGCACTCCGCCACCGCCTAAAGCATCGCCGAGTATCGAAGATTCGCTTTTAGTTATAGAACTGTCTGTGAGCTTGCCGAAAAAGTTATTCCAGGTGCCAACATCTTTAGAATCAGAAAGAATATTTTCAAGCCAATGCTTGTTAGTGTACTTAGTATCACTTGCAGCAGAATTATTATGCTGTGGATTATTCTGAGGGTTGCCTTCAAAACCACCCTTGGCCTGATTATTCAACCCGTTATTGGATTTATTTTCAGAGCTGTGTGTAGTGTTGGCTGAATTTTTATCAGTCGAGTGGTCGGCAGAATTCTTATTGGTTATAGCAGAATCACCTGCTTCCCCCTGAGATGCAGCTGTATTGGATGCTGTCTTTTCACCGATTTCTTTCCCGACTCCAAGTGAATCGCTGATTACTTTAGCAGAAGCCATTCTAACGTTATCAGGACTTTGATCAGAAGCTTGATCCATAGCTTTCTGAAGTGAAGAGGCTACAGTTTTAACAAGATTAAGATCCTTTGCATCCTGTTTTGCACTTTGTTCAACAAGAGCATCCTTTAAAAGAGAGAAACCCTGCTTGATAACACCGGCAGTTGCCCCTTCCTTAGTAAAAAACTGAGCAACCTTAGAGCTGTTTTCGTCGGAAAGTTTGAACAGCAAACTTAAAGTCTTTGTTTCATCTTCCGAAAACTGGAGATCTTGCGAATCGGAAAGAGCTGTCAGCTTGTCCTGCATCTTCTTCAGAACATCCCCCATCTTTCCCTTAGAAATATCTGCAAGCATATTCTTGGATTCATCTGGATTAAAACCGAGCTTTGCAAAAATCGAATCCATATTCTGCTTTTGAACAGGAGTCAGTGTTACCCCTTTCTGAGACTGCATCATACTTGAAAGCTCGGTAACCAATACACCATAAGTGATACCGCCTTCACTCATGACCTTTTCTTCCAGATCAGCAATATCCTTCTTATCAACACCGTATTTTTTCAGCTCGTCCTTGATTTTATTCCAGTCTTCACGGCTTACCTGCAAATCTTGCGGTTCCTTTTTGACTGATTCAAGCGAAACATCACGTGCAGCTGATTCCAAATTTTCAGATGCGCTTCTGACGTCTTCACGACGGACCACTTCTTCAGGGGCAGAACGAATTTCAGCTATAGCTTGCTGTACAGGCTGGTAAACACTCTCCGCAGCTCCATCACTTGAATATAAGAAATTATCGAACATAGAAGAACGATATGAATTCTCAAGCAAGGGGGTTCTGTCTGTAGTTATACCTGTCGTCTGAGTACTTTGTTCAAGATATGGAAGTATTTTCATTTTCTAGCTCCTCGCGCTTCTTCTTTCATAAGGCGTGCCAAAATTGAAAATACATTATTTCAATATGTTATAAATGAGCATTTCGACAAAGAGCAGGTATTTTCTTCCATATAAGGAAAAATAGTTCAGGGAGAGTTACTTTTTACTGACTATGGCAGCCAGTTTTTCATAGAGGGATAAAACTTTAATCCATGAGGCACGGTCATAATCATTATTTTGCAGGAAAAGATGAATATAACCGGCGAATTGACGGAAGAGAAGAGGACATGAATTCCAGAAATTTTCAGAAAGAGGAGCACTTTTCGCAAGTCCTTTGCTGAACTCCTTACCAAATAGAGGTAAATACGAGCACATTTTACGAACAAGAAGAGGCTGGTTGTCACAGAGCTCAGCCCAAATTTTTTCTGCGCCGCTACAATCCCACAGCCCGAAGGACATGCCGAAAAATTCCTGCCAGAAACGGCCGAGAGTCTCTCCGGACTCTGTTGTACGCCCGCTTATATGAAGCAGATTATACAAGCCGCCGCCGCTTCTGGATGAAGAGTAAAGCCGCAACCCCGGCAATTTTGTCTTATACAAAGCCGCCCTGTCATTACGAATCATACTCTTTGCAACCGAGGCTATACGCGAAGGATTAAAAGGATCATGACAATGCAGCCTATCCCGCACGCAAGTCCAGCATCCAAGAGCACAACTCATAGTGGACCGCAACACATAATGATTATTCTGATACGGACCTGTTTCACAAGGGTTAACATTCCCCATGGAAAGATTAAGTACTTTTAACCCGGACCAAGCGGCAAGATGCATCGGACCTGTATCAGGCGTAATAAAAAGCTGTAGAGACTGCCCCACCGCAGCAAGTTCACCGAGGTTAAGCTTACCCGTCATATCAAGCACAGGACCGCCGAAGGTGCGTGCGACATCTGTTCCAAGCCCTTTATCGAGCGGACCGCCGAAAAGGACTGGTTTCAACCCCCGCCCAAGTATTTCAGAACAAAGCTTAGCCCAGAACTCTACACTTGGCCGCTTAGATTCCTCACTTGCTCCAAGAAACAACCCTATGCGTCCGCTGTCACTTTGCAGAGTTCGCGGGTCAGGCCATGAAGTTTTCGAAATCCGGCTTAACGGAATGCAGTCAAGCGCATTGAGGTCTGCCCAGTGAAATCTATTATGCCTATTATTCTGCACCACGCTTGCGCGGTAAAGCTGCCAGTCACCGAGAATACGAAAAGAGCCGTCCAAGCCGAGAACAGGCCCGAACTTCGCCTCCGCCCTAAGTTCCCCGGCAAGAGCGGCGGCCTGCTCACGAATACTCAGATTTATGATCAGCTCGTACTTTTCCTTACGAAGGAACTTTAATCCAGCCCAGGGAAAATAAGTAACCTTAGGACTTATAGACATGAGAGGACGGAAGAACTTCTCCTCCGCCACAACCCATATGGGATGGCCGGGGTAAGTTCGTTCAAGCCACAGAAAAAGAGGAAAAGAAAGAATTAAATCTCCCATCCGCTGCATCTGAAGTACAAGTATAGGGCGTTGTGACATGAGGGGAGCTTACAGTATTATTGCTTAAAATTCCACGGTCTAGGATTAGCTAACATTTTTTTATCCTGGCTATACTAATACATCACTCACCCGCATCAAAAAAACGTCCCGCTCAAATAATTTTGAGCGGGACGTTTAGTTAACTGAGCTGAATTAATCCGGCTTATGTTCACAATGCGTTACCGGAATATTTTCGATAATGTCCATATTTTCGCCGTGCGGAGCAAGTCCGAAAAGATTTCTTAATACACGCCGGATATCTTCAAATATCATATAAACTGACGGGACCAAGACCAGAGTAATGGCTGTGGCGAAAATTATTCCGAAACCTAATGATATCGCCATTGGAATGAGAAACCGTGCCTGCCTTGATGTTTCAAGAATCATCGGGGCAAGTCCGCCGAATGTGGTTAAAGTCGTCAGCATGATCGGCCGGAAGCGGGCCGTTCCGGCCTCAAGAACAGCATCATAAGCACAATGTCCTTTTTTACGCATCTCATTGGTATAGTCGATAAAGACAAGTGAATCGTTAACTACGACCCCGCTCAAGGCAACTATCCCGAAAAGACTCGTGAGGCTGAGACTGTAACCCAGCAAAATATGCCCGATAACAGCCCCGACAATGCCGAACGGAATACATATCATAATAATAAGCGGCTGAAAGTAACTCCTGAAAGGAATTGCCAGCAAAGCATAAATACCAAGCACAGCCATGAACAGTCCTGTAAACAGACTGTCCGTACTTTCCTGCATATCAGCCTGTTTTCCTTCAAACGAAAAATCCAGTCCAGGATAATCTGCCTTCAGTTGCGGAAGAACATCTTTTACTACAGAAGCTATAACCTGCGAAGTTTCCTTGCGAGGATTTACATCCGCAGTTACAGAGATAACCCTTCGTCCATCTCTGCGATTGATCGAAGTATATGCTCGTCCGTCTTTAATTCTCACGACTTCACGCAGCGGAACATCTGCTCCGCTCGGAGTTCTGATCAACATCTCTTCAAGACTATATTCCGAAACCCTTTCTGCTCTAGGGAAACGTACCATAACCTTTACTTCGTCTCTTCCGCGCTGCTGCCGCAGAACTTCAGCCCCGTAATAAGAGGCACGAACCTGAGAGGCAACGCTTTGAGAGGTCAGTCCAAGACTTCTCCCTGCTGGAAGCAGCTCAAAATCAAGCTGTCTTTTCCCCGGTGAATAACCATCATCAATATCTTTTACTTTGGGATAATGGCTTAACGCTTCTGCAAGGCTCTCAGCAGCTCTATCCAGAACATTTATATCAGTGTGGCTGAGTTCAATTTCAAGAGATCCGCCAGACCCCGGGCCTCCGCGGTCAGATTCAAATAATACGGATTCCGCCCCGACAATCGGTCCCAGTTGTTTGCGCCATTTTTTTACAAATAGATCCGTCGGGATCGGACGGGTATCTGCATCTGCCAGAAAGACCTGAACTTTAAGCACATGACTTCCACCTGTCCCGCTTCTGCCTGTGCCACCTATTTTGGCATAAATACCGCGAACGAGCTTGTCCCCGCCGTTCTCATCTTTAACAACTTCAGCGGCCTTAATAACTCTTTCCCGCACTTTCATTGTTATTTCTTTTGCTGTTCCATAAGGCAAATCAACAGTTAAGTAGGCAGAGTCAGATTCAATTTTAGGGAACATGGTAAAACCCAGTCTGCCGCTTTTGACATATGCAAAGGAAATCAAAAGACAGGCCAAACCAAGAGCAAAAGTCAAATATTTCCATGCGACAGCTCTATCAAGAAACGGGCGGTATACTTTTTCAATAAATACCAAAAGTCCGTTGGAAATTATCTTCTGTTTTTCCATTACAAAAGACATTATTTTGCCAGGTTTTCTCTCGCCGCCATGTGCAAGATGAGCAGGCAGGACAAAAAGACTTTCAATTAACGAAATAGCAAAAACGCTGCATACTACCAGCGGAATAATTTTAAAAATTTTCCCCATAATTCCGGGAATAAAAAACAACGGCATGAACGCAACGATGTTGGTGAGAACACTGAACGTTACAGGCATAGCAATACCTTTTGCCCCTTCAAAAGCTGCCTGCCGCCATGACATTCCATCTTGTCGCATGGTATAAACATTTTCACCGACAACAATGGCATCATCAACAACAATACCGAGAGAGATAATAAAGGCAAACATAGATATCATATTGATACTTGCATCTGCAGGACCGAGAATCAGCATTGAGCCTAGAAACGAAATAGGGATTCCCATGGAAACCCAGAAGGCGAGCCTTGGATCTAAAAACAAAGCCAGCACAACGAATACAAGAATCAATCCCATGAAACCATTTTTAAGAAGCAGATTCATACGTTGCTTGAAAACATCAGATGAATCAGAGCGCACATCAACATGCACACCGGCAGGCAGGCTGCGATTAAATCTTTCAAGAGTTGCATGAACGGCATCTGAAACAGTTATAGGAGTTTGCTTGCCTACCCTGAAAACATTTAGACGAACGGCAGGCAATCCGTTGTATGAGGTAATGTTGTCTTCATTCTGAAAATCTTCTTTTACATCTGCAATATCTTCCAGCCGGACCTGTGTTCCATCATTTCCAACTACAACCGGTATACGTGCAAATTCACGGGCATAATCCTTACGCTCTTTAAATCTTACAAGAATTTCGCCTGATGCAGTTTTAATACCTCCTCCGGGTAATTCAACAGAGGCATCATTAAGAGTTTTAGCAACATCTGTAAGAGTCAGATTATATTCACGCAGTTTATCCTGAGGAATTTCTATTGTAACCTGAAGGTCGCTTACTTCGGAAAGATCAACCTGAGTAATACCGGGATTGTTGATAAGCTCTTGTCGTAATTCCTCTGCAAGTTTGCGCAAAGTTAAAATATTGTCATTACCGTAAACCATCAGCGACAGTACCTGACGTTTATGAGTAACTTCCTTTACCTCCGGCTCTTCAGCTTCTTTCGGAAAAGAGGAAATGCGGTCAACTTCACTTTTTATATCTTGGGTTAACTGTTGAAGATTGTACCCTTCAACAGCTTCTATAACAACAGAGGCTCTTCCTTCAGATGCGGAGCTGGTAACTTCTTTAACCCCGTCTAGCCCTGAAACGGCCTCTTCTATAGCTAAAATGATGCCTTGCTCGACTTCCTCCGGGCTTGCTCCATTATAAGAAACGGAAACAGTTACGGTGTCTTCAGAAAATTCAGGAAAGACCTCCTGCTTTATGTGGAGCCCCATCAAAAGACCGCCGACAAGCAAAACAATCATTACCAAGTTTGCGGCAACAGAGTTTCCTGCCATCCATCCGATGGCTCCGGTATTTATTTTACTATTATCAGCCATTGCTGTTATTCCTTCCCTTTAACAGAAACATTTTCACGCAGATTCATTCCTTTCAAAGGAGTTGAAATATCAGTTGTGACTAATTTTTCACCGTCAGTGAGACCTGCTCCAAGATAAATAAAATTCTTATCGCGCCAGACAGCATCAACTTTCCTAATTTCAAGAGTCCCGGAGCTGCTCATTATCCACAGGGTATTATCGTCACGATACGCTGTACGGGGAATGGCAAAAACATTATTAAGGTGCCCACTGTCGATGGAAACATTTATATAGCTGCCAAGCAGCAATGGCTGGACACCTTCTTTACCTTTAAGATTCAAAGGATCTTCAACGGTGACAATGACGCGAGCCATTCGTCCCTGTGATTCTAGAGAAGGTAAGAGTCGAAGCAGATGCCCTTCTCTTTCAAATGAACTTTCTCCACTGCCGGAAATTACACGGGCTACAGACCCCTTAAAGCCGTTAGCGGCATTAGGAAAAACCAGCCTGTCCAACCTGTCAACCGGAACAGAAACCATCACCCAGAACTCCTCAGTTCCAACCAAAGTAGCAATTTCTTCCTGTTCGCCGAGGTTGGCACCAAGGTCTGCAACTTTACTTTCAATCATTGCGGAAAATGGAGCTCTTACAATTGTACGAGAAAGATTAACACGAGCCTGCTGCAGTTTTGCCTTGGCTGAGGAGTAATCAGCTTCAGCCTTCTCCAGATGTGGTTTTCTAAGAGCCAGAGTAGCTTCCTGCGCTGTTCCGCCTGAAGATTTTTTTAAAAGCTTCCACTCTCTGCCTGCCACTTTCTGGTGTCCCTGCTCAACCTTTAAGTTATAGTCAGCATCAACAACACTGGCTTCCTGCTGTTTAACTTCAAGCTCGTAATCAAGCGGATCAATCCGTAGTATTTCCTGCCCTTTTTCAAAATATCCACCGGGAATAAATTTATCGCTTACGGAAATAACCTTACCGGCAACTTGGGGTTCAAGGCTTATTTTACAAGCTGCCTGAACTGTTCCCATAACCGGGGTCCAAATGTTGTAATCTTTCGCTTTTACAACCATCACATTCACCAACGGAGCAGAAACGACAGGAGGCTTTTTTGTTGCAACAGGTTTAGTAGAAATCAAAAGACGCGCTCCGAATACGGCAATGACAATTATGAGAATAGGTACAATTCCTTTGAGACCTATGTTCTTGACATAATACATAATTTGCTTGGTCATATCTAAATTTCCTTATTTCGTAGAAACTGGTTTTATATCTGTAACAGTTTTGCCGGATACGTCAGAATTAATGCGGTTAGCAGATTTGCTCTCTTCGTCTGCCGGAAGTTCATCCGCTGAAGTAAGCGAATCTGTCCAACTTCCACCGAGAGCGCGATAAAGCTTAACTCTGTACAATAAAAGATCTGCCTCATCTCCGACAATATTTATTTCAAGATTTTGCACACTTACAAGAGCTGTAAGTACGGGTAGATAATCTTCAAGCCCCTGCAGATAACGCGAACCGGCTTCATCCAGATTTGTTTTTGCCGCCTCGAGCTGATTCTTACGAGCTGCAATATATTTCTGCTGCCATGTCTCTTGAATCAAAGCATCCTGAACTTCTTTGTAAGCGGTATAAACAGTGCTCTTATAGTTAAGAAGTTTTTCTTCGACCACAGCTCTGGTTCTATCAACTTCAGCAGATCTTAACCCGCCATCAAAAATTGGTCCGGCAATGGAAGCGGCAAGTCCGATCAACCATCCGCTATAAATATTAGCAATCTGAACACTGGTCAGGGCCGCATTTCCTGAAATATTAAAATTCGGAAGCCTGTCAGCCCTTGCAGCAGCAACAGCCCAGTCAGAAGATTTCAGAGCAAGTCCTGCCGCGCGGATATCAGGTCTGTTGGCAAGCAGATCAAAAGGTAAACCGACACCGGGTATAGGAGTAAGAACCGGATAATCAGCAGTTGCAACGTCAACTGTTCCGGCAGGGCGACCCAGAAGAAGAGCCAACTCATTAAGTAAAAGTCTTTCCTTTGATTCAACCGGCGGAATTAGAGCTTTAACACGGGCAACGGTCTCACGTTGCTGATAAACATCCAAGGCGGTTGCCAAAGAGTTTCTAAATCTTAGTTCAATAAGTTCCAAATAAACTTTGTTAGTTTCAAGCTGATTATAAAGAATCGCTTTTTTATGACGTTGCGTCTGAATTTCCAGCCAGCGGGATACAACTTCCGCGGCAACGCTCATTGCCGCAGTATTAACGGCTTCGCGGGAAGCCAGATAATCAAGATCACCGGACTTGGCGTTCGCTTCAATTTTTCCCCATACATCTATTTCGTATGCCGCTGCGAGCCCGAGCTTATGAGTATCTGTAGAGGTGGAGCCTTTTGTACCTTCAGTCCCGTCTGAACCGGTCTTCGTTCCGGTATACCCGGCAGAACCGTCAAGAGTGGGATATTTTGCGGCCCCTTCTTTTATAGCCGTAGCCCGTAGCTGACGAAGTTTCGCCCATGCTATCCGGACATTAAAATCATCTGTGAGAGCTTCTTCCACCAAGCTGTTAAGTTCCGCATTGCCGAGACTTTCCCACCACTTGCCGAGATTCTGAGGTTCAGCGGAGTAAAGCGTATAAGCAAGTGGTAAACCCATTGTCACGCCTTCTCGTGAGTCCGGCCTGAAAGGTGAGCATGCAGATAATCCGAAAACAGCAATCAAGCTGTATATAAACATTTTATACTGATATGAAGGCATAAATTTAAATCTCCGTTGCATTCCATTTTTCATTCTAATATATCAAGAGTGATAAAAGAGTATTACCGTGATGATAAAAATTGTTAATAATTGTAAAAAGAACAGTTTCGCCCTTCCATGGAATGAGCTGTAAGGGTACTCCCGTAATATGGTAAAACAACTGTCCATACTAATTATCGATGATGACTCTAAACTTAGAGACTTGCTCACCCAATATCTTGATGGATACGGCTTTAAAATTTTAACTCTTCCATCGGGCGAAAAAACAGTTGAAACGGTCAAAAGAGAATCACCGTCACTCGTAATTCTGGATATTATGATGCCCGGTAAAGACGGACTTGAAGTATTGCGAGAGCTGCGCCCGCATTCAAATGTCCCGGTAATTATGCTTACAGCAAAAGGTGAAGATACTGACCGTATTGTAGGTCTTGAACTTGGTGCTGATGATTACATACCCAAACCATTCAATCCCCGTGAACTGTTAGCCCGTATCAAAGCGGTACTTCGCCGTGCAAGAGATTCAGAACGAAACGGCGATACTAAAAACAACTCAGGAGTTATAAAAGTAGCCGGACTAACCCTGAGCATAGCCCATCAAAGACTTGAAATCGGAGAGGAACAGCTGGAACTGTCTTCAACAGAATTTAAACTGTTGCAGGCCTTGATGAGTAACCACGGAACTCCGCTTACCCGTGATGATCTGATGACTTTAGTCTGGGGAAAAGATTTTAATGCCTTTGACCGCAGCATTGATGTTCATATCAGCAAACTTAGAGCATTGCTTAAACCATACCCGGAACATGAATCACGCATAAGAACAGTATGGGGAACCGGATATATGTTCGTTGGTGAAAAATGAAAATAAGCAGGCTTTATCTTAAAATATTTCTAGCTTTTCTGCTGGTGCTCATGATTTCTGAGTTTACTGTCATATGGATACTCCACACCAGATGGGCTGACAGTCCCCACGTAAGGAGAACTGAAAGCCAATTAATGGCCATAAAAGACCTCACAGAAATGGAAATTTCGACAAAGAGTCTTTCACCTGAGCAGGAAAGAATAATTCTGACTCCAATACTTAAAACCCTCAGCAAATCTTTCAAAGCTGATATTTGGATTACCGGACCATATTCAGAAATTGTTGCATCATCAAAAGAAGAAATCCCTAACCTGACCCAACACTTGGCCGGCGAACCTGCAAAGACTCCGGCAGGCGTATACATATATAAAGAACGCCGTAAAGACACAAAATCCGTCTATGGAACTTACACTTCCGACATTCCTGAAGGATACCCTTTTACTTACCATTTATTTCATCCTTGGAGACAATTCGAAGAAGAAACATGGTTTCTGCGCGGGCAACTTTTTATCACAATACTGGCAGCAATTTTCCTTTTTCCGCTGGCCCTGCGCATAATCGGACCTATAAAAAAACTTACTATATCCGCGGCTAAACTTGGACAAGGAGATTTAACGCAGCGAGTAAAAGTTCGTGGTAAAGATGAAGTTGCAGATCTTGCCAAAACTTTCAATCACATGGCTGAAAGCCTTGAAAAAACAATTAAAAGTAACAGAGAACTTACTGCCAACGTATCTCATGAAATGAGAAGCCCGCTTGCACGGATGGGAATTTCATTGGAAATGCTAAGAGAAAGGATAAATGACGACAAAGCAGATCAATGCGAAGTGCTCATCAGCGGAATGCAGTCAGAAATCATCCATATGGACACACTTATCGGTAAAATCATAGAATTTTCAAAACTGGATATGCACACAGCTCCGCCGATGGATGAATCTGTTGACCTGAGTTTACTGATACAGGATCTGCTACGCCAATACCAGCCGACCGCCGATCATAAAAAATTTGAAATAATCAGCCACCTTGAAAGCGTTAGCATAAATGACTGCAACCAAAACTCTATCAAGATAATACTTGATAATATTATTGGAAACGCGTTTAAATATACTGAAAAAAATGGAATTATCAGAATAAATCTATGCGTTGAAAATAAGAATAACCGCTTAAATAAAGCAATAATAGAAATAACCAATACGCATGAACCGGTTCCGGAAGAAGAACTTGAAGAAATATTCAACCCGTTCCACAGATTAAAAGGTCACGACACCCCGGGATACGGTTTAGGTCTTGCTGCCGCCTTGAAAATTACCAACATGCACCAAGGGCACATTCAGGCAGAGAATTCTGAACATGGATTCACAATCAAAGTAACCCTGCCGACGACAAAAGCCTAAGGCTTTACTTTTACTCTAACAATATTGTAATGGTAAGCGTTCACTTTTTATAACTATAACTCCGTAATGATGTGAAAATATATTATTTCCTCCTTTGCCTGACCATATTACTATTCCCGATGCAAACAATAGCAAAGGAACGTATTTCCATTGCTGGGAATACAAGCACTGAATATAATTATCAAAAACTGATAGAATACAGAGGTGGAGATCCCCTTTCTATTTCTGATTACAGTTCACCGTACTCTTCCCGCCCGGCTATATCCCTTCTTCTCTTACGCCAGGCTCTGCATTTAGGCGGCATAGACGCTGATTTTGTATATATTTCCTGCCCTAATCCGGGACGAAGTCTGGCAGAAGTAAAAAAAGGCCATGCTATAGTTTATTCCTCAGACATGTGGGAGCAGGATTTTGATGACTCTGTATACAAAACATCTCCGATTATACGTCGGGGAGAATTTCAAAAAGGGATTTACGTAAAAAAAGGTTCGCCACTCTTAACATCCACAAATGTAGAAGATGATCTTAAAAACAAAATTCCTTTGGTGGAACACACATGGACTATAGATATAGCTTTATTAAAAAGTTTCGGATTCAAAGACATGCAAACTGCGCCGAAATATGATCTGCTATTTAAAATGATCAACAGAAACCGGGCAGATTTTACTATTTTAGAATTCCCGAGAACCAATGACCTGACGCTACAAGATAAAACCGGTGACTTGTACCCCATACCAAACGCTAAAATAGTATTACCCTACAGCAGACATTTCATGGTTTCTAAAATAAACCCGCAAGGGAAAAGAGTTTACGAAGCTCTGGAAAAAGGGCTTGAAATTCTAAGAAAAAACGGAACCATTGAACGAGCTCTTAGGCAGTCAGGCGTGATCAATGATAAGGTTAAAAACTGGAAGATTGCTTTTAAACAGGGAAAGTAATGACTGACACTTTAAAGCAATGTTCCTAGCACTTAAACTGGCGCAAACTTCCCTAAGCTAAATTTAATTACATCTTCATAAAATTCATCCAAACACGACATTTTTTACTTCATTAGAACTTTTCCTTCCATTTTCTGGAAAATTTCCATATGTTCATATACATCTTGAACATTAAATAATTATCAAAACAAACTCTGAGAGAGTGTTCACATGTTATTAGAATTCAGTGTCGCTAATTTTCGTTCTATCGGAGAAGAGCAGACTTTATATATGCAGCCGGCTATTAAGAGCAAAAAAGATGATAACTATAACATCTTGCAGACAGGTATTAAACGTGAGCCGGAAGCTTTGCCTTGTGTTGCAATTTTGGGAGCTAATGCTTCTGGGAAGAGTAATATTTTGAAGGCATTGTCTTCCTTGAAAGAAATTATTCAAACTTCTGCCCTTAGACAAAAAGATGACTTATTTGAAGACAACCGCTTCCGCTTAAATCCGATCTACACCAACAAGCCAACTTGTTTCAGGACAAAATTCACCGCTATAAATGGGCATATGTATCAATATTGGCTTGAACTTGTTCCAGAAAAAATTATCCGTGAAAAATTGACTGTAATTCCCAACACAAAAGGAGCAAGGGAAGTAATCCTTATTAACAGGAAACAAAACAAGATAGATCTTCACCGTTCAATCCACCCACAAAAAAAATTTCTAGATATGTGGAAAGCGGAGATTAATAACCAACAAACAGCTCTTGCATATTTAGATAACAAAGGTGAAATATCGACATTTAAGGATATTACTACATGGTTTAACAGGTTGCTAATATCTCACACTGCTAACTTCCCTAGTTTAATTACAGCTAATGTTGTTAACTCTAAAGTCATTGAAAAAGAGCAAATCATTTCTCTTCTAAAATCTGCTGATATTAATATCCATGACATTTCATTTAAAAAAAAGAATAATTCTAAGAAAAATACTCCCATCGAGGAATATGTTTTGAATTCTCCTGATAAATGGTTCAATTCACTGTTAACAACAAATTTTATACATCTAGACATTCACGGTAATAAAACCTCATTAGATTTGCAGAATGAGGAATCAAATGGAACCCAAACAATTTTCAATATATCAAGTTCAATCATTATGTCACTTAAAATGGGAACACAGCTGATTCTTGACGAATTTAACAGTGCCTTGCACCCCTACCTAGTCCGAAAGATAATCCAACTATTCACGAATAAAGAAACAAACCCCAATGGCGCACAATTAATTTTTGCAACCCACGACGTAACCGTCATGGACAAAACCCTACTCCGCCCAGACGAAATTTATTTTACTGAAAAGGATAAAGAAACCTTTGAAACAAGGCTTTTCAGCCTGTCTGAATTTAAGGGCGTTGGGTCAGTCGCTAAAAATGATCGCGGACAAAAACTTTATAAAGATTACCTTGATGGGCGATTCGGCGCAGTTCCAGAGGTCGACTGGGACGGTGGCTTATAATGGCACGTCCAAAGATCACACCAAAAAATCAGCGCCGCCAAAATATAAATATTTTATTAATTTGTGATGGAAAGACGGAAATAAACTACGCGAAATATGTTTTGAACAGCTGTGTTTCATCTAAATCGAACACCATAAAAATAGATGCAAGAAAACTAAATTCAATTGAAGCTGCGCAAAAACATATTCAAATATGTCCTACGAGTTTTGACGCTGTATTTTTTTTAACAGATCTTGAAAATACACAATTATCAGAAACCAAGATTAACAGTCTCATTACACTGCAAAATTCAGCCAAAAAACTTTCAAACAAAAAAACAAAATGGGCTGTATTCTTTAATTATCCCTCAATTGAATATTGGTATATTTTGCATTTTGCTGAAAGAGCAAAGTCATTCATGAATGCGACAGAAGCAGAAAATTTTCTAAAACAGAAATATAGTATCTATGAAAAGCCAATGCCCAGAAATAGGCAAGAAGCAGAAATATTCTGTGCTAATTTAGAATCAGCAATAAATAACTGCAATAATTTAGATACAACTGGGCACCTTTTACCTTACGCAAGCAGAATAACTTCGCATGTTCCTTTGACAAATCCCATGACTGAAATGCCAAAACTAATTGACATGATTAAAAAGACAAAACCTACCAACAAAAATTAAAAAACTCCCCCAAATAAAAATTTTTGAAGACGAGTCCAGAGAGGAAACTTTCCTAAAAAAGTTCCCCCTCTGTTAGTTACAGACTTATTTCAATCTTTCCTACTTCCAAACCTTCATAAATTCAGCACAACTTTTCCCATCATCAAGATGACGTATAAGAGCAGAACCGAACACTGCCGCGTCAACCAGCCCTTCAAGCTGCGTTAGCTGTGACGGATGTTTCAGCCCGAACCCAAGAGCGACAGGAATATTAAATATTTCTTTTGCGTGCTTAAGGCCGACCTTAATTTCTTCAGGCAATGAATCACGATCACCGGTTGTTCCAAGCACCGAAACAAAATAACAGAAACCGTTCCCACCATCTGCGTAAAGTTTCATACGTTCAGGGGATGTGTTAAGCCCTACCAGCGGGACTAGAGCTACTTCGTTTTTGACAAGTAAATCACGGAATTCAACACCTTCTTCGTAAGGCAAATCGGCAATAATCAAACCGTTTACACCCGCAGCGTTGGCATCCTTTGCAAACTTTTCAAGGCCGTATTGAAGTACCGGGTTGTAATATCCCATGAGCACGATTCCTGCATTTATCTGCGAGCGGACCTTTGCCAAACCTTCAAGAATCCACTTCAGATTAACTCCGGCATCAAGGCATTTAAGGGAAGCAGCTTCAACAACAGGACCGTCAGCAACAGGATCGGAAAAAGGCATTCCTATTTCGATTATGTCCGCGCCGTTGGCATCCAGTTCAAGAATTTCTTTCCAGAATTTTTCTTTGTCAGGATATCCACCGGGAAGAAAAGGAATAAGAGCTGTGCGCCCCTTTGCATTAGCTTCATTTATTTTATCGGCAAGTGTTGTAATACTCATTTTATTTGCTCCGCTATTTTCCGTGCTGCTTGAGGTAATCTTCAAAAATATCCATATCTTTATCGCCGCGACCGGAAAGGTTAACTATTACGTTTGCACCTTTAGGAATAGAATCTTTGTTCTCGATTGCCCATGCGACAGCGTGAGAACTTTCAAGAGCAGGAAGAATACCTTCATTATGGCAAAGCATCTTAAAAGCATTTATAGCCTGACTGTCGTTAGCCATTCCATACTGGACTCTTCCGGATGCATGAAGATGAACATGCTCAGGCCCTACTCCAGGGTAATCAAGTCCGGCGGAAATGGAATGGGATGGAAGTATCTGTCCGTCCTCTGACTGCAACAACAGAGAGTGCGCTCCATGCAGAACGCCGGGAGTTCCAAGGTTAATCGGAGCGGAATTAAAACATCCGGGTTCACCTGTTCCGGCAGCTTCTACTCCCACAATTTTAACGGATTTTTCATTCACAAATTCATGGAACATACCGATTGCATTAGAGCCTCCGCCTACGCAGGCAACTACCATGTACGGCATCTCACCTGTACGCTCTTTAAACTGCTGTTTTGCTTCGCGACCGATTACAGACTGGAATTCTCTTACGAGAAGCGGGAACGGATGCGGTCCGGCAGCTGTTCCGAAGCAATAATGAGTAGTGCGCTGATTTGCGATCCACATGCGAAGTGCTGCGTTTATTGCGTCTTTTAAAGTTCGTGTGCCGGATTCAACCGGAATGCACTTCGCTCCGAAAAGCTCCATGCGGCGAACATTGTGAGACTGACGTTTAACGTCAACTGCGCCCATATAAATTTCACACTCAAGATCAAGAAGTGCTGCGGCTGTCGCGGTTGCAACCCCATGCTGACCTGCTCCTGTTTCAGCTATCATCCGTGGTTTACCCATCATCTTTGTCAACAACGCCTGCCCTACTGTGTTGTTGATTTTATGAGCACCTGTATGAGCTAGATCTTCACGTTTCAGCCAGAGGTTGAAACCGAGATCACGTGAAAGATTAGCACAATGAGTAAGAGCTGTAGGACGACCGACAAAGTTTGTAAGCAAACTGGTAAATTCCTGTTGGAATTCAGCCGACTTTAAAATTTTGCCCATGTCCTCTTCAAGCTCAAGCAGCGGAGGCATAAGCAGCTCCGGTACAAACTGTCCGCCGAAATCTCCAAAGTATCCTCTTTTCATGACTGGTTCCTCTTATTTGCTAAGTGCACTGAAACAAAAGCTGCACTCAATTTATTTATATCTTTAATGCCGGGGCTGACTTCCACACCGGAATTCAAATCAACACCACTAGGCTTTGCACTGCTTATGGCTTCAAGCAGATTTTTTGCTGAAAGCCCCCCGGCTAAAAGCCACGGGTTCGGAATTTTAACTTCTGAAAAAACTGAAAAATCGAGCGGTTTGCCATGCCCGCCGCCGGAACTTCCGGCATCAAAAAGCATATAGCGGCAAAAAGGTGTATACCGATCAATATCATCCTGAAACTCCTTTACCGAATCATACCGCTGAGGCCAGAGCACTTTTATCACTCGCTCCCTGCCGACAGCTTTACAAAACTCTTCATTCTGTCCGCCGTGAAGCTGTGCGAAATTAAGTTTTCCATTCTTCATAGTTTCAAGCACTTCAGTTGCGCTCTGCTTTACAAACACACCAACTTTTTCAGCTGTGGAAAGCTCAACAGAACGGGCAAATTCCGCATCCACACACCGCGGGCTGGAAGGATGAAAAATGAACCCCAGAAAATCAGCGCCAAGCTCTTCGCAACTTGCCACATCTTCCTTTCTGGTCATGCCGCAAACTTTAATAAGCATATTCATCGCAAAGCTCCACACTTAGCTCCCGCGACTAACGAACTCAGTTTATCCTGCGGGCTTGGGCTCGACATTATGGATGTACCGACTAACACGCTGTCATAACCGAGTTCTGCCATTTTTACGCAATCATCCGGTTCATTAATGCCGCTGGCACAAATCCAGATTTCGCTGTCATCACGTTCCTTGATAAAATCTACCGACCTGCTCATGTCGATTCCCAGAGTATCAAGGTCGCGGTTGTTAATCTGAATTACTCGCGCTCCGGCTTTTTTAGCCCGCATAAGGTCAGCCATATCAAAAGCCTCAACAACGCCGTCAAGTCCGGCTTCATGAGTTTTATCAATCATTTCCTTCAGCAGCCCGTCGTCAGTAAACATGCGTACTATAATTAATAGTGCTGAAGCAGGAGTTGACGCGGTCTGCACAATCTGGAGCGGATCAACCAGAAAATCTTTGCGAAGCATCGGCAGTCCGCAAGATTTTATTTCGTCTAAATAAGCGATATTACCTTTAAAATACTGCTCTTCTGTTAAAACTGAAATTGCAGAAGCTCCGCCTCCGGCATACATATTTGCCACCTCGGCAGCAGTCAGTCCGAGATTGATATCACCTTTGGAAGGTGAAGCCCGTTTATATTCGGCAATAACTTTCATACCTGAACCATCACGCCTGATCGCGTCGGCAAATGAAGGGCGAACTCCGGCATAAGGATCGGGCAGAATCCCCTTCGATTCAGCATTACGTAGCATATCCACTTCGCTTTGTTTGGCTATACGAAACTTCTCAAGCATCTCCTAATACTCCTTGCTGACGCCGACTGCGACTTTTGATTTTGCTTTTGCAATACCGTCAGCAAGGCTGATTCCATCAAGCAGTGAAAGTGCGGCCCCGAGATTTAGTGCAACCATATCAAGCATAGGTTGAGGAGCTTTTCCGGTTAGAATCTTACGGATAGTTTCTCCTGCATTTTTACGGTCTGTAACTGCTACATCCGCAGGAGTTGAAAGAGTGAAGCCATAATCAGCAGGATCAATTTCAAGTTCAGTGAGTTTTCCGTTTTCTACAAGAACAGCTTTATTAATACCGAAAGGAGTCAGCTCATCAAAATTACCTGCTCCATGCACAACGTAAGCCCTGCCAACATCCGTCAAAGTCAGAACTTCCGCCATAAGGCGCATTATTTCAGGTCTGCCGACACCAAGGATCTGGTGCGTCGGACGGGCAGGATTTAAAAGCGGCCCCATGAGGTTGAAAAGAGTCGGAATACCGAGTTCTTTTCTGATCGGTGCGACTTTCCCGAAAGCAGGATGGTAATTAGGAGCAAAGAGGAAGACAAAATTGTCACGTCCTAGAACGTCAGGAACATCTTCGGCCACAGTCGTTATAGGAATTTCAAGCTCTTCAAGAATATCCGCGCTACCGCAGGAAGAAGATACCGCTCTATTCCCGTGTTTAACTACCTTATAGCCCATATCTGCCAGATACAGAGCCACGGCGGTTGAACAGTTAAAGCTGTTACTGCCGTCACCGCCTGTTCCGCATGTATCTATAAGCTGCCCGCTCAACCCTTTAACAAGTTTAGATTCTTTAAGTGCTGCTTTTACGCCTGAAGCTACTTCCGTTGCAGTCTCTCCTTTTACCCTAAGCCCCATGAGCAGAGCTCCGGCCTGTACTGGAGATATTTCCCCTGCAAAAAGGGAGGTAAAGACACAATCCGCCAGCTCTGTTGAAAGGTCTCTGCCGAAAGTAAGCTCTGTCAGAGCCGAGGTTACACAGTCCGCCATTTTACTAACCCTATCCCTTAGATTAATGATGGTTGATTAAATATTTCCCTCAAGGAAGTTCTTCAAAAGTTTCGGTCCGTCAGGAGTTAAAATAGACTCCGGATGAAACTGAACTCCAGCCCAAGGGCGATCTTTATAGCGAAGCCCCATGACTTCCTGCTGATCAGTCCATGCGGTCAGTTCCAGAAGATCAGGAGCTTCATCAACATTCACTACTAAAGAGTGGTAACGGCAGACTTCAAAAGGATTATCTAGTCCGCTGAACAGTCCATCATTATTGTGATAAATCATTGAAGTTTTACCATGCATAATGCGGCCCGCACGCACAACGGAAGCTCCTGCAAAATGGCCGATAGTCTGATGCCCTAAACAAACTCCCAGAACAGGAATTTCTTTAGGAAGTCTGGCCAGAAACTCAAGACTGAGTCCTGCGTTTTCAGGATTGCTCGGCCCCGGGGAAAGGCAGACCATTTTAAGCTTTCCGGATTCAGCAAGCTCCAGAATTTCCTCGCGATCATTTCTCAGTACAAGCGGATCAGCTCCGAGCTGCTGAAAAGCCTGAACCAGATTGAATGTGAACGAATCAAAATTATCAACAAGCAAAAACATCGCCGCCCTCCGATTGCAAAATTTCTCTTAAAACTCTTGCCTTATTGTTACATTCTTTCCATTCCATTTCAGGATCGGAATCGTAAACCAGTCCGGCTCCGGCCTGCCAATGACACTTACCGTCTCTGATCCACATTGAACGGATAGTGATTCCTGTATCAAGATTGATTGAATCCTTATCCAGACCTATAAAACCGATTGCTCCGCCGTAAGGACCGCGAGGCACTTCTTCAAGCTCAGAAATTATTTCCATTGCTCTAATTTTTGGAGCACCGGAAAGAGTTCCTGCCGGAAAAGTTGCCTGCAGAACATCAATTGCATCATACTCGTCACGCAGATCAGCTTCTACATATGAAGTCATGTGCATAACGTGGCTGAAATATTCAACCTGCATAAACTTCTCAACGGTGACAGAACCGGGCTTGGCAATACGTCCAAGATCATTACGTCCAAGGTCGACAAGCATTACGTGTTCAGCCCTTTCTTTAGGATCTGCAAGAAGCTCTGCAGTATATTTTCTGTCTTCAGCAGCATTTTTACCCCTTGGACGGGTTCCGGCGATGGGGCGTACTTCAAGCCTGCCCCGTTCACAGCGGGCCATCATTTCAGGTGATGAACCGAGCAGGATTTCTTCACGGCTGAATTTCATGTAAAACATAAAAGGAGATGGATTTGCCTGCCTGAGACGGCGATAAAGATCGAAAGAATTACCGCTGAAAGGAGCTGAGAAACGGGTGGAAAGAACCACCTGAATACACTCTCCTTCCGCAATCAATTCCCGCACTTTTTGAACATTTTCCATGTACTTTTCACGTCCGGGGACAGCTACAGGCTCACCTACGACAGTAGGCTCACATTTGCTGTTAAAGTCCTGCGGAGTGAATTCCGGCTTTGCTCCTTCATCAAGAGAAAGAAAACAGCAACGGTGTTTTAAGTGATCAAACAAAACAACCCGCCCAGGTAGAGCCAAGCGGACCTCGGCATCTTTCGCCGGGATTTTATCAGCCAGCTTCGGTTCAAGCATTCCCGCAAGACCATAGCCGAATGTTCCGTAAAGCCCTCTTGTCAAAGCAGGCAGTGGACCTACTTCCTCCTGAGGATTCAAATGCAGAGCTTTCATCACAGCCCTAAGACCTTCCAGAAAATCCATGCCTGAATACTGAGCAAGCCCCGCAAGACGAGAATCCGCACATTCTACAGATAATTTACCGCGAACTGGAGACAGAACAAGTCTGAAATCCCAGGCGATAAGACTGTATCGTCCAAGTCTTCCGTCAACTTCGGCACTTTCTAAAAGTATTCCCGGTGCATTTCCAACCAGCCCGAGGTAAAGACTGATCGGCGTTTGCACGTCAGCTGGCAACCATTTGCCGTACTGAGTCAATTCAATTTTCATATCTCCTGCTCCCTTTTAAATTTTTTAAATTATCACTTACAAAAAACGCTAAATATAAAAAAAGCCGCATCCTCTGGGGAGAATGCGGCTTTACTTTTTTAAATACAGTTCTCCCTAGGTATTGTTTTCACGCCACCACCAAGAAGCACGTTCGGAAAGAAGGTCCATATCACCGGATGCAGCAAGGCTGAGGAAAGAACGGAAAAGACGAATAGCTTCAAGGCTATACTGATTTGCATCAGAAATAGTTACAAAAAGGTCACTATCCTGTGTCACCATTTTACGCGCGGACTCAAGCCTGCGTCTAAATGACGGAGTCACAAATTTTTCAATGTTAGGCAGTTCTCTCGCACATGCTAAAAAAGCTATGGTGGAACTAAAATTTAAACTTTGAATCATTGCCATTGCCCGGTCATGTTCTTCTTCAGTTGATGCGAATGCGCCGAATCCTAACCGTTTATAAAAATCTTTAACAGACTCAAGCGCGCCTTTGTCTTCTTCCCTTCCTGCAACAAGAGCAACAGTCGGCTCAAAATCAACAGGAATAGTGGCACCGAATAAAGGGTGAGTTCCTACAACAGGACCGTCATAAGCTCTGACCATCTGCTGCAACGGACGCCCTTTTACAGATCCTACGTCTGATAAAACAGATCCTTTTTTCATGTGAGGAACAATTTTATCAAGCACCTCATCCATAACCGTTACCGGAATACATAAAAGAACGAGATCGCTCACGGGAAGGAGGCGTGCCATTTCTTTCTCATCAAGAGGCTGATCAAACCGATGGACAAGCAATCCTGCCCGCTCGGCTTTAAGGGCCAGAAACCCTCCCATCTGCCCTCTTGAACCGACTACGGCAATACTATGAATTTTGCTAAAGTCAGATTCCATGTTAGCAACCATTCCCCTTTTTAACTTTATCCCATTCCTTCCAGAACTCAGGGAACGACTTTGCAACACATTCCGGTTCCTTAGCAACAGCGTCAATTCCGGCTAAGCTGAAAATAGCTGTACTCATTGCCAGTCTATGATCGTCATATGTCGAAAAAATTATTTTTTCACCTTTTTTCAGCGGTGCAGGAAAAATTTTAATAAAATCATCCCCGATCTCGGCTTTGCCGCCTGCTCTTATTATTTCAGTAGCACTGGCATCGAGCCTATCACATTCTTTAATCCGCAAATGGGCTACATTAGTTATAGTTGTGGGACTGTCAGCAAAAGCGGCTGCAACTGCTACGGTCGGAACAAGATCCGGACACAGCCCCATATCGACTTCAACTCCATGTAACTTTGAAGGATAAACTGTCACTCCGAAAGAGTCGCTTTCTATCTTCGCGCCCATAGCTTTCAAAATATCAATAATTGCCCGGTCCCCCTGCAAGGAGTCAATCGCAAGCCCTTTAACCCTGACTGGTTTAGTTCCAACCGCTCCGGCAGCTAAAAAATAAGATCCGTTACTCCAGTCACCTTCAACTTCATAATTGTCTTTTTTGTAATCAGAAGGATTCACGCGAAATCGTATTTCACCGGGGACAACTTTAGAGACTTTTCTCCAGTTTGTCTTTTTCCACTCTCCGTTCTTAAGAGCTTCTACCGAAAATGAAATTTTAAAATCTTCCATAACCTTAAGAGTCAATGCAACATACGGCCATGAAACAGCTTTTTTACCTACAACTTTAATCACAGTTGTTTTATGTGCATACGGGGCAGCCAGCAGTAGGCCTGAAAGATACTGGCTGCTTTCTTCAAGAGATATTTCAATATTACCGCCGATAAAGCCGTTAGATTCAAGTGTTACAGGCGGATATCCGTTTTTATCGGCAAAAGTAACTTTTACGCCCTGCGACTCAAGAGCTTTGGTAAGTTCTCCGATAGGACGATCATGCATTCTGGGCGTTCCCTGAATGCGGAAAACTCCTTTTCCAGCTCCTGCAATTGCTGTGATAAGCCTGCATGTAGTTCCTGAATCTCTCATTTCAAGGACAGCCGGTTCTTTTACGCCGCCGTGCGGACCATCATGCATACCTGTAACGGTAGTAGAATTCTGCTCAACATCAAACTGTGCGCCCATGGTGGAAAGGCAGTCCATAGTCCTATTGATATCGTTACTGTCCAAAGGATCAAGCACCACAGTCTGTCCGTCTGAAAAAGCCCCCGCAATAAGAGCTCTATGAGACATGGACTTTGATGAAGGAGCCTTGATTTTTATTACATTATCGGAAGTCATCCGTTTATTCCTTTTTTTAAAAATAGTTGTAAGAACTAAAGTCTACTTCCGTTCTGTGATCCGCTTGGATAACTTCCCAGAATTTTAAAAGTAAGACAGCGTGACCTGAGTTCATCAATGATGCTTTCATATTCCTCAGTGCTGAGATCGCCCTGAAGATCTACAAAAAACATATACTTCCATTTTTCACCGAGAAAAGGACGGGATTCCAGTTTAGTCATATTAATATCTTTGCCGGAGAGAACATTAAGAACACCGACTAATGCTCCCGGCTGATCAGGAGTGGTGAAAAGAATAGTTGTTTTATCCCTTTTACCTTCGATTCCCGGTTTAGGGCCGATTATTAAAAATCTTGTCCAGTTATCCGGAAAATCTTCTACAGCTTCGGACACAACATGAAGTCCGAAAATATTAGCCAGTTTGATGTTGCCCAAAGCTGCGCAGGTATCATCACCCTCTGCGACCATTGAAGCCGCCTTTGCAGTGGAATCAACCGCTTCCAGCTTCACATCAGGAAGATTGCTTCGCAACCATCCGGCGCACTGTTCCAAAACTTTTATATGTGAATATACTGTATTAATCTGATCCAGGCCTGCCCCTTTGGTAATGAGCGCATGGCTGATACGGCTATACAATTCATCCTGAATATACACGGGGTATCGCATGAACAAATCAACATTCTGCCCGACTGTTCCTGCTAGAGAATTTTCAAGGGGAATTATACCTAAATCGGCTTCACCTTTGGAAACGGCTACAAAAATGTCTTCAAAATTATTTTTCGGGACAAGGTCAGCCTGACGTCCCATGTGCTCTAATCCTGCAAAGTATGAAAATGTCCCTTCAGGTCCCAGATAGACTACTCTTTCAGGACGCTGCAACCTGCGTGATGAAGAAATAATCTCGCGATAAATGCCCTCAAGATGTTCACTTGGAAGCGGACCGGGATTACGCTCTGTCAAACCTCTGAGAACTTCCTGCTCTCTAAAAGGTTTAAAAATCTGATCTGCGGAACCTGCTTTGAGCTTACCTACCGAAAGAGATGCGGCAGCTCGCTTATTGAGAAGCTCAAGTATCTCAACATCGAGTGTATCAATTTCTTCTCTTAAGTGATTCAAATTCTTTTTGCTGGATTCTGACATTCTATTATTCCTCAACAATCTCTTCAGTAATACGCATTCCGAAATGGCGTCCAGCATCATCAAGACGGCACATAATTTCATCGCCGGGCTTGATTGTGACTACGCTTACAGGCTCGCCTTCACCGCTTACAACTCTTATTGTTTCTGCATTCTGCAAAAACACTTTACCGACAACCGGTCCCTGCGGAGTCTCAACTTCAGCTGTTATGAGCAGCATCGGCCTTACTTCAACTTTGCACCTACCGACTGTTGCAATAGAAGTCTTTCCGGTCGCATCAACGATAAGGACTTCGGTTCCGGCAGTAAGTTCCTGCAAATAAGTTGTTCTGTCTCCTGGCATTTGTGCATAAGCATGCACAGCTCCGGCATTTACTCTGAACGGACGGGCCGCGACATAAGGGTTTGATTCTGTTTCACCGTGAACAAGAAAAGTAAAACCGCTTGAATTACCAACCAGCATACCCTGACCTTTTTTTAGCATGGAGATCGTATCTACGCAGACGCGATGGCCGAGACCCGCAGATTCAATTTTGGTAATCTTAGCTTTTTGTAATTCCATATGGCCCTGACTGAGTTTAAGTTCTGCAACAATTGTCTTAAGATCATGTGCCGCTTCCGGCAAAACAACAATTGTGTCAGCTCCGCGCTCAAGAACTCCTGCGGCAAGTCTGGCACGGTCCAAAGATTCAGCCTCAAGAGCCAGACTTTTAACCTGTGCAAGAATATTTTCTACAGGAATAATTTCCCACCCTTTTGTAAGGCAGACTTCACGTCCTTCCGTCGCAAGATTTATCGCAATATCTTCATCACTTTTCTGATCAATTGAAACAAGCGGCATATCTTCCGGTGTAATTACAGTAACTCTGCCGAGTTCCGTAATAGCTTTGACATGCTGAGCATCAGCAAGAACAGCGTCGACACCGGACTCAAGAGCTAATGTCAGAAGTTCTTTATCAAAAGGAATCGCTTTAAAAATTATCTTTTTCATCATTATTTCCAATTATGTTATTCGCCGAGAAATTCGAGAGCGGCTTCAACAGTTTCGTCCTGATGAACAACTTTACTGAGAGCTTTTACCAGTTTAACGCGATTCTTATGCTGAAAAACGTTACGCCCGACAGAAAGACCGGAACCGCCTGCGCTGATTGAATCTGAAACCATCTGGAGAAATGCCCTTGTTGTATCAAGCTTCGGCCCGCCTGCAATAACAACCGGAATACAACAACCATCAGTAACACGTCTAAAAGATTCAGGATCACCGGTGTAACAGACTTTAACTATATCTGCGCCAAGCTCTTCACCGGCACGGGCGCAATGAGCAACAACTTCAGGATCGTATTCATTTTTAATTTTAGGACCGCGGGCGTAAACCATAGCGAGAACAGGCATTCCCCAACTGGTAGCCTTGGCGGAAACTTCACCGAGATCGCGGAGCATCTGTGTTTCACTTTCATCTCCGAGATTGACATGAACACTTACGGCATCAGCACCGCGGCGCAGAGCGTCTTCAACAGAACCGACCAGAACTTTAGCATTGGGAGTGGGAGAAAGAGATGTACTTGCAGAAAGGTGAACAATAAGACCTACATCCTGTCCTTCACTGCGGTGTCCGCAACGGACAAGCCCTCTGTGACCTAGAACAGCATTGGCTCCGCCGGAGACCATATCATCCACAGCCTGACGCAGATTCTCAAGTCCTGCGATCGGTCCGACGCTGATACCATGATCCATAGGAACAATTATTGTTCTTTCGGTTTCTCTATTGAAAATTCTTTCAAGTCTGATTTTTTTCCCGATATCCATTTTAGTTCTCCGGTTGTTTAACCTTACTTCAGAACCGCTTTCCTTTGGCGACCTCAGTTAAAAAAAAAGGGCCGCCGGCGAGTTATCGCCTGCGGCCCTTTAGTAGAGGTAGTTTGCTAAGACTTTTTATTACTTACGAGCAAACCTCCACCCGACCACAAGCGTGGGTGCACCAAAAGTAAAAGTAATAAAAAAATGAATGGCTAGCGCCCAGGGTGTTGAAAGTTTGCATAGGAAACACGTAACCATTCTCACCAAAAAGAGTCAACAACTTTATTTATTTTTTTCCTATCATATATAATACTCGATTATTGTTAATTTCGAGCGTCTGGCAAAACGCATACAACAAAATAATTACTTTTTTGTTAATTAGTAGGACATAAAAGTACACAAAAAAGTATATTAATACAGATTTGTAATAGAAAAAAACACCCTCTTTTAAATAAACTCAATTATATTAATAAGTTGAATACTTGGCACGGTAGATGCTTAGATAGCTGCATCCTTAAAGCAATTTACACCCTGGAGGAGGACTTTATGATTTCCAAATTTCCATCAATAGGCCGGAAAATTTCGACCATTCTCGCTGTGCTGATGCTGGCCGCGCCAACCGCGGCTTTTGCTGGGGAAGAATATCTTACTCAGACCCACGCTAACATTTTATGGACCCTTGTTGCCGCCATACTCGTTATGTTTATGCAGGCAGGCTTTGCATGTGTTGAAGCAGGATTCACCAGAGCTAAAAGCGCCGGTAACATCCTAATGAAAAACTTTCTCGACTTTGCTGCAGGTTCAATTATCTTTTTCCTTTTCGGTTTCGGACTCATGTTCGGAATTGATGCTGCAGGTTTTATAGGAACCTCAGGATTCAGTCTGGCAGGAGTAGGTCTGACCAGCCCTGACGCACAGTGGACACTGACCTTCTGGTTCTTCCAGTCTGTTTTTGCCGCAACAGCAGCTACAATTGTTTCCGGTGGTATTGCCGAACGCACAAAATTCAGCAGCTACTTCTTTGTTACTATGATAGTAACAGGGATTATCTACCCTATTTCAGGTCACTGGGCATGGGGCAGCCTCTGGCTCGGAGACTCCGGCGCAGGATGGCTTGAAGGCCTCGGATTCATGGACTTTGCAGGCTCAACAGTTGTTCACTCCGTAGGTGGATGGGTTGCTCTTGCAGGAGCTATCGTAGTAGGACCACGCATTGGGAAATACACTGCTGACGGAAAAGCAAAAGCTATTCCGGGCCACAACATTCCATTAGCATCTCTTGGTGTATTCATTCTCTGGTTCGGTTGGTTCGGATTCAACCCCGGTTCAACAACAACCGCTGACGGTTCAATCGGCCTCATCGCAGTAGTAACAAGCCTCTCCGGTTGTGCAGGTCTGCTCGGTGCAATGATAACATCTTGGATCAAATACGGTAAACCTGATATTTCGATGACTTGTAACGGAGCACTTGCTGGTCTCGTAGGTATTACCGCAGGCTGTGCAACAGTTTCCCCTGCCGGTTCAATCATAATCGGCCTGATCGCAGGTGTTCTTGTAGTACTCTCAATCGAACTAATTGATAAAATATTAAGAATTGATGATCCAGTCGGTGCTGTTTCCGTACACGGTGTCTGCGGAGCATGGGGAACATTAGCTTGTGGATTGTTCACAGTTCCTGAACTTCACGACGGTGTAGGCGGATTATTCTACGGCGGAGGTTTCTCGATCCTGACTACTCAGATCATAGGTGTTGCAACAGTCTTCGTATGGGCATTCGGCGCAGGTCTTATTACCTTCCTGCTCGCTAAAGCATTCATCGGAATCAGAGTAACAAAAGAAGAAGAAATGAAAGGCCTTGATATATCCGAACACGGAATGGAGTCTTACAGCGGCTTCCAGGTCTTCTCTAACGAATAGTCACACAATAGAAAGAGGAATGAAACAAATGAAACTTATTATTGCATATATTCGTCCAGAGTGTCTGACTCCGATTAAACAGGCTCTCTATGCCAAAGGAATCTATACCATGTCCGTAACCAACATTCTTGGTTCAGGTAGACAGGCTGGATTCACTGAGACTTACCGCGGTGTTATTATGGAAGTAAATCTTCTTAAAAAAGTACGCATTGAACTTGGACTTGCCGAAGAAAAAGTTGAGAGTGCCATTGAAGCCATTAAAGCCGGTGCCCAGACAGGTAAAGAAGGCGACGGAGTTATCTTCGTTCAAGACCTTCCAAGAACTATCAGAATCAGAACCGGTGAAGAAACTCTTTAAAATTATGTAAACGCTGACCGGGCTTTCCAGCAATGGAAAGCCCGTTATAAACAGCCCCGATGACCACCCACATCGGGTCCACCCAACCGGTCGAATGGTCTTCCACTCCCTTTCGACCGGTTTTTAATTTTATTTTAAAAAATGCTTAATACACCAACACTATCAATTCATGAAATCATCGAGAGAAATTGCTTGGCAACGATGTTTCAGCCAATCATTTCCATGAGCAGAAAATCCGTGCTGGGGTATGAAGCTTTGACGCGAGGGATCAACCCTTATACTGAGCATGTAATCTCACCGTTAGATCTGTTTGCAATGTGTGAGGATGTCGCGACGCTTACAAAGCTCGATAGAGCCTGCAGATGGAATGCCTTCAAGACCTTCGCCCCCATTTCAAAAAAAAATCGTTCACTCATTCTTTCTGTAAATATTGATGCTGCTGTGCTTGCTAAAAACACTCAGTCTTTGGGCACTACCGGGGAAATGATTAAAAAATTCGATATCCCGGCAAGCAATGTAGTTATAGAAATAATTGAATCAAAAGCAGGCAGTGAAGATGTTCTCTACAAATTCACTGAAAATTGCCGCAAAATCGGCTTTCTTATTGCTCTTGATGATATCGGCACCGGGCATTCAAATCTTGACAGAATACCTGCACTCAAACCGGATATCATCAAAATTGACCGTTCGCTGATTAAAGATATCGATTCAAAATTTCACAATCTTGAAGTCACCAGATCTCTTATAAATCTTGCAGAAAGGACAGGAACTCTTCCGCTTGCGGAAGGGGTTGAGACTACCCAGGAAGCACTGACACTTATGCAAATGGGTATTGATGTTTTTCAGGGATATTACTTCGGTAAGCCGATGTGCGCTGAAAATGTGCAAAATGACCACACTGCTCCGATTAAAGCACTGTCCTCAAGATTTAAAATTCACACTATGGAAAGACTTGCCGTAAAAAAAAGGCTTGAAAATTCTTATAAAAAATTAGCAAAAGGACTGAAGACACTCATTTCGTTAGCCCCTGACGATAATCCAGATACAGTTTTATCTTCGTTTATTGATGAGAACAGCTCAATCGAATGTGCCTATATTTTAGACGAAAACGGGAAACAGCTTTCACAGACAGTTTGCAATCCATTCAGATTAAAGGAAAACCGCAGACTCATTTATCAGCCAGCCCCCAAAGGAGCGGACCACTCTCTTAAAGAGTACTATCTGACCATCAAATCCGGTGAGAAATGGCATACCACAACCCCGTATATTTCTCTTGCCTCCGGAAACACCTGTATAACAATTTCAACAAAGCTGAATTGCAGTGTTAACAGCCCGGTACTCTGCATTGATATCAGCACCAATTTAAACGAATAATTCAGTTTATATTCTAAAAACCATCTGTTACCTTTTTTTAAGCCAACATAAATTTGGTGAAAATAGCTATAAAAGTTGCTGCCTACCTCACGCTGGCCCCCTCAACAATTCCCCAGCAGGCAGATTGCCCTTGTATTTATTAGGAGAGCTGATGTTTTTTAGAATTAAAATTATTACATTTATTTTTTTTATGATCATTGCGTCAACACCATCAGCACGTGCTGATACAATTCACCTCTTAAACGGGGACAAGTTAACTGGAAAAATTGATGTGATGACTAACGGCAAACTTAAACTCACTACGACTTATGCCGGAGAAATTGTGATAGATTGGGGCCAAGTACTGGCTCTTGATTCTGATCATAAAATGAAAATCTATATTAAGCCTGATCAAAAAATAGAAACAGCTTCATCAACAAAAGCTGAATTATCTCGAACAATTGGACACAATAAAGATATAAAAACCAGTGAAGTAGCAGCTATTAATTCCATCCCCAAAGATTATACTTTTAAAGGTGGTATAAGAGCAGGCGTGAACAAAGCTTCAGGAAATACGCGTAAGGAAAGCATTGGAGCATCGTTTGATCTGGCATATACAACAGGGAACAATCGCTGGAAGACAAGAGGTAACCATTACTGGGCATCATCAAAGGGGCAACGATCAGACTACAATTGGCTTCTGTCTGCCGATTACAATCGTTTTTTAGATAAAAAAATATTTGTCACCGGTTCTGGACAAATACAACAAGATCAATTTCAAGATCTTAAACTGCGTTCACTGGTTGGCACAGGACTTGGGTATCAATTTTTTGATAGCAAGGAGCTTGCTCTGTCAGTTGAAGCAGGCCCCGCGTATGTATGGGAAGATTACTCCACCAATGACAGTAAAGACTATTTAGCCGGGAAATGGGGCATTAATTTCAACTGGTGGGTATTCACCGACCACCTTAATTTATTCCATAATCAAATGGGATTTATCAGTTTGGAGAATTCTAAACACTGGATCTGGCAGTCTCAGTCTGGAATAATGTTTCCAATTGTAAAACGCTTTTTCGGAGCATTTCAATATAACTATGACTGGACCAACGATCCAGTTCCGGGAAAAAAACAGGATGACTCTCGCCTAATGTTTAATCTCGGCTATTCTTTTGCTGATTTTCCTTCACTTTTTGATTAATGATAACCAAAGCGACATAGCACTGAAATGAAATACCTCTGAATCCAATTTATACATATATTTCATAAATTTACATTCCACCTTAACACTCCGCGATAATTACGGATTAAACACAATGATCAACAACACCCGTAAGGGGCTGATTTATGCAGCATCCGCATTTATTATGTGGGGGATGCTGCCTATCTACTGGAAAACTTTAACGGGAATTCCTCCCCTTGAAATTCTTTGCCACCGGATAGTCTGGTCTTTTTTATTTTTAACAGTTGTTATTTCCGCAAAAAAGAAATGGATGGAAGTAATTACAGCCGTGCGGGACAAAAAAGGTAAATACCTCCTTATTGCCAGCAGCTCTTTAATCGGAATCAATTGGTATGTTTTCATATGGTCTATCAACAACAACCATGTTGTTGAGGCCAGTCTGGGGTATTACATAAACCCTCTTGTGAATGTACTGCTCGGCTTCATATTCATGAATGACAAATTGAATAAAATGCAAGGAGCTGCAATCGCCTGTGCTTTTGCCGGAGTTATGTACTCAGTCATAGATCTTGGTAAATTCCCCTATATAGCAATCACCCTGGCCATAAGTTTCGGACTTTACGGTCTTGTCAGAAAAGTTATGAAGGTTGAATCACTGCCGGGATTATTTGTTGAAACGGCCGTACTGACTCCAATTGCCGGAGGCTATTTATTATGGCGGGTATTCCAAGGCACTATAGGCATAGGCAAATTCGGTATGGAGGCAGACATCCTCCTCTTGGGAGCCGGAGTGGTGACATCACTTCCGCTTATCTGCTTTGCTATCGGGGCAAGAAACTTAAAATTGATGACACTCGGAATGTTTCAATATATTTCTCCGACTTTAATGCTTTTGCTCGGAATATTTATGTATGATGAGCCCTTCAACCAGACTCGTCTGGTAACTTTTTGTTTTATCTGGATCGGAATTGCAATCTACATTTTTGACAGCGTATATAAACATAGAAAACAAACCAAAGGTATCTCTTAAAAAACAATCTACAATAAACTCTTACAATAATTTATCGAAGAATAGGCTGAAACTGTTGCTCTAAAAATTACAGACTGTTTGAAGTCTCAACTTTAACCTAACGTTGAAAAGTTATATTGCCCCTTGATCCTTTTATGCTAAAAAGAAAAAAGGGATTAATATGGAGTCACTGAACTTGATGATTTTTTGTATATATTTTTATTTACTATTTTCAGGAGAAAAAAAATGAACTCGCGTATAGAACATGACTGCATAGGCTCAATGGATGTTCCTGATGATGCCTTCTATGGAATACAGACATTAAGAGCCGCTGAAAACTTTAGAATAACCGGCATTCCTATTTCACATTACCCTCATATTGTTAACTCTCTTGCACACATTAAAAAAGCAGCAGCGATAACAAATAATGAACTCGGCAAACTGGACGATGACAAAACAAAAGCCATAGTCTTTGCATGTGATGAATTGCTCAACGGCAAATACCATGAGCAGTTCATCGTTGATATTATTCAAGGCGGAGCCGGAACTTCCACAAATATGAACGCCAATGAAGTTATTGCAAATATCGGCTTAGAATTTTTGGGATATAAAAGAGGAGAATACGATAACCTCCACCCGAATATTCATGTAAATATGGCACAGTCCACAAATGATGTTTACCCGACATGTCTACGCATTGCTCTGCTTGGTAAAATGGAACTCCTTATGGAATCCATGGAATATCTGAGGGCAAGTTTTGCTGCTAAAGGTGAAGAATTCTCCCATGTGTTAAAAATGGGCAGAACTCAGCTTCAAGACGCAGTGCCTATGACACTCGGTCAAGAATTTACCTCATATGCTGTAATGATCGGTGAGGACATTGAAAGAGTTCACGAAGCAATGAGCCTGATCTGCGAGATCAATATGGGCGGAACCGCTATCGGAACAGGTCTTAATGCACCGCCGAAATACGCCCAGAAAGTTACAGCTAAGCTTAAAGAACTTACCGGTTTTAAACTTGTGCTAGCCCACGATCTTATTGAGGCAACTCAGGATACCGGCGCATATGTACAGCTGTCCGGTGTTCTTAAACGTGTTGCTGTTAAAGTTTCCAAGATATGTAACGACCTACGCCTTCTTTCTTCCGGACCGCGTTGCGGATTAAATGAAATCAATCTTCCACGCATGGCTCCGGGGTCTTCCATCATGCCCGGTAAGGTTAACCCTATTATTCCTGAGGTTGTTAACCAGATTGCATTCACTGTAATCGGCGGCGACGTAACCATTACTATGGCGGCTGAAGCCGGACAATTAGAGCTTAATGTTATGGAACCTGTCATTACAGCCAGCCTGCTTAACTCGCTGACTATCATGAGACGCGGATTCAGAACTCTTGCAGACCGCTGTGTTTCAGGAATTACCGCCAATGAAGATATTTGCAGAGGATATGTTGAAAACAGCATAGGACTGGTTACTGCGCTTAATCCTTACATCGGCTATGAAAAATCTACCGAAGTTGCGAATGAAGCCCTTAATACCAATCGAGCAGTTTACGATATTGTTATTGAAAAAGGGTACATGTCAAAAGAAGAACTGGAGAAAGCTCTTTCGCCGGAAAGCATGATTTATGCTCATCCGCAAACTTTAGACCCGACAGAAATCTAAAATTATAAAAAAATCCTCCGCAGAAATTTCTGCGGAGGATTTTTTTATAGATAGAAAATTTTAATATTCAATCTTGCTCTTAACTTTCCACTCTCCGTATTCTTTTTTAAGAATATAAAGTGAGTTTTCAGTAACTTGATTATCCTTAAGATCAATGATTACGGAATAAGAACCTTTAACCCACAACTCAACTTCATCAGCAGTATGCGTTCTGATATTGAATCTGAGTCCGGAAGTTGAAACTATAGCTTTCTGATATTTTTCAAGCACGCCACGCTTTTCGAGCATTGATCGGAAACTTTCAAAGTACGAACTTTCACGAATAAACTCTTCCTCTACAAACATGCGAGGATATTCTTCGCTTATGGTTACAAACGCTGAATAAAACTTATCAAAGAAATTTTTCATTTCTCTAAGAAGTAATCTTTCCTGATTTAATTTTTCTATTTTTTCCGCTAAAATTTTTTCCTGCTCGGCTGTCAGCTTAGGCTCTTTTACAAGTTCTTTTCTACTTATAATTAAACTGGATTTCTCTTTTGCATTCGGAATGTGATATTTAATTTGTATTTCGGAAATCCCTGCCTGATCGCTTTTACCATCAGAGTAAACAGATTTGGCCTCAATCTCTAAGCTCTCGGTTATGCATTCAACAGCTTTAATAACCTGTCTTTTAGAAATATTTTTTAAGGTTGCAGACTGCCTGTGAACCCCTCCAAAAGAAACCTGTATATCCTTTACCTTGCTCACCTTAATATTTTTTAAATTCACTCCATTAATAAAAGCAATTGTATCTACCACAACTCCTTGCGGAAAAGAGAATTGCAATATTTGTGTGGCCTTTTTACCATCAGTGTTAAAAATCCACCCTGTAGCAGTATCATTATCCATGAGAATGCTGACATTAAATGCAGTTTCATCGATTTGGGCAGTAAAAGGTAAAGCTTTAATATTTACTGGGTTAGCACTGCATATTACAGGAAAAGCAAAAATAATCAGAAGGATAAAAAATAATTTGCGAAACATTATAAGCTCCAGATAATTACAGGCATTACTAATTTCAGGTCAGGTTTAAACACACCTAATATAAAACGGCAAGGTATTAAAAAAAGAAACGCCCGCTTCCCTTTCGGGGAGCGGGCGCAAAGAGCAGAAATACTGCCTATATACTGATGACTACCAGCGTGGGCGTTCTGCGCGAGGTTTAGCTTCGTTAACCTTAAGGTTACGACCATCGAAATCCTTGCCATCAAGGTTGTCGATAGCTTCAAGAGCACCGGCATCGTCCATTTCGACGAAACCGAAACCGCGTGGGCGGCCTGTTTCTCTATCTTCAATAAGTTTAACGGAAATGACTTCACCGAAAGCTTCAAATGCTGCACGGACGTCGTCTTCACTAGCTGACCAAGGCAAGTTGCCTACATAGATGTTCTTAGACATTCAATATTCTCCATAAAAAGTGATGATGCATGGCACCCATGTGCCATTTAATATATAAAAAGGACAGCGCTCAAGATGCTACGCTGCTCCTTGATATCTCTGTCTTTCCACCGATGCCTTCATAGAGGTCACCGATTCAATAGAGACGAGTTTGGACTAACCTAAAGAGGAAGTCAAGAGAAATTATTATAAAAGTAAACAAAAAACTCTAATAACTATTTCGATCCTAACATTGCATCTCTTATTAACGTTTTACACGACCTGAAGGCTTTCCGGAAGCCTTGCCGGCAAATTTACCTGCAGGTCTGCCTGAAGGTCTTCCTGATCTACCACGGCTCTCTTTTTTGTCAGCTCCGTAAGCACGTTTAGGAGCTGCCGGAGCACGCCCCGCTCTATCAAGACCCGGCTGGCTTTTACAAGGCTGATCGTAATCAAATTCAGCAATCTTGCGATGCTCAATTGATTTCCCGACAATCTTTTCAATTTCCCGCATCAGACGTTCATCTTCGTTTGTAACCAGACTTAAAGCCATTCCGGCGCGACCGGCGCGACCGGTACGACCGATACGGTGAGTATATGTTTCAGCAGTGTCAGGCACATCAAAGTTGATAACATGGGTAATGCGTTCACAATCGATTCCGCGGGCAGCGATATCGGTCGCGACCATTACTTTAAAAGTTCCGTCTTTAAATCCGTCAAGTGCTCGTTGACGCTGATTCTGACTCATGTTTCCCTGCAAAAATGTAGACTCATGCCCTCTGAAACTTAGCTTTCTGGCCAGATTTTTTGCGCGATGTTTAGTACGCGTAAAAATAAGGACGCTTTCATATTTAGTTACATCAAGAAGAGTTTCCAAAAGGGGTGCTTTAAGCCCCGGATGAACAGGATAAAATTCATGCCCTACACGTATTGCCGGAGCTGTATTGTCAACCTGAACAGTGGCAGGATTAACAAGGATTTTACCAGCAAGGTCACGAATATCGTGAGGCATGGTCGCTGAGAAAAGTAAATTCTGGCGATTTACAGGCAGACGGGCAAGAATCTTCTTAATATCCGGCATAAAGCCCATATCAAGCATACGGTCTGCTTCATCAAGAACCAGAACTTCTACTTTATCAAGTTTGAGCATGCCCTGATTAAGAAGATCAATAAGTCTGCCGGGGCATGCGACTATAACAGTAGCTTTGTTGGCTGCTTTAATCTGAGGATTAGCACCGACGCCACCGAAGACGGCAGCACTGCGAATGCCAGTCTGTTTGCCAAGAGAAATAAAATTCTCATGAATCTGCAGAGCAAGTTCTCGCGTTGGAGCAAGCACTAAAGCGCGGACAGGGCCTTGAGTAGGGGCGTTGCTGTCAAGCAGACGCTGTAGAATTGGTAAAGCAAAAGCAGCAGTTTTGCCGGTTCCGGTCTGGGCAAGTCCCATAACGTCCTTACCTTTAAGAACTTCCGGTATTGCACGAACCTGAATTGGGGTTGGCGTAGTATAGCCGCAAGTGTTGATTCCGGAGACTAAGCGCCGGTCAAATGAAAATGAATCAAAATTCACAAGTATTCCTGGTGTGAAAGGAGAATATATAACGACGGCGCGTGACGGCGGTCGTATTCCGATTATTTCGGAGGGTATTTATCTGAAGCTCTGGAACATGAATTTGATCTTAATCCGGTTCAATACGGAATAGATTTACCAATGAATGGCAAAGAGGATTTCTGTGAGTCCAGTCACGCTGAGGTGAGGTCTATTTACTCATTATATACTAAATGTAAAGGTTAATTTTGATAAAAAAATAATAGTCCATCCATTTTAATAGCCTTTTCGTCTTAAACAACAGGCTATTAAAACAGATGGACTATATAAATAATTATCTACTAAAAGCGGATTTCAAAGAAGTTTGAAATCCGCTTTTCTAATTAATAACGGTAGTGATTTGGCTTGAATGGACCTTCAACATCAACGCTGATATAATCAGCCTGTTCTTTTGAAAGCACTTCAAGCTCAACGCCGAGACGGGCAAGATGCAACCGTGCAACTTCTTCATCAAGTTTTTTGGAAAGAATCATGACGCATGGTTCGTAAGTATTTTGCGCAAGGTCAATCTGCGCAAGCACCTGGTTGGTGAAGCTGTTGCTCATTACAAAGCTTGGGTGACCCGTAGCACAACCGAGGTTGACCAGACGTCCTTCAGCCAGAACGATTATTGATTTACCGGATTCGAGAACCCATTTATCAACCTGAGGTTTAATTTCAATCTTCTGAATTTTAGGATTATCTTCAAGATAAGCCATTTCGATTTCGTTATCAAAATGACCGATGTTACAAACGATTGCTTCATCTTTCATCTGAGCGATGTGCTCACCTGTGATAACATGATAGTTACCTGTACAAGTTACGAAAATATCACCGCGTTCAACAGCTTTAGCCATTGTTGTTACTTCAAAGCCTTCCATTGCAGCCTGAAGAGCACAAATCGGGTCAATTTCAGTAACGATAACGCGAGCACCGAAGCCGCGCATGGACTGAGCGCACCCCTTACCAACATCACCGTAACCGACAACAACAACAATCTTACCGGCAATCATGATATCAGTTGCACGTTTGATTCCGTCAGCCAAAGATTCACGGCAGCCGTAAAGGTTGTCGAATTTTGATTTGGTAACAGAGTCGTTAACGTTGATTGCAGGGAAAAGAAGTTCTCCGGCAGTCTGCATCTGATACAAGCGGTGAACACCTGTGGTTGTTTCTTCAGAAACACCTCTGATCTTCTTAGCTATATTGGTCCATTTAGTTGGATTTTCAGCAACAGAAGCTTTCAAACGATCGATAACAAGCTGAAATTCTTTGTTGTCATACTTCTTTTCAAGCATGGAAGGATCTTTTTCAGCCTGAACACCTTTATGAACCATAAGTGTAGCATCGCCGCCGTCATCTACAATGAGGTCAGGGCCGGAACCGTCAGGCCAAGTCAAAGCCTGCTCAGTGCACCACCAGAATTCTTCAAGGCTTTCGCCTTTCCAAGCAAAAACTTTAGAAGTTCCGTTTGCTGCGATTGCTGCGGCTGCGTGGTCCTGAGTGGAAAAAATATTACAAGAAGCCCAGCGCAGATCAGCACCGAGTTCAGCAAGGGTTTCGATGAGCATTGCAGTCTGAATTGTCATGTGCAGGCTGCCCATGATTTTAAGACCTTTCAACGGTTTTTCTTTACCGTACTTTTCACGCAGAGCCATAAGGCCCGGCACTTCACGTTCGGAAAGCTGCATTTCTTTGTTGCCCCATTCGGCAAGAGACATGTCAGCGACTTTGTTATCCATTTTAGGATCTAGTTTAATCATTATATCCTCCAAGTTTTTTACGGGCTGTCCGCCCATTATTGTTTTTCTGCAACGTAAACCAGCACAGTAAGACCTGCCTGCACAGAGAAACGATGAGTTGTAACAGTGCCGAGTCCGGCCTCATCCATCCATCCGCGAAGCTCGGATTCTGTAAAGCCCAGTCTACGATCACCATATTCGGTGCGCATCTTTTCATTTGAATGCATTTCAAAATCTGCAACAACCAGTCTTCCGCCAAGAGTCAGAACCCTTGCGGCTTCTAAAACAGCTCTGTCAGGATTTGGTAAATGATGCAAAACCATTGAAATAACGGCAAAATCAGTTTCCAAATCACGAAGAGGCAAATGTGTAAGCTCACCTATGCGAAGACTCACATCAAGATTTTCGCCGATACGTCTGGATGCCAGCTCAAGCATTTTGCGTGAACTATCAACACCTATAACAGATTTACACTTTTTCAGCATATGACTGAGAAAAGCCCCGTTACCACATCCAAGATCAACACCGACCGAGCTGTCTTTCATAAAACCAAGCAGCTTAGCATTAAGATCGAAATCGCCGAAAACATTTCGCTGAAGATGTTCCCAGTCTTCAGCAATCTCATCAAAAAATCTGCGTGTTTCCATATTGCGTTCAGCCAAAACCTCAACAACACGACGCTTGTCAGCTAACACTTCTGCTTCATTCTCAATCAGCCAACTGATTGAATCAGAAAAACGCTGCCCGGTTCCGGACTGAGCAAGGCGATAAAAGTTCCAAAGCCCTTCTCTTCGTGATTCAAGCAGACCGCTTTCATGCAGAATCTTGAGATGACGAGAAACACGGGGTTGAGACATCCCTAAAACCTGGACGACCTCCCCTACATTCAGCTCGTTATCTCTAAGCATAGCCAGCAATCTAATTCTGCTTTCATCTGATAAAGCTTTGCTGAATTTTAATATTTCCATCCATAACCTCGTCACAAGACGACAAAAGATAACAACATAACAACATCTTTATATAACAATATTCACAAGAAGTATCTGCAGAATCCGGCGGAGTCAAGCATAATTAAAAAGAAATACTATACTCCGATAAACAGTATCTTATATAGTTATAAATTTGCTATACTCAGCTGCACGGAATATATTGCGCTCTGACCATTTAATGTATAGACAATCATTATTGTATCAACATAGATTTTAAGATTAGACTTATGATTAGAAAGACTAAATATTCAGGACCTCCAAAAAGATTATTTCACCCAAGGCAACGCAATATGCGCACCATGGGGGAAGCAATGGGACAGTTCGTTTCCGTTATTGACGGCGACAAAAAGCTCATGATTCCGAAGCTGTGGAAAGCATGGCCGGAGCTTATGGGAGAACTTGCTGAATTTGCGAAACCGCTTGGTCACCGCAAAACAACTTTAATCCTTGCAGCGGAGGATTCTGTCGCCGCGCAAGAGCTTTCTTACTTCGCCCCGGAAATTCTTCTCAGAATTAATTCCTTTTTTGGCGAAGAAGTCTTTGACAAAGTACTATTCGAGCTGTTAAACGGCAGGGTTCCATTGGACGGGTACGAATTAGCGCGAATCCCTGTCAAAATGCCTAAGATCAAGAAGCCCGGCAAAATTGGCGGGATGAAAGACAAATTTGATCCAGAATCGGCGGTCGGCAGATGTTATCTGAAGTACGTCCGTCTGTTTGAAAATTCATAAGATTTCATAGCCGGAGACGGCACTAAGGAGAATATCATGAGCGAAGAAAAAATTACACTTGAAAGCCTTGCACTTAAGAAACCACTTGACAAAATGACCACCAAAGAACTCCGCGAACTCTGCATCAACAAGATGCCTTTGATTGCCGGCGTTTCTGGAATGGACAAAGCGGCTATTATTGCCAATGTTAAAGAATTTCTCGGAATCGTTGAAGAAGAAGGTTCTGTATCCCCTTATAAAGATCAGATCATTACCATCAAAGGTCAGATCAAAACCATGCGTGAAGATAAAGTTAAAATTGAAGCACGCAAGGATCGCTCTTTGTTACGCCGCAAAATCAATAAGCTGAAAAAACGCACTCGCGCTATGGCAAGAGCCGTTTAAGTTTATTTTGAAAATATTTGAAGATTGTTATTGACAGCGAGAGCTAATCCAAATAAACACTCTTCTCGTTGCAGGGACATCGTTCAATTGGCAGGACAGCGGATTCTGGTTCCGTCAATCAAGGTTCGAGTCCTTGTGTCCCTGCCAGCAACACTATTTTGATTAATGCGTTCCCATCGTCTAGCCTGGCCTAGGACACCTGCCTTTCACGCAGGCGACAGGGGTTCAAATCCCCTTGGGAACGCCAATCAAAAAAAGTGATGACTCGTTAACGCCAATAGAGTCTCGCTGGCTGCAACTTAACCGGCTTCATAAACGCGATCAGGCTCGCAGAAGCAGGTACGATATTTTAGATGCGTCCCCATCGTCTAGCCTGGCCCAGGACACCTGCCTTTCACGCAGGCGACAGGGGTTCAAATCCCCTTGGGGACGCCACGAATTTGAAAAAGGACTGAATCGTAAGATTCAGTCCTTTCTTCGTTTGTAAAAGCAAAAATCTCACTTCTTTTCACAGACCCCATATACCTGCGGCACAACTTATCTTAAGCTATATTCACAGATGCACCCTTACCATTACGTGCCGACTTTAGCCCGGCAGAGACCATTTAAGGCTTCTAAGCTGCATACAGCAGAACCTTGACCCCATATTGGTATAAAATACCTTTAGAATCGAAATTTAAAGTACGACCAACCAGCTAATATTACTAAAATTAACAAGTTTATATATTCTTCCAAAAACAGTGTGATAAGTTGTTGACAGAATGAAACAATCCACATAGAAAAACTTCTCGTTGCAGGGACATCGTTCAATTGGCAGGACAGCGGATTCTGGTTCCGTCAATCAAGGTTCGAGTCCTTGTGTCCCTGCCACAACGTAAATTAGCATATTTTAGATGCGTTCCCATCGTCTAGCCTGGCCTAGGACACCTGCCTTTCACGCAGGCGACAGGGGTTCAAATCCCCTTGGGAACGCCACTAAAAAAGAAAGCTTCTTACATTATAATGTAAGAAGCTTTCTTTTTATCTTCTCTGCAAAATAACTATTCATACAATTAATCAATCCTCTACGAGCTTGATTCCATCTTCAGTTATAAATTTCACTGCGCCATCTCGGTCCACAATAATTGCCTGTGGAACATCATCTATTTTTCTCACCATTTGAACCTTACCGCCACTATCTATCCTGAAAAGCCTTTTTTTACTCTTTGAAACTAAATAAACAGAGTTATCATGCGAAGCTGCCAACCCTGAAATTATTCCAAATCCTTCTGCAAGCAGCTGTCGTTCACCATCCGGATAGACAATATAGACTTTACCTTCTGACTGTTCTGCTAAGTAATGGCATGTTCTTCCAGCAGCTACAAGCAATCCTGATTTTTCTTCACCTGCAAAGACTGAACATGATGTGCCGATAAGAATCACACTGAAAATTAAACACATAATAACAACACTCAAAAATTTAAAACTCATTTGATGCCTCCTTGTTGTTTAATCTTTTGTATGGCACGCTATGATACAAATCCAATACCATTTTAACTCTTATTAATACCTAAAAGACATCATATGAGAATGCGTCAATTACGTTATTTTGAAGCAGTGGCGGAAGAACTGCACTTCGGAAAAGCTGCTGAACGGCTACATATTCAGCAACCACCACTAAGCAGGCAAATTCAAAGTTTGGAAGAAGAGCTTGGTACACAGCTGTTTAAGCGCACAAACCGCAAGGTGGAGTTAACCGATGCTGGAAAGTATTTTTTAGATGAAGCCAAGGAAATGCTGCGAAATGATTCCCGGGCCAGAACTACCCTGCAAGCCATGGGCGATGGGACAGCCGGAAAACTTCATGTCAGCTTTGTCTATCTGACTCTATCCTCTGCCTTCCCTGATATTGTAGGAGACTTTATGAAAAAGTTTCCACAAGTAGAGATGGTTCTACATGATGAGACAAGCCTGCAACAAATTACTAACGTAATTGAAGGAAATCGCCATGTTGGCTTTATCACTTTAAATATAACCGAAATACAAAATTTATCACATATAGTTGTGCAACGAGCATCTTCATGTGCGGCAATTCCAGCCAGTCATGATCTTGCGAATAAAAAAATCCTGACTCTGCAGGATTTGGCGACTATTCCATATATTTGCAGCAGAGAAGCTTACTGCCAACTGCGTGTTAAAGAAGTACAAAAGCAGTTTAAAAAGGCTGGATTGGAACTGAAACTTGGAATGAAATATCAACGTAAACACACAGGCACTATTTTTGTAGCGGCAGGTATGGGATGGACTTTTGTTGACTGTGGATCAGAACACATCATGCCGAAGGGAGTTGTTCTAAAGCCTATTGAGGCTGAGTCGGATCCTATGGAAGTGGCAATGATATGGAGTCCGGACAGAGTGACACCACTGATTGAAAATTTTCTAGATTTTTATAAAGAGCATATACAAATATAAGTATACTAATATATTTCGCTAAATAATAGAAAGGGCCAAATCACAAGATTTGGCCCTTTCTGCAATAAAAACAGCACCGTTAAACCTTAGGAACTAAATTACTTATATATTTGAACGGATCGCCACCCGTACCTCTTATCGCTTGCTTTATCAGCCGATACCCTTCGCCATATTTATCAGTTGCTTCAGCAAGTCGTTTTACATAAGAAGCTCCCATACCTTTTTCAGTGAGGTAAGCAATCTCAACCCACGTTGCATGCCCTTCAAGTTCCGACAACGAAATATCACTTAATGAGTGATCAAGATCACCAAATTGCCAAACATGCGTCAGTTCATGCACAATCGTGGACACAGCTATATATTCCGGCATCATATTTTCAATATAAATTCTAATGATGCCGCTCTTTTCTTTAACAGCAACACCAAGATTTCGCGGAGCTGAACCTAAACACGGGTGTAATGTTCCTACAGATTTTGCCAAAGTCTCCGGACTGACAATGTGAACATGACACGAGTCAATTATACCATTCAAGTTGAACCTGCGGCACATCCAACTTGAAATCTCGACTATAAGCTGTTCGTAAGTTTCTTCATCTTTAACCCATTTAGATTGTTCGCACACACTGCAATACTTTCTGCCATTCTTTTCTCCCCACACAAGTTCATTCGAAACAGGACAACCACAGAAAGAGCATTTAAACTCACTATTTTCAGTTATAATCGGCCGTTGCGCAAAAGCCTCTCTACGCTTACGAATTGTTTGATGGCGAGTATCAATCAGCGATGAAATAATTTCACGTAACTCCTTAAGCCTAAACACTTCAGGTTCTGACTTCTGCCCATACCACAAGAAACAACTAGGTTTATCATCCAGCTTCTCATACCATAACAGATAATCTTCGATTAGCTCAAAAAGATATGATTTACCGGCTTCAATAGCTCTGCAAAGTCCCATGTCCACAATAGAATCTTCAAAAATTTCAATTCCTATCCCTAAATTACCACCGATTTTATTAATGTCTTCTACTTCTGGCAAAGCGGACACGCGAGTTGCCAACTGTAAATTCTCAGCAACAGGATCACCTGCAATTTCGGGCTGGCGGACTGGAATAACATGCAAATACTGATGCAGATCAGGAAACATACTCTGCAGCATCTCTTTAACCAAAATTGCAAATGTAAAAGATATTTTTGAATCTACATCAAGAGGCAGTGATTCAAGCGATGAAATTTCCCAACGCAAACGTCTGCCATGAATCATGGTGCGGGTTAATGGATCATTTATCGGGATATATTTATATTTATTCTCCCCGAGATTAACGCCATCACTAAATTCAAAATATCCTTCCGTTTTAATTGAATAAAAACAATCTTCAATAGTACTGTCCAGATAATAACTGCCAGCATTTTTACCGTCATTTTCGCGGGCAAGCACTTCGTTACACCCGTGGCATTCAATTTTAACCTTATGTCTGTAGCTTCTTTCGTCATCCGGCAGGACATATTCAACATTTACAAATTTACCGGCTATATTGATTGACGAGATTCTGTATGCCTCACCGTTATAACAATGCACCTGACCTGGCAGACAATTTTGCACAATCTGATGCCCGAAAGCTTTTTTAATAGTTTTCCCTGAGGGATCTTTAAATTTAAAAGTAAGCCTATGAGCCATAGCCCAGTCTTCTGACATTTGCCGAGAAATTTTATATTTTGCAACCGGAACAAAATCATTTGCATCATCATCAAAAACCATTTCATCCCTGATTGTAAAATATGAAGAAATATCAGACTTCTTATTATACGCATAATCAAACACTGCTCGAAGATTATCATCAACAGTAGCTCCAGACAGCTCATCCGCATAAAAAAAAGAATCCACAAACTGACGGATACTTTTTTCATCCATTTCTTCCACTAAGAGTCGTTCATACACAAGCAGAGCCACTCCTGTCTTGTCTCGGCTAAGTAAAGGAGCAAATTTTTGCAGAGGGTTCTCCAAATAAAAATCCAGATATTCAAGAAAATAATCACGCAGCAAATAACGCGGACTGAAGATGTTCGCCATCAAATGATCATTTGAACTCTCCAGAGTCTTACTGAGAGTTAAAGGCAGATTATACGAATCATCGCGGGAGATAATGATAGCGGCATCACTTATTTTCCCAAGCATGGGTCTAGTCCTGATTTCAACATTGCTGCTGTAAGCCCCTCTGTTTAAACTTCCCAGTTCAACATCATCCATCCGACTGACAAACTCGTTCCATGCAGTTTTATTAAACCCTTGCAGCTGAACTGAATATACGCCTGAAGACAGCATAAATGCGGCAAGGCTGTTTTCAGGCGCAACGTAAGCACTTATCCCGCCCAGAGCTGTAAGATAATTACTGGAGTCGTTCAGATCAAAAAATCTATAACAATATGATTCAGGTTTTTTACCCCTGAATGTATATTTTTCAGGATGTCCGCCAAGGTAAGCTCTTGCAACAACTTTTACTGAAGCGTCATAATCGTCTGTAAGGTAAATCATCTGCAGATCTTCTCCGCAAATATCACGAAGAATTCTAAGAATTGATGCGGCAGGCAGAATGTTTGAAAAAACACTTTCATCAATGTTAAGCACTATAATTTTACTAACCTGTTCAACCCATTCCCTTACAGTTTCAGAATCTAAACGTTTTAATAGGAGCTCATGCGGACTGGTAATGAGAACATCTTCCTGACCAGTAAAGTTTTCAAATCCGACCATTGCAATTGCATTCTTGGAATAAATGGAACCATCTTCAAGCCAACGGCTCAGCCATGCCTCTTCTTCCTTCCGTTGTCTGGAGCCCTGCAAGGAACTGGTAAAAACAACAATCCTATTAAGTCGTTGTATATCATACTGGATACCTGAAAAAAGGATCGGCGAAATTTCATCATACATTCCGGCCACAACAAGCAGATCCTTTCCACGCCATAAAGCTTCAAGCAACTTTCGATGCATTTCACTAAACCCGCGTGGAAAATAGCCACTTGTAGCCCTTATGATTGCAACTAAACGCTGATCAGTTATCAGCGAGGACTGGTCTGCAAAGTATTTGGCCTTATTGCTATTTAAGCCGCTGGCAAATAGAATACTGCACCTGAAAACCTTACCGATTGAGTCGTATAGATCCCCGCACTTGCCGGAGAGTCCGCCTGAACCATCCTCGCTGGTAAGTTTAGTGCGGCTTTCTCTGCAGAGCCCTGAAAAATAAAGCCCTGTAACCATAAAAGTTAAAGTCAACAATACAGGATATTTAAGAACTGTAGAATCAAGCAGACCCTGCGGAGCAACTACATGTGCAACAAGCGATGCAATAATAAAAAAGAGGGCCAGAATGTTAAGAAATATTCCCCATATTTTAAATTCAGGATTCATCAGAATTTTGTTTTGTAATCCTTTCCTGTATCCAAAAGGAATCTTCTTATCTTTTGACCGCGAATAGTCGCCATTAACCGCTTCGTTTGAACATATTTTTTTTAACGCTGCAAAAAATTTAGTTTTCTTCTGGGAGCGCACAACTATCCTGCAAGCCCATCCACCTGCTCTGAAAAAAGCCATAAACACTGCAAAAGTTACGATAAAACCGGCGTTAAAATATAAAATAAAAAATTGCTTATTTTGAGGATTATCCCCGAACAATCCTTCTAAGCTGCTTAGAACTTCAGGAAAGACTCTAAGAAAAGAATAAAAAAATACTGTTATTCCGAAAATGAGATAAACTAATGGGAGCATTCTGTAACGGCTATTGCGCGGTAAAGAAAAAGCCCACACGGCTATAAGCCCGGCAAAACCTATAATAAACGGCAAAGAACTATACATCTTTTCTTCCTCCTTCAAACATCCCGTCTTCTTCCAGGGCAACCAGTTTGAACGGGAAATAAGTTACAGAAGGATTCGTAAGCCCGTGTTTAACCTCCAGACTATATGAAGCCGCATCAGGAATAAATGTGGACGGTGAATATATTAAGTTATCAACAACAGGACGATCATAAAAAATTTCATCTGCGAATTCATTTGAATTAAGAATAGGCTCATCTGCTTTCCATAAATCAGCCAGAGGACGCATCAATTCAATATGGTCGGCAACTTTATTGGCATGATACAAAATTAAACTTTTCCGGCGGAGTTCGTGATTTACTTCTTTAAAAAGTTTACGATAATTATTTGCAACAGCTGAAAACTCACACTGTTTTTTCAAATGCTCTTTGTTACCCTTTAAAATATCACTTAAGTATTTTTTATGAGAACTTGCTATTTTTTTTAACTCATTTTGCACACGCTTTAATTTCAATTTCGCGCCTAAAGAACAAATCCCCATGATCAAAAGTGAGAGCATTCCCCAGCCAAGCATGTAATACAGGTACCCCCCTCCACCTCCCAAAAAAAGCATCAACAAGACAAAAACCGTAAGAATAGTTCCGTAAGAAAAAAGCAGCCTGACTCCAGAAAAGATTTCTGTTCTGTATTTCAACTTATCTATCAAGTCCTGTGTATCTCTCTTCCATGTAATATTAAAATCTAGATAATCCTTATTAGCTACCACCTTTTTCATAGTTTCACGGTCTTCTTTAAATTGATCCAAAGCGGCTTCAATATTATCAATATCCACAATTTCAATACTTTTATTAGCTCTTTTAAGTAGAAAAACATTTTCCCTATCTAATTTTTTATATTGATCCCGTTCATGGCTTAACGAAGAATTTACATCTTCCCACCAATTATTCCAATCTTTGAAATAAATAGTTGCAGGAGGAGCTGGCAGTTCTACTGGTTTAGGTTCTTCAAAATGAACCTCAGGAGTCCGTTGCAGAGTAAAGCTGCCTTGTATAGCACGAGTACTGTCAATTTTAACTGAGTCTTTAGCGGCTTCAAGAGCATGCAAATAATGATCAATCATATTGCCGGCCAGTTCAATATTAACATCAATATTGTTCCCTAAAGAAAGAAAACTCTTTGGACCAAGCATATTGTCGTCTTCACCTATCTCAAGAAGAAGAAGGATTACAATTCCAACTCTGAATTGTATTGAATCATGCCGCGGAGCACTGAAATCAGCCTGCCGTACCCTGACACAGCAACTTCGTTCATTGATAATTCCACTAACGCTGTAATAATCATATAAAAGTTCTTTAAATATTATTTCCGGCCTTATGCTGTTCACGGATTCAGGATCAAGTTGTATTCTGGACCAGAGTGTTTCTTCAAAATTACTACTGAGAGTTAACGCTTTTTTAACTGATAAATACTCTTTATCGCGTGAATACATGTTCACCCTATTTCCTGCCGGCTGGTCTTCCCATTCAAGGGCGACTCTGCAGACGGCAGAAGAAACACACTCAATATATCTTTCACAGCAAGCAGTTAACTTATTTTGCAACTCACTGCTAAGACCGCCAAACCCTTCACTTGTTGTCTCTTTACTGAAATCTATCTCGGTTTTTAACTCTTCAAGATCATCAATGTCCTGCTTGCGAAAAGTACACGGAATATTATTTAATGAAGTGTAACCGCAAGTATCCATCTCCCAATGCAGATATGACTTATCTAGCTTATCAATAGGGGCATTAGTATGCCCCTGCCGACGGATAGGATCGACGACAATATAACTGACACGCATAGGTGCAAGTTTACCACTGAGACGCGCAAGCAAATAGTTTTGAATTTTTGTAATTTGGTCAGCAAGTGAGCCCGTACATAAATTTTCATTCTCATCATAGCAGCTCGTATCTTCCGAAACACCAAGCATAATTATCAAATGCCAATTACTTGCAGAAAGCCTGCGCAAATGTTGCAAAAGTTTTCTATAACTGAGTTCGTAATTAACAGGTTTTTCAGAGTTACGCTCTTCCCAAAACATTTTTAGTTCTCCGGAAGACAGAAGCGGATACAAAAATGGTTTGAATTCAGCCATAGACGGAATTTCACCATACAAATCAAGCACAACAGTATGCACAGACATTCCCCTTTATTATAGAATAAGATGTCTTGTATGTAAGCCAGAACAAAGATCAGATCTAAAATATGTCTTCTAGACTTTTCTGATAACTTTTCACCTTTACATTCCAGTTTCGAGCGAGCCGAGTTCCTTCAGAAACAAACTGTGAATAAATTGATGAATTTACTAAAAGGTCATTAATTTCCTGCAGTGTTTCATCCATATTTTTGACTTCATTCGTTTTGCCGTTCTTGGCTTGTTTTGCCCTTAGGATCAAATCGAACAAGACATCCATAAGATGTACGGTTGTCTTTTCGAGTTCAGCTTCAGCCGTGGCAGGTCTTTCACTTACAAAGCTTGCTATAGCATCCAGAATAGTTAATTTACCTTTGACAATTTGAACACTTCTTTCACTGAAAGACATTTTCCCGTCATCGCTTGAACGCCAGGAAGGGAGCTTGCCGATTTCAGCATTGGCCCAGTCGGATATTGAATTAACAAGAGCAGGATTATGAGGGAGCGCTTCATACAAATCATACAAACCGCCGGATACTGGAGCTCCTCCCTTGTAAACCAATTTAATAGTCTCACTCCCGGCACTGTCTTTTGTATGGCATTCCCATAATGATCTACGACCTTCAGTTCGGTTTACAAAATGTCCGAAGACCAGCCCGAGTACGAAGGCTTCATCACTCATTTTAAGGTCGCCTTCTCCTCTAATACTGTTAAGATCAGTCATATATGCAGGAAGGTGCCAGCGTTTATCCAAATGCGGGGTAACGGTCTCTCCGCCGGCAACAAGTTTTTTGATTCTGCGCATATAGGCAGTATGGTAAGAACCGTCTCCCATACTTGACCCTGGTTCTGAAGCTTTAAATTTGGTAAAATCAGAGGCAAGGTATCCATATCTTGCCGTGTATCTTATCAGTTCAGTTTCTGGAAAAGAATCATCCCGTACAAGCCTGCTGACTCCTCCGAAATTATCTTTGATCCAATCTTCTGAATATCTATCAAGAGTACCGGAATTAATCCCCCAATACTCCTGATTTTGAACTTGTCCTTTTGATATTTCAGGGACAAAAGGAGAAGCAAGGCGACCTAAAGTTGCAATCCGTTCTTTTAAATGTTCATCATTATCAATATTTCTGGACCGTGCTTCTTCAGTAATCGCTTCGAGAATATTATAGCTTAACCGGCCTGATTTTTTAATTTCTGTTTCACACCATGAAACAATTTCTTCGCCGAAATTTTGGCCTCTGGAATATCTGTCCCGGTTAGTACCGAAATGATTTTCACAAAATCTTTTGTATCTATCGTCATAAATCTTTTCCAGAAAATCAGGCGGCAACTCACTGCTTCTTGCAACTGAAGTACGCAATTCATTCCACATACTCTCTTTATCTTCTGCAGAGGCGAGTATATAAACATTCATTGAATCCTGATTACGTTCATTATCGTTCGTGCAATCTCTAAGTTCTTTTTGCAAACCGTTTCTAATCGAACGTAACTGGTCAAAATAATCTTTCCAGTCTCTTAAAAGATCACGCACACAGCTTAACAACTCTTCATAAACCAGTTCCTTAAGCTTGAGTAATCTATATACATTAAGTGCATTAAGCTGCCTGGAAGACTTTTCTTTGTATTCATTAATTAAAACTTTTAACTTGCCGCCCAATAATTTTGAAAACCATGATCCGTTTTCAATATCCCTGAACCGGTCTTCAATTGTTTCAACAACATCTCTTTTGGAACTCACATTATAAGCTTGTTTATAGTTATCGATACTTTTTTCAACGGCAGTGATTCCTTCACGAATTTTTTTCAAACGGGAATCAAGCAGATCCTCCAAACTGTACAAAACATAACGCACTGCAACCGGATGAAGAGGTGTCGGACGTTTAAGCATCCAATAACTCAGATTATATTCTGAAGTACTTACCTTATCATTCCCATTTCTTATAGTTTGATTGATAATAAAACTTTTATGACTGCGTACTGAAACAAACACCTGACGCTGATATGTTAGAAGATGACCCTCCATATCCTCAACTTCACTGGCAGCTTCATCACTTCTTTTAAGCCGACCATCATCAAGAACACATACCTGCTCCATATCATTAAGATCTCTATCATCCTTTACGATCTGCTCAATCAACTTATCTACATTCTCAAGGAATAATTGAGAACGGGGTCTTGTATCGATTGCTCTCTCACCGGGAATATGAACTGCATCATGTATGCTTAAAAAGAAGGGATCAGGGTTGTTGTCATTTGCATAATTATCAACAAGAGAAATATATCTCTTTCCAATTTTAGGACGCTCCCCGTTTACACCGGCCTGTCTGTCCCTTTCGTATTGCTTAAGCTCTTCCTCGTAATCTTTGTCCAGCCGCAGCCATTCACTTGAAAAGCTTTCATCAGCCCAGCGAAGAGCGCAATACCTGACAAGCTTATCGTAAGGGAACACAAGCGAGGCAACACCGGCTCCGCAGTAACGGTTGAGCCCGTTTTCGCTGACCAGCCCAAGAATAAAGTTATCCTCTTCGGAAAAGGAAGGACCGCTGAGAGGAGAAAAAAGCTGAAGATGAATAGTTTTAACCATCTGGTTGATATAGTTATCCAGATATTTGAGGTTTTCCCCTCTTTCATTCTCAAAATCATATAAAAAGCAAAAATCAAAAGGAAGATTCATATCGGTGACAACATGTGACTGCCTGCCGTTGATATCGACTTGGCGCGGCTTATATTCCAACTCTATCGTTGCTCCGCTATGTTTATCACTGTCAGCTCCGGCATTAATAGTTATCGCATTAAGTTCCTTAAGGCTGGCGTAGGCGTTCGCACGAACATTTTCATGGTGGTTCTTATCAAGAACGCCGCTCTGTATCAAAGGATCTGGAAGCAAAAAAGCACCGCGGACCAGCACAGCATTTTTATGAAATTCATGGGTCAGAATATCGCGGACATACATTGCGGTCTGCAAAAAAATACCTGACCCTGTTCCGCCTCCTAAAGAAGTTACAATCATAACCCTGACGCTCGGCATAGCCCGGTCGCCACGCGCCTGAAAAATATCCCGGATTTGAGAGCGAAGCTTCTCAAGTTTCCCGTCATCAATTGAAGCACGATACGCCAGCCTTGACACACATCGGACCTGTCCTGCTCCATCAGTCAGAAGTTTGCGTTTAAGTTCTCTGACCTCGCTCGGAAACCATTCGTTTACGGAGTTGTCAGCAATTTCTAAATAATTACCAACAGTCCAGTTAGTGCTGGTCTGTGTAATTAAATTTCGCAAATTTGAACATTTATCAATATCATTAATATTGGTATCAAAAGCATGAACAGCAATTCTATCGTGCATACTCGAAGGAATTTTTCCATAGATCATATCGACGACCTGTGAACCGATTCCGCCTAAACCGATAAGAAGAGTAGGAACTGTATTGAACTCCACATCAACCTCCGTAGTTGTCTTGTCTATTCATAATAGTATTCTTTAATTACATAGTCCCCGCGATCTTCAAGAGCTGATCCGCGCGGCAGGCCTTGGTCTTTGTGACCTGGAGAATCCAGAGGCACTCCATGCATGTACATAGTTCGCTTTTGACTGTGTCTAGCTATAACAATGCTTGCAGAATTATCTCCTGCTTTAAAATTCACACCCCTGACATTAATTTTCTCCGCGGTTGACGGCCAAAGCCATCTGCTTAAAAAAACACTGACCCCTTTCTTCCTTAAAAATATTGTTTGAACCCTGGGAGGAACGTCACTGCGAGTTGTTTTAAACTTAATCTTGGCATCTCGTGTAAATCTTCTCTTAGTAAGCAACCTCCAGATGAACCAAACCATGCAAAAAAAGAATAAAATCAAACCAGCCAACCACCTGTATTTTGTCAGCAAATCTGAATCCATCATTGACAGCACAATAGTTGATGAAAAGGTTTCACCGGGGAATGGACCCTGCCAGTTAATCTGGACAGGAAATTCTCCAGCTGATGCAGGTAAAGGAGGAACAAGCGAACCGAAATCAGGGGTAACAGCATAATCTCCGTTAAGTTCCGGGTTATGACTTAATTGAAATCCAGCTTCACAATCAGAGTGAGTACTAACATCCCAATTTTCCTTATTTAAATCGATGAATTTACCATTTTCACTGAGCCGCAAAATAAATGGAGGAACATTTTGTGTGGCGACAACACTGCCATTCCAAATTGCTCTATCAGGGACAAACTCTATATTTCTTTTTTGCGGGAGAATCTTAACTTTTGTATTTACGTTAGAAATTCTCAAAGCGGGGTCATCGGGAAACTGAATCTCTAAATAAAATTCAGCAGGGGCTGGAAGATTGAAATGCTTATCGCGATACAGATAAACTGTAACAGGAGAGCCTATTGAATACGCTGTCTCAGCGGAATAGCCTGTCGAATCTGAATCTTCTTGTGAGCTTATTGTTATTCCCTTTGGAATATCCCGGGCGGTCAATTTTACTCTGCTCTTATCCTGAACATTAGATAAATTCACAGAAACTGAAGCCACTTCTTTTGGTGTATCACAAAATTTATACAGGACATTCACAGTTGAAGGATAGAGAGTTGCGGTAACATTGCGCGAGCGTTTTTCTGCTTTAATTTTAAATACATCTGATTTCAAATCAAAATATCCATGTGATACAGCTCTGATTGAAATCTCTTTTAGATCGAGAGGCCCTTTTATAGCTGAAACCTTTTGCCAATTTGAAATAAACTCACTTGCTCGATTGTCATAAGCAAATGATTCTCCGATCTTTTTCATATCACTATCGAGAACGTGAACATCGATCTTACCAGCTTGATCCTCATTAAAATTCAATGTCTGGTTACTTTTATAATCTGAAAATTTTACATGAAGCCTTATTTCATCATCTCTGCACAAATCATAACCACTATTATTCTCATTTTCTTCTTTAATTCCGACACCTTTAACCTCCAGAACAGGTTGAAAGTTTATTGATGTTTCAATCAGAAGATTCTTAACTGTATAATCTGTAAAATTACCCGGGCAGTATATTTGATAAATTCCAGCTCCCATAACTTTTTCATTGCTGCCGGCGGTAGAAATAATTCCCGTTATATCTCGCGCTTCACGGTTATCCAGCTTCTGCCCGAATAATGTGGTTATTTCAGTTTTATGAGGACTTTCAACTTCAAAATGGCTAAAAGGCGTTTCGCTTCCGTCCGGCAACCTAAGGATAGAAGGGGTGGAAAAATTCTTAATCCCTTCAATTTGCTGCTGAACACTGACACGGCGCAGTGGATATGGTGATTCAAAGTCAAATGTATCACCGCAGAAATTAGGTCTGAACTTATCCTCACCTGCATCACGACCTTCAATTATAGCTGCAACTTTTTTCATTGCATCAAGAATATCTTTACCGCCTTCTGCAGCCTGAACAGTTATTAACTCTTCCACATGCCCACCAACGGATTGCCTCCATTTACTGTAAAGACTTTCATCCGGTTTTGCGCCGATAAGTAAAAAAATTACCCTGCTATCTTTTCCTGCTTTTTCTTTATATTTCTCAATGTCTTCAGCTTTTGCCTTAGCCGATCCATCAGACATTCCGTCAAATGACCCATCAGTAATAATTATCAACCAATCCTTACGCTTCTCTTTAACTCTTCTCAGCTGATTATCATTGAACTTGCCGTGATTATTCATTTTATCTGTAGCATTAAGAAAACAATCCACCGCAAAGCTAACGGATCCATACGGAGTAGTTTTTCCGCAGCCATAGCTCATAATATCGCGCAGAGCCTTTGACACTTCAGTCCCAAGATATTTTACAACCTTTGCGGACTTTTCTTCAGATTCTGAGACCTCATTAAAGGCATTCATCCTTACGACATATAATTTGTCTTCCTTGTGCATAAGGGCTGCAAGAGTTTGAAGGGCATAATTGGCATATACCCATCGATCGGTGGGATTAGCATGGATTTTTTTATTTTTTATATTAAGAGTAAAACCGCCAAACATACTCTTAGAATCATCATAAACAACAGTAACAACTCGCGCCTGTACGGGACATGCAAATCCTAAAAAAATTATGAGCAAGAACAAACATGCATGATATTTGCTTGAATTCATCTTTCTCTCCATACAATCCCTTTATAACGTTAAGCCTATATGAAATTTCTAAAAAACATTAAGCATGTTGAAATCATAATTTAATTAACTAATGCATTATTTGTATAGCGTAATATTATCAATTAAACCTCAGGTCAACTTAAAACAACCAATTTTATTATATAGAAAAAGGTATATAATTGAAAACAAATATTAGGACAGTCAAAAATTATCCATATCTAGCCCATAAATTACGATTAATTAATCAAAAACTATCAACTCAATCTAAAGTTAATCCTTCTAATCCGGCATGTTATCGGATATTAGTTTCATAATGACTGAATTTGCTTGATAGCAGTCAATAATTCTGAGATTCTGCCACCAATCAAAAAACTAAAGGTGGAACATGAATAAAAATATCCCGAATGCAGAAGAATGCGAAAGATTGCTGACAGAAGTTTTTAAACTTCCGGCAGATCAGCTTATAAATGCCGAACTTATTTGTAAGGTAGCTTTGCGAATAGGACGCGACCTGAAATGGTTACGTGACAGCGGCCCCTACATTGCCTTGATCAGGGCCGGCGCATTGCTGAGCCACGTTGCCGGTCATGGTCCTGATCATGAGCAACTTGCCGGGGCAGCACTTAGAAAACTAGGATACTCCGAAGTAGCCACGATTGTTGAAGCACACCGGGACCTCGACTTTTCAGGAGAACAGCCGGTTTCTGAAAAAGAAATCGTTTTTATTGCAACCAAACTGGTTGAAAAGGACCAGATTATCAGTGTTGCTTATAAATATGATTTTAAAATTGAAGAGGCTAAAGACAACCCGCAAGAAGTGGCTGATCTTAAGCGCAAAAAAGAAATTGCCATGAAAATTAAAACCGCACTTGAGCACGAAACAGAAAAAAATCTGGAAGAATTAGCTATCGCAGACAACTAAACATTTTTAATCATAACATACTTAATTTATAGCTCTAAACATACCTTCAACGACCTGAATCTTCCCATAAGAATCAGGTCGTTTTTATTTACTATACTGTCATAATTAAAGCTGCCCGCCACAATATTAGGGATAGCAAACCAAGCCTTTTTCTGTGTAATATTATCGGAATTGCTTTCTGCCCCCAAATTTAAGCAGTTGCACGATTGTAACATTCCCGAAACATTTACTGAATAATGTTACCCTATAATCTATAAGATTGTAGGCAATTATCATACAAGATTACCCCGCTATCAAAAACTGGAGAATACACATGGGCAACGAAAGCAAGATTGAAAAATTTATCAAACCGGATGAACTTCCAGACTTTCTGCGCAAGATGGCAGAAGCAATTGAAACCGGAAAATCGGAAGACATGCCCTATTTCGGAGTTATAGCCGGATTTAAAAAGCTTAAAATAAATATCAGCCATAATCAGGAACAGACAACTATCAAAATTAAGGCAAAACCCGCAAAACAGTCTGAAGAACAGGAAACTCCTGACGGTCTTCCGCAAAAAATTAAATACTCCAGCTTAAAAAAAAGGATGAAAGATACTTTCAAGATCATATTCAAAGACGTTCACGCAGGGACACTCCCCCCGAAAGAAGTTGTCAGCCTGTTTCTTGAAGACTCAAAATTAATGGTAACGTATGAAGGTTACGGCGACGAATATTATGAAGAATATATTACAGCCTGTGAAGAGTTTAAAATGGCACTGGATAGCAATAACATTGAAGAAATCCATAAAACATGTGACAATTTAAACAGTATTAAAGCCCACTGCCATTCTCAACATAAATAGAGAAGATTAAAATGAAAACAAACCGTGTTTGCCTTGAAGAATTTGAAGTCACCCCGGAAATAACAGATGAAGATCGTGCTATATTCTCTGCAGTTACTTCTATTGAATTAGCTGACTGGCAAATTGAACAAATCGTAAATCCTTCTCAAATCTGCCATAGACAGGAAAAAGTTCTTGCAGTGCACTGGCATCCTGAATTTATTCCCATGGATCTTATCTCAAAGCGGATAGATATCATGTTTCCTAACAGAGAAGATGAATTATTGATCCCCACGCAGCACAATGAACTCATGAGTTACGGACCATACACAGGTGTTGAAGTTGATTGCTATGCCAGCGGTTTCAACCAGAAAATTCAACTGCTTCTTCATTTTGAAAATGAAAAGGTTGAAAAGGCCCATGTTTTGAAATCAATGCTGGCTCACACGTTCAAGTATCGCACATCACAGTTATTCGAATTTATGGATTCCATCACTAAGCCGGATGAAAAAAGGGTCCATGAGGCTGCACGCGAAACAGGAGCGGATGAGAATCTGGTTGAAATGGTAAAAGTGTATGTAACCAAAATTCAAACAATGCTTGATGAAAACTGGTCAGATATTCCAAAGGATTCAGTTAAAAACAAGCTTATCAAAAACTTCTTTGATGCACTGCGGCCTAAATACGGAGACACCTCCATAAATAGAATTCAAGCTTATCTAAAAGCGGTTAAGTCGCTTGTTAAAAAAGATTTTTCCTTGAAATTTTTCTATAGGGCCACTGAAGTAATCGAAGAAGCACGAGCTCTCGGCGGATGCGTAGTAATACCGCATCCTGAAGAATTCTGGCCCATACTGCTGGCTAAATATGATGTGGACGGAATTGAGGTATGGAATCCTCAGTCTCAGCGTTATACGGAATTTCTGATTTCAGTTGTAAACGAGCAGAACATCAACCGCCGCCCCGGTAATAAAGAAATTTTGATCTTCATGGGAGACGACTGCCACATGAGTGAAAAGACTAAATCAATCGAAACACAGGATCCGGCAAAAGCAGCTCGTGAAATTGGTATGCAACCAGCTTGGAACGACCTTAATATCAGGAAAAAACTGATCATAGCCGGAATAAACAGACAGTCTGTAATTGATGAATACAGAACAAGGCTTGCTGGGTAATTATTTTCATCTTCGTAACGGGATCATCATATAATTGCAAAGAAATGCTTACTCATCATTGATACAGTGCACCACTGTTAAAGCAATATATAATTTTATCCTGATATCTTAATAAACAATACTCACTGCACGCGGCAGAACGGAGCCAATAAATGACAGCTGAAAAAAAATTTTTGTTCGAATCGCTGCAAGATTCTGAAACAATCGGCAATTTTTTAAAATCACTTATAGAAGGATTTGAATCCGGTAAAATAAACCTTTCAACCAACGGTGATGAAATTCAATTGAGTCCACATGGACTTTTAAATTTTGCAGTTAAAGCCAAAACAAAAGGCGAAAGCAACAAAATTACTATAAAAATTGAATGGAAAGAAACAGAACCTTCTGAAGAAGCTTCTACTAAAACATTAAACATAAACTCTTAATTATGCTGACATTTGAAGGTTTAGACGAAAATTTTAAATTTCTCGTGCTCGAAGTCAAAAATCAGATTTCTGCGACTCGAAAGTTTGTCAATTCCCCATCACGCTCACTCTTTCGTAAGATAACCTCGCGTGACGATTACATTGATAACCTGAAAACAATCATCGAAAACAAAACTTATTCCCGTATAAACAAAGATACTCAACTGGACGATAAAACTCTCAATAAAATCAGAGCAATCCAGCTGGCTTCAGTCAATCTTGAAAGAATCGGTGATTACTGCGTCAACATCGTCAACCAGATGGCTTACCTTGAAGACAAGGGATTTGTTAACAGATTCGAGTGCCCGGAAGCTTTTGACATCATAGAAACAACGACCGCCTCGATTGAGAAAGGATTCGATGACAAGGATATGCCTTTAGCACTTGCAATTTGTAAGTCTGAATACAATCTAGATTCCCTTTATAAAGACAATTTCAACCGTATTATGGCTGAGATGGGAAGCGGAAAGAACATACCTGACTTAGTTACAGTCCTCTTTATATTCCGCTATCTTGAAAGAATCGGCGACTCGCTTCTTAATATAGGCGAGGCAATCATTTTCTCAATCCTCGGCGAACGCATCAAGATTGAACAATTTGAATCACTGCAACATACACTCACGGTCTCCGGGTTTGACGGTTCCTTTTCAGATATCGATTTTCAAGGAATATGGGGGTCTCGCTCAGGATGCCGAATAGGCCATGTGCAGGCAAAAGACAAAGAGAACGGTCCTCCGGTTGCACAAGGAAGTATTTATAAAGAAGGTAATCTGGCAAAGATTAAAGCTGAACGCGACAACCTTAAGCTTTGGAATAAAATGTTCCCCGGCAGAGTTCCTGACATTTTCGGCTACCATGAAACCCCTGCGGAAAATAAAGCCTCAATGCTGGTAGAATTTTTACCGGGCTGCACATTAGATACAATGATTCTAACCTCTGACGATATAAATCTTGAAAACGGCCTTTTTACACTTGAGCAGACGCTGCGCCATATCTGGACAACGACCATCAAAACAGGTCCGTTTGTAACCAATTATATGGAACAATTAAAATCCCGTCAGCCCGGAGTTTTACAGGTTCACCCTGAATTCAACCGCCATGCACGATCACTCGGAGCGGAAGAAATCACATCCTCAGCAGAGCTGATTACTGAAGCAATGTCTGTAGAGCATAGTCTGCCAGCTCCTTTCACTGTGTTCATCCATGGCGACTTCAACTGCAATAATGTTGTTTACAGCAACGCAGATGAACGGATCAGATTCATCGACCTCTACAGATCACGCAACTTTGACTACATTCAGGATGTTTCTGTTTTTCTCGTATCATGCTTCCGCATGCCTATATTCGACAGGCCGATACGGAATAAAATAAATGGGGTAATATCCAGATTTTACAACTTTGCAGAAGAGTTTGCGATGGAAAAGAACGATCCCACGTGGAAGGCAAGACTGACTCTCGCACTGGCGCGGTCATTCTACACTTCAACGCGTTTTGAATTTAATTATGGATTTGCAAAAGAGATGTTTAATCGCTCTATGTTCCTCCTTGAAAAAGTTAACCGTTACAGCGACAGCTGGGATGACTTTATTCTTCCTGAAGACATTCTTCATTATTAATGCAACATAAAGGATATACTATGAAAATAGGAGTAATCGGGCTTAAGAAAGCGTGGTCTTCCGAACAACTTGCTGATGCTGTAGCCCGCAAAACAGGTCAGAAAAAAATGCTCTTCGAGATGAAGGATGTTCGACTTGATCTTCCTTCCGGAAAAGCTGTTGTTGACGGAGTCAACCTCTCTGAACTCGACGGGATCATCATAAAAAAAATCGGCAGACAATATTCACCTGATCTGCTTGATCGCCTTGAAATGCTCCGCATGCTCGAAGGACGCGGAGTTAGAATATTCTCATCCCCTTACAGCATCTTAAGAGTACTGGACAGACTGACCTGCACAATATCATTGCAACTTGGCGATATTCCAATGCCCCCTACAACCATAACCGAAGATGTAGATCACGCACTTGCCGCAGTAGAAGAATACGGTGAAGCTGTTTTTAAACCACTGTACAGCACCAAGGCTCGCGGCATGTTTGTGCTTAAACCGAACCCGCAGGCCCGCGAGACTATCGAAAAATACAGCAAAAAATATAAAACCATGTACATCCAGAAAACTATCGATCTCAAAGACAGTGATCTCGGGATAGCTTTCTTAGGCGGAGAATATGTAACAACATATGCACGCTGTAAAACAAACAATGCATGGAATACCACTACGATAAACGGCGGAAAATACGCACCATTTGATCCTCCGCAAGAAATAATTGAACTTGCCCGCAAGGCACAGTCGCTGTTCGATCTGGACTTTACCTGCGTAGATGTGGCCTTAACTGATGAAGGCCCTTTCATCTTTGAAGTTTCAGCCTTCGGCGGATTCAGAGGACTGCTTGATGCGCGCGGGATAGACGCTGCATCCATGTACGCGGATTATGTAATTGAGAAGGTAAAATAATGAATAAAAATAGTATCACACAAGCTGAAATAGTTGAAAAATACCGCAAAGAGTTTCCAGCGGAAAAATCTCTTTTCATTGATTTCGGCGGCTGCGTTATTGAAACAAAAGTTAACAGCGAAGATCTGCTTGCAGACCTCAAAAATTATTTTAAAGAATTCCTTATTTCCAGTACAAATGGTGATATTCTTATCACTGCACACGAATGCCCTCCCGCAGATTTTGGAATTGAATATATCGTTAAACAGCCTGACCCGGGCAAAACAAAGATCAAAGAAGAGCACGCAGATCTTGCAGACGGACGAGTTGTCTACAAACGATTGACTGGAATGCTCTTCGCTTTCGGACACGGCGGAAACATCGCCATCGGTCCATGCGTTGAAAATTCCAATCAGGTCATCAACTTCATCAATAACCGCTTTATTGAATATAAACTCAATCAGGGATGTCTGCTCGGTCACGCTGCCGGAGTTATCAAAAATGGTCGGGGAATTGCCATCGCAGGATTCTCAGGAATGGGAAAATCCACTCTGGCCCTCCACTTAATGAGTAAGGGAACTACTTTTATCAGCAATGACAGAGTTATGATCGAAGACAATAATTCTGAAATAACTGTCTACGGAGTTGCAAAGCAGCCCAGAATCAATCCCGGAACGGCCTTAAACAATCCTGACCTAGCGCGCATTATTGCGGAGAGTGATAAAGAAAAATTCCTGTCCCTTACGCAAACAGAATTATGGAACCTTGAACATAAGTACGATGCTCTGATTGATGAATGTTACGGCAAGAATAAGTTTATTTTGCGCGGACCTCTGAACGGGTTAGTCATTTTAAACTGGCAGAGGAATAACAGCGAAACTGTCATCAAGATTGTCGATCCTATAGAACGTAAAGACCTGCTCCCGGCTTTCATGAAAAATACAGGGTTATTCTACCTGCCGGATTCGCCTGATAAAATGGAAGACCCTGACATTGATAACTACGCAGCAATACTTTCTAAAACAAAACTCATAGAAATCAGCGGCGGTGTGGATTTTGATAAAGCGGCTGACGCATGCCTCAAATTCATGCAGCTGGGAACACTTTAAAAACAATTTAACCACATTTTATCTTAAACAGTTTACTGTATTTCTATAGAGAAATTTGATGCGTATAAAAATTGAAAAAGAAGTAAGCCTCCCAGACGGCATAAAGCTTGAAAGGTATAGAAGAACACCGGATTTAGGGCCGAGAATTCTCTTCTTCAGCGGGGGCACAGCCTTAAAACAGGTGTCCTCAGAGCTTACGCAGTACACTCACAATTCAATTCATATTATCACTACGTTTGATTCAGGAGGCAGTTCAGCTGTTATCCGTAAAAAGTTCAAAATGCCTGCTGTCGGAGACATTCGCAACAGACTCATGGCTCTTGCGGATCAATCTGTACTGGGTAACCCTCAAATTTACACACTTTTTGCTTACAGGCTTCCCAAAGAGAGCACTGATGAGTATCTGAAGGATGAACTTTACCAGCTTGAATCAGGTAAGCATCCACTGATTATGAATATTCCTGCGCCGATGCGTAAGATTATCCGTAATCATTTCCGCCAGTTCTCAGATATCATGGATGACTTTGATTTACGTGGCGCAAGCATAGGAAATATTATCCTGACAGCCGGATATCTTACAAACAGACGGCACTTAGACCCGGTAATTTTCCTATTTTCCAAACTTGTAGAAGTACGCGGCGTTGTGCGCCCGTCCATAAACAAGGACCTCCACCTTGCAGCAAGGCTTGAAGACGGAACAATAATTGTCGGTCAACACCTGCTGACCGGAAAAGAAGAAAAACCCATAACATCTCCTATTAAAGACATCTGGTTAACAGATAATTTAAACTGTAATGAGCCATGCAAAGCAAAGATTCGAACTAAGCTGAGCGATTTAATACAAAGTGCTGAATTAATTTGTTATCCACTTGGAAGTTTTTATTCAAGTGTAGTTGCAAATCTTCTTCCGCACGGAGTGGGAACGGCCGTTATGAAAACCAGATGCCCCAAAATTTTCACTCCTAACACAGGGGTGGATTTAGAGCTGAAAGGGCATACATTAACTCAGCAAGTAGAGCGTCTTTTACACTATCTGCGAAAGGACGATCCTGATAATATCAAAGTGGACGATGTATTAAATTTCATTCTTGTAGATTCAGATAGTGGAATTTACCCGGGCGGCGTTGATAAAGAAGAAATAAACAAACTGGGAATTCAGATCATCGACTGTAACCTTATCAGCGAAGAAAGCACTCCACATCTGGATGCATCTCTCCTGTCTAAAGCGTTACTGTCACTTACCTGATCAAATATTTCCGCAAACCCAGGCAGGCAATTATGAGCAAAGAGAAAAAAAATAAAGTCAGTGTTAAACAGACTCTGACCCACGATGGAGTTGTGACCTATCTTGAAGATCTCCTTAAAAGTTTTAAATCCGGACAGCTCATTATAAACAGCGCGGAAGACAGTGTGACCCTTAATCCATCTGATGAGATTAATTTTGAACTTAAAGCAGGCAGCAAGAAAGGTAAGACTAAATTCAGCATGAAGTTTTCATGGAAAGACGAACAGCCTGAAAATGACGAGCTGAGCATCAGCACAGAGGAAGCAGATAACGATTCAGACAACGCTGACAAATCCTGATAAAGTTAATCTTTTTCTGCGTACTAATCTTTTCGCAATTTCTATTACCGCTACCGCGGAATGTTCATTGAGAGCTTCAGGATTTAAGCATTAACGTAGGTTGAAAAATAACAGCATTACACATTCATGGTCGCTCATAGAAATGGGCGGCCATTCTTTTTTAGCTATTGGCACTAGTCAACCGGCAATAATGTGTTACTATTTACAATAACCATTCTAACATTCACTTAATGCTCAACTGAACTTGCAAGTTGTCCAGCTCGATGACACATCTCAGAGCATTTAACTAACTGTACAGGAAACAAGATGATTCCATTAACTATTGATACTGATCTTTGTAAATTTGACGAACTTTGCGTTCGAGAATGCCCGCTAGGGGTTCTTAAAATGGTCGAAAAAGGCCAAACTCCGATCGTAAGCCCTAGAAAAGCAAAATACTGTATTAACTGCGGTCACTGTATGGCCGTCTGTCCGACAAATGCTATAACCCTGACAGCACTTGCAGATCAAAATTCTTCTCCGCTTAAATCTGATAAAACTGCTGACTATGAATCAATTGAGATGTTTTTAAAAACCAGACGTTCTATTCGCAAGTTCAAAAAAAAACCTCTTTCAATTGACGAAATCTCTGAACTGATCCACCTGTCGGCTTATGCTCCTTCAGGACATAATGCTCAGCCTGTTTCATGGACTGTTCTGGATCAGCCTGAAAAAGTTCAAGAACTTGCTTCACTTGTAGTGGACTGGATGAACGAACTTGTGGCTAAAGAGAATCCTCTGGCGGAAAAATTATTTCTAGCTGGAATTACAAGAGCCTTCAAAGGCGGAATAGACCTGATCTGCCGCGAAGCTCCGGCTCTGGCTGTGAACTGGGCTCCAGGCATCGGAATCACCCCTGAGGCAGATTCAATCATTTCAGCAGCTCACTTTGAACTGGCAGCGCACGCTAAAGGTCTTGGAGTCTGCTGGGCCGGATATGTGATGGCAGCAGCCAAGTACAGTGAGCCGATCAGAACCTTTTTGAACATTCCTGAACAGCATATCATTCACGGAGCCTTGCTTCTTGGACACCCGGCAGTAAAATACCGTAACATACCGCCTAGGCATAAAGCTGTCGGCGAAAAAATCGGCGCAGGATTTATTTTCCCTGCACGCAAAAACGGTCATAGCTAAAAAAAGATCCTCCGGTTTAATAAACCGGAGGATCTTAACCGTTCACTTTTGATTTTTTGCCGGGACGAAACGCTGTCCACAGGAAAGACGGAGTGAAAATACGAAATGGATTTTTTACCAGAACATCCGGCATAACATGATACCAACGATACCCTAGACGGTGGTAAACTTTTTTTGCCAACGAGCCGTACCCGGACTGCTTGGCCGCCCATATTGCCGCATCTCTCTGACAGCGGGAGGAGGCGACAGCCTTAAATATTTTGTCGCTGTACCCCTTATCTGCAAGCATTGCCTTTATCCGCAAATACTCTCTATATCTGCTGACAATATCCGCCACAGAGAAAAACGCTCCTGTTACCCAGCTCAAAGCAATTGCAACGGAGGTTGCAAATCCCAGATGATGTCCATCCCTATAAAATTCTGCGGCCAGCCAGCAGAGAGTAACTATCATGCCGAGACACAGCCCAAGAACAAAGTGCGGCAAAGGAGCCACTCGCAAATAATTATTATGTCGTAAAGCGAAAGTCCTCAGCATCAAACTTTTCCGGAAACCATAATCAGGAAACCTTCTTAAGTTCAGCAAGAAGGTCCTCAATGTTGAATGGCTTAGTGATGCGGGTATCCATGCCGCAATCCTGACACAACTGCCAATACTCTAAGTCACTGTTTGCCGTAAGCGCTACAATTCTTACAGGCGAATGAAGTTTACGAATAGCCCTAGCCGCCTCGAATCCATCCATAATCGGCATCTGAATATCCATAAAAACTATGTCAAAATCTTCCGATTCAGTAAAAGTGTCTACCGCCTCTATTCCGTTTCCTACAATAACAAAATTTTTCAGTTCGATCTTTTCAAAAATTTTGCGCAGCAGAATCTGATTCATCTTGCTGTCTTCTGCAACAAGCACTTTAATTTTTGAAAAATCGTAGCTTGTATCGATATCACCTGTAGCTGGTTCCACATGATCATTGCTACCACCGACACGACATTCCAATACAGGCAAAACAAAAGAAAATACAGCTCCTCCATCAGGATTATTGCCGCCTTTAAGCTCGCCGCCCATTAGCTTTATAAGTCTGTGGCAAATAGCCAATCCCAACCCTGTTCCGCCGTATTTACGTGTAATCGAAGCATCTGCCTGAACAAATGACTTAAAAAGACTCTCTGCTCCATCTTCCGGAAGCCCTATACCGGTATCAGAAACTTCAAAATAAATTTTCTTTTTCCTTCCAGGACCTATATCAGGCACTAATTCAGCTGAAAGTATAACTTTACCGGAACTTGTAAACTTAACGGCATTTCCAAGTAAATTAACAAGTATCTGCCTAAGCCTCATGCTATCAACTTCAACGCAAACCGGAATATTCTCGGTTTTAAGAACAACTTCCAGATTCTTATTCATTGCGCCTATGTCCATAACATCCCGAATCTCTTTCAAAAACAGTGGCAGATCAAGAACGTCAGTCTGCAACTCCATATGTCCGGAATCAATTTTAGAAAAATCTAAAATATCATTTGCAATGATAAGCAGACTGTCTACTGAAGACTTGATGAGTCGTAAATTTTCATTCTGCTCAGCAGTTAATTCTGTTGCCTGAATCAGCTGAACCATGCCCTTGATCGCATTCATAGGAGTTCTGAATTCATGACTCATATTAGCAAGAAACTGCCCTTTTGCCGCATTAGCTTTTTGAGCCTCATCCTTGCTGATCCGTAATTCTTTTTCAATTCTTTTGAGTTCGGAAATGTCTTCAACAGTGGCTAAGACTCTTCCCCATGAACCTTCCATGTCAGGTGCAATGGTGCAATTAACAATAAAAAACTGTTCCTTCCCGTCTTCACGAACAAAGTGGAATTCACTCCTATGACGCAACGAACCTGAGACAAAATCCAGAAGAATAGATCTGAAATATTTCCATGATTTCTTCAGAACATATGAAGAGAATCCCAAAGCAATAAGTTCTTCACGAGATTTAGCTCCTATGAAATCCACGGCAAGATTATTTGCAGCGATAATCTTGATCAACTCAACGCATTCATGAGTTTTTTCCTGATTTTTCAGAGCATTTTCTCGAAGATTAGCAGTGGTAGTATCATCGTAAGAATCAAACTTCTTCTTCAAAAGAGAGAAATCCAGTTCCCACAATGCAACAGGAGAATTTTCAAAAATAGAGCTCAATCGTTTTTGATTGCTGAGCAGCTTTTCTTCAGCTTTTCTGCGGGCTGTAATATCAATTACAAATCCTTCAATATAACTTTGGACGCCAAATTCAGAACTAACAAGTCGAAATTCTCGGCGGGTCCACACGAGTACCCCGTCTTTACGCACACACAACACTTCACACCCTGACACTCTTCCTGAAACCCGCAGGTGATTCAGGATATCAGTTATGTCATCGTGATTATAATAAATTCCATTTTGGGCTTGTGTACCTAAAGCAATCAACTCTTCTGCATCTGCATAGCCTAAAAGGGAAGCATACGCGGCGTTGGCCGTTATATAGGTGCCACTCATATTTATTTGAAAAATTCCCACAGGAGCATTATCAAAAATATCTCTATACCGACTTTCCGCTTTAATTCTCAAATAATCTGCTAACTTTCTTTCCTCGATTTCACGCTCAAGTTCCAGACGCTGACTGTTTATTGCATCTTCACGCCTTGCAGCAGCAGCTATGTCAGTCTCGTAGACTTGCTGCATAATTGTAGATCTGACTAAGTAATAGCATCCGGCAATAACAACTAAAAATAATAAAATTGAAAAAAACAGCAGTAATTGCGGCCCTAGCAAACCAAAAAGTTTTTGTTCTTCAACCAGACTTATTATATGCAGCGAAGTTCCTTTAACTGGCGAAGAGAGTGCTAAATAATCAACTTTTCGGCCGGATTTACCCGCTTTGAGAAGAGTTACTCCGTTCCATTCTCCCCCGAGAACATCCATAAGCAATAATTGCCCGCTTTCACTGGCTGAATTATCGGTAAGTGCAAGAACTGTATGCCCGAGTACAAGAAAATCATTACCGACCGAAGGCAACGCGGTGATGTCACTAAGGCTCTCAAACAGACTATCAGGACTCACCCACCCAAGAATGGTTCCGGAATCTCCGCCAGTTCCAACGCACGGGACCCCGATAATTATAGAAAAAACTCCGCTTGAATGCCTGACACTGAACTGAGGACCATTTTCCTTTACCGCATAGTTTGCGTACGAATCATTGCCTCTGTGCAATGCACATTCACTGTCGGTATCGGCAAGCAGATCACCTTTGCTGTCCAGAACAGCTATTCTTGAAAATGACTGGTCCTGCCCTTGATATTTAGTGGAAACAGCATCTGATATCGCGCGGTAGATATTATTAAATGCAGACGAACAACTCTGATCTTGAAGATTAAAATCCGGGGAACCCTGCATTGATATAAAAGACTGCATAGCAGCACTTGAACCAAGCCTGTTAAGCTCGCGCAGCCTGCCGGAAAAGAAAAAACTGACCGCCATAGCTCTCTTTGTTGATTCCCCGATAAAAAAAGAGCGGGCAGTCTTTCTGACCTGCAACTGTGAACAATAGCTGGTCCAAAGGACGTATCCGATAACAGTTGCAAAAACTATGACCGCACTGATAAAAATCAGGCGAAATTGAAAGGTATTAGGAGAATTATCTCCGTGAGTTAGATCTTGATCCATATTTTAAAATAAGCTCATCGCTTTTATTTAGAAAGACACAGTTAAAATATATATATCGAATCAATAGCCACTGTATCAGCCTTCTTTGATATTTCAAAGTAGGTAGAAATCATTGTCTCAATATTAAAGTCCGGCGGCAGACGCGCCTTTACAGTGCCCCTAATTCATCATTTTATTTGTATACCAAATAGATTAATTAATCTAAAAAAATTATTGACAATGATTTTCATTTTCAATAGTAATTATTTAACAGAAAACAACCCTTAAGGAGAACATTATGTGCGCAGCTCTTATAGGTGGAATGGACAGGCTCAAACAAAATTATATTACATCGGCAAAGAAAAAAGGGGTCAAACTTAAAGTTTTTACAGGCAAGGAAAACAAAGTATCTGCGATGCTTGGCAGTGCTGATCACGTAATTATTTTTACTAACCAGATATCACACGCAGCTAAAATTGACATAGTAAAATATACAAAGGCGAACAACATCCCCCTGCACATGTTTCACTCATGCGGAGTTTCAACTTTAAAAAACTGTCTTGAAAAGCTATGAATTTATCGTCAAACGTTATGAAGTGACCGGAGAAGATCTATATTAAATTTATCTGATTCAAAATTTAAATCGTCCCCTTTCGGGGTTTCAATCACTTTAGGAACAGTTGAAAAGCGTGTATCGTTAATCAAACTTCTAAAGCCTTCAATACCGATTTTGCCTTTGCCGATATTTTCATGACGATCTTTGTGTGATCCGAAATCTTCTTTACAATCGTTCAGGTGAAAAAAACGGATAGAATCAAGCCCGATAAGCTGATTAAACCTTTCAAAAACCTGATTGTAAGTTTCGGGAGTGCGCAGGTCATAACCAGCGGCAAAAGCATGACAGGTATCAAAGCAAACGCCTAGTCTGTCGGAATAGCCGGAATTTTCCAGAATAGCGGCAAGCTCGACGAACCTGCTGCCTAAATTTGTACCTTGCCCGGCAGTATTTTCAATAAGGACATGAACCGCTTCTGTTTCAGACATGGATATAGCAAGGTCAAGGTTTGCCACATAACGTTCCAAGCCTTCAGCTTTACCTGCCCCTAAATGAGAGCCTGGATGAGTCACAACATACTCAATGCCGAGTTCTTCAGTTCTAGCTAACTCCTGCGCAAAGGCTTTTACAGACTTTGAAGCACTATCCGACTTTGGTGACGCTAAATTTATTAAATATGAATCATGCACAGAAACCGGATAATTACCCCACTCCTGCCGACATTTTTTGAAAGCATCTATAGTCTCAGTGTCTAAAGGATTGACCTTCCACTGCCTCTGGTTATGAGTAAAAATCTGCAAGGCAGTCCCGCGTATAGACATTATTCTTTCTACAGCTTTATCAATCCCTCCGGTAATGGGCATGTGAGCACCTATATACATAAAAACGTAATCCTTATTTATGAAAATTCAATTGGATAAAACAAATAGTTTTTTAATCTAAAGATCTTTCTGTCCGGCAAGCTTCATGAGTATCGGAGCCAGTAGATCAGGATCAATAAGCCCATCATACTTTTCGGATACAAGTTTACAATCAAGTATCTTAATGCCCAGAGTTTTAAGGACATCTAAATTCAGACCATCCTGATAATCACCGTTAGCTGAATCAATCAAGACAGCACTTAAAACAGATTCTTTTTTTATCTCTGCAGGATTATCCATTCGCAAAACTTCTAAAAGTTTTTCAATCTGCAACGGAACATCATGCCCGAGAAGTTCAGGATCATACCCCAGATTCGGAATAAAAATTTTCGGGCATGAATTTCTTGAAACAGCTTGTCCCATGCCTTTTGGAATCAGCGAAGCAAGGATGCTGGAATAAAAACTTCCCATTGGATAAACAATTAAATCCGCTTCCTTAATAAGCATCATAGCCAGTGAGGAGGCGTGAACGGAACGCGGCCAAGGATCATCAATATCCGAGCAAGACCACATACCGTCGATAGGCGATGGGACAGGCGGAACTTCTTTACCTGTAAAAAGATGTTGCCCGGCTATGATTTCGCCATTTTGCAGCCGCACTGCCAAATGTCCGCTGTCAAGTGAGGCGGCACGGACAATCCCTCTAGCCCGGACAAGTCTGGAAAATTGAGCTATAGGAGGAGCAAGCACACGCTTATGAACCATAAATCCGGCAGCAAGAATGATATTCCCCAGACAGGCTTTTGCCGGATCGAACTCATCTGCGGACAACTCAAGGAAAACAGCAAAAAGGTTCGAAAGGATATTGCGCACGACATCAGAAAGATCTTCCATAAGAGGATGAGTGCCATTGGCTAGATGTTGCAATTCCCCTGTTAAATCCTTTTTATCACCATATGGTGAAAAACGGGTATTCAGCAGTTTTACAATATTCGCTTTTTCCGGTTCACTGGTATCGGCAATGGATATCAGCCTGTTTCTAATATCACCGACAGCAGGCATATCAAAAATACTTCTAAGCTTTGCGGAACTACCACCTGAATCAAAAGTAGTTATAATATATGAACATTCAGGGTTAACCTTAGCGAGTTGCCCCGAAAGACCGGCAAGAGCTGTCCCTCCGCTGAAAAAAACTATTCCAGGATGATCCTTCTCCACTCCGGTCTCCTTGTAACGAAATAATATAAAGCCATACAGGCTGAAAAGGGACTTTTTGCATGAATTTATTTACCTGTAAAGAAGTATGCCTTCAAATCAAATCCCCGTCTACAGCCATAAAAATACGTTATTCAAATTATCCTTTGGCCTTAAAAGACGCCTTGTCATAATTGCATTCATGGCTTAGAAAAATATATATTCAACCACTTACACATATACTTCTGATAGCAATACAATGAAAAATATTTTTTTGAACATCCACGGCTTCGGATCATCCGGGGAAAACTCAAAGGCAGCTGCTCTTGCAGGATCTTTTCCAGACCACAAGCTTATCAGCCCTGATTTTCCGGTAGATCCGGAAGAATGTCTTGATCTCCTTGAAAAAATAATCACAGAAAATTCCGACTTCCCGCTGGTAATGCAAGGCTCTTCGATGGGCGGACTTTATGCCCTGGTTATGCATATTCGCCACAACATACCGGCTTTGCTTATCAATCCAGCCCTTAACCCTGCATCCCTTGTGCAAAAACGTCTAGGCGAAGTGTACGACTTCGGGAATGGGAAAACGATTCTGATCACAGCCCAGCATGTTGAAAAGTTTGCTGAAGTTGAAAAAGAAATAGAAAAAGCTATTCACGACGGCTTCATTGCGAAAGGTAAAGTGCTGGCTCTTCTAGGCGAGCAGGATGAAGTGCTTGATCAAACAGAAATGAAAAAAATACTTGCAAAATTGAAAGTTGAAGTTGTTTCGTTTGAAACAGACCACCACTTTGAAGGGTACGACAAAGTTACAAAAACCAATCAGAAAGTGCGGGATTTCCTGCTTGGAAATTAACTTTTAACGATCGGCATCATATCATTCATCTCATTTATATAGCCATTCTCAAGGGTATTAACTTCAAGAATATAAGTCTTAAAAGTTAGGTCCATAGAAGAATCACTAAATCTATGCAGACTATAACATGGAGACGAAAAAAATCCACGGCGGGC